>NZ_JANLOH010000100.1:0-38868 GCF_025466155.1 Pseudomonas sp. 13B_2.1_Bac1 | reverse complement strand
AGCGGTGGGTCAGGCAACGATGCATCAACTGACATACCGCCTTCGCGAGCAAGCCCGCTCCCACAGGAATTGAGGTATGGCTCAGGCCCCCGGGCATATGGAGATCAAATGTGGGAGCTGGCTTGCCTGCGAAAGCGGTGGGTCAGGCAACGATGCATCAACTGACATACCGCCTTCGCGAGCAAGCCCGCTCCCACAGGAATTGAGGTATGGCTTAGGCACCCGGGCATATGAAGATCAAATGTGGGAGCCGGCTTGCCTGCGAAAGCAGTGTGTCAGGCACCTGATGCATCAACTGACATACCGCCTTCGCGAGCAAGCCCGCTCCCACAGAAATCGAGGTATGGCTCAGGCCCCCGGGCATACGGAGATCAAATGTGGGAGCTGGCTTGCCTGCGAAAGCGGTGGGTCAGGCACCTGATGCATCAACTGACATACCGCCTTCGCGAGCAAGCCCGCTCCCACAGGAATTGAGGTACGGCTTAGGCTCCCGGGCATATGAAGATCAAATGTGGGAGCTGGCTTGCCTGCGAAGGCGGTGGGTCAGGCACCTGATGCATCAACTGACATACCGCCTTCGCGAGCAAACCCGCTCCCACAGGAATTGAGGTATGGCTCAGGCACTCGGGCATATGGAGATCAAATGTGGGAGCTGGCTTGCCTGCGAAAGCTAGCTCGCCGTCACGGCTGATCGGCCTGATACGCCTCAATCACTTCCTGCGCCGCGCGGAACGCATCAATCGCCGCCGGGACGCCGGCGTACACCGCGCAGTGCAGCAGTGCTTCGCGAATCTCCTCAACGGTACAGCCATTATTCAGCGCGCCACGCACGTGGCCCTTGAGTTCCTGTGGGCACTTGAGCGCGGTCAGGGCGGCGAGGGTGATCAGGCTGCGGGTCTTCAGCGGCAGGCCTTCGCGGTTCCACACGCTGCCCCAGGCATGCTCGTTGACGAAATCCTGCAGCGGTTGGGTGAACTCGGTGGCGTTGCCCAGGGCACGGTCGACGAACACATCGCCCATCACCTGGCGACGCATCTCAACCCCGGGCTTTTTCTGATCGGTCATTGCGAATCCCTCTTGTGTTGGCGGCGCCAGGCTCGCAGCGTGCTGAACAACAGGAAGGCCACCAGCACTGGCAGGACGTAATACAGCATCAGTTGTTCAAGCTTGTTGGCCAGGGGCATGCCGGTGGTGAACGACATCACGTGCAGCCCGTACGCCAGGTACAGGCCCAGCAGCACCAGGCCTTCGGCGCGGGTCACGCGGTAACCGGTGTAGAACACCGGCAGGCACAGCACCACCACACCGAGCATTACCGGCAGGTCGAAATCCAGCGCATTGGGCGACACCGACAGCGGCGAGGGCGCGAGCAGGGCGGTGATCCCCAGCACGCCCAGCAGGTTGAACAGGTTGCTGCCGATCACGTTGCCCACGGCAATTTCCCGCTGTCCCCGCAGGGCGGCGATCAGTGAGGTGGCGAGGCAGGGCAGCGAGGTACCGACGCCGATCAGCGTGAGGCCGATGATGCGTTCCGAGAGGCCCAGGTCCGCTGCCACATCCACCGCCGCGCCCAGCAGCAAGTGCCCGGCCAGGACCAGCACCAGCAGGCCTGCGAGCATCAGCAGAACGCTGCTGAGCCACGGCGCGCGGGCCACGGTGTCGAGGGTGCGCGGGCGGCGGGAATGGCGCGTCTGGTAGTGCAGCACGCCCAGGTAGGCGACCAGCGCCAACAGCAACCACAAGCCGTCGACGGGTGTCAGTTCTTCATTGGCCGCCAGGGTGAATACCAGCAGACCGGCGAGGATCATCACCGGGATATCCACGCGCACCAGTTGGCGTGAGACGCGCAGGGGAATGATCAGCGCCGACAGGCCCAGGGTCACCAGGATGTTGAAGATACTGCTGCCGATCACGCTGCCCACGGCGATATCGGTGTTGCCGGCCAGGGTGGCCTGCAGGCTGACGGTCATCTGTGGCGCACTGCTGCCAAAGGCGACGATGCTCAAGCCGATGATCAGCGGCCGCACTTTCAGGCTCGCGGCCAGGCGCACGGCGGCGCGCACCAGGACCTCGGCGCCGACGATCAGCAGCAGCAGGCCGCTGACCAGTTCGAGCAGGCTCCAGGGCGAGAGGGCGGTCAATCCGAAAATGGCCACGGCGGCGCCTTCAGTTGCCCAAGGCTTGCACGCGCACGCGCGCAGTGCCACTGCCGAGCATGCCCAGTTGTTCGGCAGCCTTGCGTGAAAGGTCGATCAAGCGCCCACGCGTGTGCGGGCCGCGATCGTTGATGCGGACCACGACGGATTTGTCGTTGTCCAGATTAGTCACCTTGACCTGGGTGCCGAAGGGCAGTTGCCGATGGGCTGCGGTCAGGGCGTTCTGGTTGAAAGGTTCACCGCTGGCGGTCTTGTTGCCATGGTGTTTGGCGCCGTAATAGGAGGCGGTGCCGGTTTCGTCGTAGCCATTGGGGTTGATGATGCCGCTGGCGCAACCGGCCAGTAGGGAGAACAGGGCCAGCAGGCCGAGTAGACGCTTCATGCAAGGAGTCCCATTACAAATGTTGGAGTTGGCTTGCGTGGGAGCTGGCTTGCCTGCGATGGCTTCACCCCGGTGTAACTGATGCTCCGAGGCGCCTGCATCGCGGGCAAGCCCGGCTCCCACAGAAGCCGGGTCCTGCACGTGTCAGCCTTCGAGCTTGCTCTTCAGCAATTCGTTCACCTGTTGCGGGTTGGCCTTGCCCTTGGAGGCTTTCATGGCCTGGCCGACAAAGAAGCCGAACATCTTGCCGCGCTTGGCTTCGTCTGCCGCACGGTACTGCTCGACCTGCTCGGCGTTGGCCGCCAGCATTTCATCCAGCACGGCCGAGATCGCGCCGCTGTCGGTGACTTGCTTGAGGCCACGTTTCTCGATGATGTCGTCGGCGCTGCCTTCACCGCTGGCCATCGCTTCGAACACGGTCTTGGCGATTTTGCCGGAGATGGTGTTGTCCTTGATGCGCAGCAGCATGCCGCCCAATTGCTCGGCGGACACCGGCGCTTCGTCGATTTCCAGGCCTTGCTTGTTCAGCAGGCTGCCCAGCTCAACCATCACCCAGTTGGCCGCCAACTTGGCGTCACCGGCGATGCTCACGACTTTCTCGAAGTAGTTGGCTTGTTCACGGCTGGAAGCCAGGACGCTGGCATCGTAGACCGACAGGCCGAACTGCTCCTGGAAGCGCTCGCGTTTCTGCTGCGGCAATTCCGGCAACGTGGCGCGGATGTCGTTGAGGAACGAGTCTTCAAGGACGACCGGCAACAGGTCCGGATCGGGGAAGTAACGGTAGTCGTTGGCTTCCTCCTTGCTGCGCATGGCGCGGGTTTCGTCTTTGTTCGGGTCGTACAGGCGGGTCTGCTGGATGACCTTGCCGCCGTCTTCGATCAGCTCGATCTGGCGACGCACTTCGCTGTTGATCGCCTTCTCGATGAAACGGAACGAGTTGACGTTCTTGATCTCGCAACGGGTGCCGAACTCGACCTGGCCCTTGGGCCGGATCGACACGTTGCAGTCACAACGCAGCGAACCTTCGGCCATGTTGCCGTCGCAGATGCCCAGGTAGCGCACCAGCGCGTGGATGGTCTTGACGTAGGCAACGGCTTCCTTGGCGCTGCGCATGTCCGGCTCGGACACGATCTCCAGCAACGGTGTACCGGCGCGGTTCAGGTCGATACCGGTGGCGCCCGGGAATTCTTCGTGCAGGCTCTTGCCGGCGTCTTCTTCGAGGTGCGCGCGGGTTACGCCGACACGCTTGATGGTGCCGTCTTCCAGCGGGATGTCCAGGTGGCCCTTGCCGACGATCGGCAATTCCATCTGGCTGATCTGGTAGCCCTTGGGCAGGTCCGGGTAGAAGTAGTTCTTGCGCGCGAACACGTTGTGCTGGCCGATCTCGGCGTCGATCGCCAGGCCGAACATCACCGCCATGCGCACCGCTTCCTGGTTCAGCACCGGCAGGACACCGGGCATGCCCAGGTCGACCAGGCTGGCCTGGGTATTGGGCTCGGAGCCGAACGTGGTGGCGCTACCGGAGAAAATCTTCGATTGGGTGGCGAGCTGGGTATGAATCTCCAGCCCGATCACAACTTCCCATTGCATAGTGTTCTCCTCAGAAGCCGGTAGGGGTGCGGGTGTGCCAGTCGGTGTGCAACTGGTACTGGTGCGCCACATTGAGCAGGCGGCCTTCCTGGAAATACGGGGCGAGCAGTTGCACGCCGACCGGCAGGCCATCGACGAAACCGGCGGGCATGGACAAGCCCGGCAGGCCCGCGAGGTTGGCGGTGATGGTGTACAAGTCTTCCAGGTATTCGGCGATCGGGTCGCCGGTCTTGGCGCCGATCTTCCAGGCCGGGTTGGGCGTGGTTGGACCGAGGATGACGTCGACTTCTTCAAAGGCCGCCATGAAGTCGTTCTTGATCAGGCGACGGATTTTTTGCGCCTTGAGGTAGTACGCGTCGTAGTAACCGGCCGACAGCGCGTAGGCACCGACCATGATCCGGCGTTGTACTTCAACACCGAAGCCTTCGCCGCGCGAGCGTTTGTACAGGTCGGTAAGGTCTTTCGGGTTTTCGCAGCGATAGCCAAAACGCACGCCGTCGAAGCGCGACAGGTTGGAGGAGGCTTCAGCGGGCGCGATCACGTAGTACGCAGGAATCGCGTGCTGGTTGTTCGGCAGGCTGATTTCCTTGATCACGGCGCCGAGCTTTTCCAGCTCCTTGACGCTGTTGTGCACCAACTCGGCGATACGCGGGTCGAGGCCGGCGCTGAAGTATTCCTTCGGCACGCCGATGCGCAGGCCCTTGAGCGAGGTATTGAGGCTGGCGCTGTAGTCCGGCACCGGCTCATCGATGCTGGTGGAGTCCTGTTTATCGAAGCCTGCCATGCCTTGTAACAAAATCGCGCAGTCTTCAGCGGTGCGAGCCAGGGGGCCGCCCTGATCGAGGCTGGATGCGTAGGCGATCATGCCCCAGCGGGAAACACGACCGTAGGTCGGTTTCAGGCCGGTGAGGTTGGTGAAGGCCGCCGGCTGGCGGATCGAGCCGCCGGTATCGGTGGCGGTGGCAGCCGGCAGGAAGCGAGCCGCCACGGCCGCAGCCGAGCCACCGGACGAACCGCCGGGCACGTGCTCCAGGTTCCACGGGTTTTTCACCGCGCCGTAGTAGCTCGACTCGTTGGCCGAGCCCATGGCGAATTCGTCCATGTTGGTCTTGCCCAGGGTCACGGCCCCGGCGGCAGCCAGCTTGGACACCACGGTGGCGTCGTAGGGCGCCTTGAAGTTGTCGAGCATCTTCGAGCCGCAACTGGTGCGAATGCCCTGGGTGCAGAACAAGTCCTTGTGGGCGATCGGCGCGCCCAGCAGGGCACCGTTCTCACCGTTGGCGCGACGTGCGTCGGCGGCCTTGGCCTGGCTCAGCGCCAGTTCCTCGGTGAGGCTGATGAAGCTGTTGACCTTTGGATCGTGCTCGGCGATGCGCGCCAGCAGGGTCTTGGTCAGCTCTTCGGAAGAAAACTTTTTATCGGCGAGACCGCGGGCGATCTCGGCCAGAGTCATGTGATGCATTGCAGGCTCTTTCCCTTTAGTCGATGACTTTCGGAACCAGGTACAGGCCGTTTTCGACCGCTGGCGCGATGGACTGGTAGGCCTCGCGATTATTACTCTCGGTCACGACGTCTGCGCGCAGGCGCTGGCTGGCTTCCAGCGGGTGAGCCAGGGGCTCGATGCCGTCGGTGTCCACGGCCTGCATTTGGTCAACCAGCCCGAGAATGCTGTTCAGGGCTGCGGTGGTCTGTGGAAGATCGGCTTCATTCAGGCCAAGCGAGGCCAGATGAGCGATTTTTTCCACGTCGGAGCGTTCAAGCGCCATGGGAATCTCCAGTGGAAAACAGAACGGAGGCTGTCCGTGTGTTAGATTGTCGGAACACTACCGCATTTCTACGGTCTTACGGCCGCGATTGTGGGGGTTGGTGCACAGAAAGTCGGCCAATTTAGCACATTGGCGCCTTGCCCAAAATCCCTGTCGTTGTTAGAGTTTGCCGCACTTTTTTACCCACGCGTTGCCTAGGGTCCCTTTCCCATGTTCAAGAAACTGCGTGGCATGTTTTCCAGCGATCTTTCCATTGACCTGGGCACTGCCAACACCCTTATTTACGTGCGCGAGCGCGGTATCGTCCTGAATGAGCCATCGGTTGTGGCCATTCGGACCCATGGTAATCAGAAAAGTGTCGTTGCCGTTGGCACCGAGGCCAAGCGCATGCTCGGCCGTACACCAGGCAATATTGCTGCCATTCGTCCGATGAAAGACGGCGTGATCGCCGACTTCAGTGTCTGCGAGAAGATGCTGCAGTACTTCATCAACAAGGTTCACGAAAACAGTTTCCTGCAGCCCAGCCCTCGTGTGCTGATCTGCGTTCCATGCAAGTCCACCCAGGTGGAGCGTCGTGCCATCCGTGAATCGGCGCTCGGTGCCGGTGCCCGCGAAGTGTTCCTGATCGAAGAGCCAATGGCTGCTGCGATCGGTGCCGGCCTGCCGGTTGAAGAAGCCCGCGGTTCGATGGTGGTGGATATCGGTGGTGGTACTACTGAAATCGCCCTGATCTCCCTGAACGGTGTGGTGTATGCCGAATCCGTACGGGTTGGCGGCGACCGCTTCGACGAAGCGATCATCACCTACGTGCGTCGCAACTACGGCAGCCTGATCGGCGAATCCACCGCCGAGCGCATCAAGCAGGAAATCGGTACCGCTTACCCGGGCGGCGAAGTTCGCGAAGTCGATGTTCGCGGTCGCAACCTGGCCGAAGGCGTTCCACGTGCCTTCACCCTGAACTCCAATGAAGTGCTGGAAGCTCTGCAAGAGTCCCTGGCCACCATCGTTCAGGCTGTGAAGAGCGCCCTGGAGCAATCGCCGCCGGAACTGGCTTCCGACATCGCCGAGCGTGGCCTGGTGCTGACCGGTGGTGGCGCCTTGCTGCGCGACCTCGACAAGCTGCTGGCCCAGGAAACCGGCCTGCCGGTGATCGTTGCCGAAGACCCGCTGACCTGCGTCGCCCGTGGCGGTGGCCGTGCACTGGAAATGATGGATAAACACACCATGGACCTGCTCTCCAGCGAATAAGAGTTTGCTGGTTTGCCCATGTTTCGCCAACAGGCAGCACTTTGCAGTGCTGCCTGTTGGCGTTTATCTTCTTCAATCTGCATCCAGGCCGGTTAGATGCCGTATGAATAAAGAGAACATTTGCCTGGGAGGAGCGGCTTATTAAACCGCTTTTCGCCAAAGGCCCCTCATTGGGCGTGCGCCTGCTGGTGCTGGTCGTGCTTTCGGTCGCGCTGATGGTGGTCGATGCCCGCTTTGCACTGCTCAAGCCTGTGCGTAGCCAGATGTCGCTGGTGTTGATGCAGACATACTGGATCACCGACCTGCCGCAACGTCTGTACCAGGGCGTGGCCAGCCAATTCGGCAGCCGCACCGAGCTGGTCGCCGAGAACGAAAAACTCAAGACTGAAAACCTGCTGTTGCAGGGGCGCATGCAAAAGCTCGCGGCCCTCACCGAGCAGAACGTTCGGCTGCGCGAGTTGCTCAATTCTTCCGCACTGGTCAACGAAAAGGTCGAAGTGGCCGAGTTGATCGGCATGGACCCCAACCCCTTTACCCACCGCATCATCATCAACAAGGGTGAGCGCGATGGCGTGGTGCTCGGTCAGCCGGTGCTCGATGCGCGTGGCCTGATGGGGCAGGTGGTCGAGTTGATGCCCTACACCTCGCGGGTGCTGTTGCTGACGGACACGACCCATAGCATTCCCGTGCAGGTCAACCGTAACGGCCTGCGCGCGATTGCCAGCGGTACGGGCAACCCGGAACGCCTGGAATTGCGCCACGTCGCCGATACGGCCGACATCAAGGAAGGCGACCTGCTGGTCAGCTCCGGCCTGGGCCAGCGCTTCCCGGCGGGTTACCCGGTGGCGACGGTCAAGGAAGTGATCCACGATTCCGGCCAGCCCTTCGCCATTGTGCGCGCGGTGCCGACTGCTGCCTTGAACCGCAGCCGCTACCTGCTGCTGGTGTTCAGCGACAACCGTACCCCGGAAGAGCGCGCCAACGAAGCTGCCCAGGCCCAGGAAGCGGAAGACAAGAAGAACGGCACCACGCCCATCATTCCTGCGACCGTGCCCAAGCCTGCCGCTGCTGCACCGGTTACGCCCGCGGTGGCCCCGGCTGCAGCGCCTGTGGCGACCGCCGTGAAGCCTGCGACGCACACCGCGCATCCGGTTAAACCGGCGGCGACCAAACCCCCTGCGTCAACGCCAGCTGCTGCACCGGCGGCCAAGCCGCCCGTGACGGCACCGGCCGCCCGCCCAGCGACCACCGCTCCGGCGACCACACGGCAGAGGGAGGAATAAATGGCCGGTACTCATTCGCGCAATGGCTGGATCGTCTGGCTGACGTTCGCCATCGGCTTGTTGCTCAGTGTTTCGCCACTGCCGCAATTCATGGAAATCCTGCGTCCGCTCTGGCTGGCGTTGTTGCTGGCTTTCTGGTCGCTGAACCTGCCGCACAAAGTCGGCATGGTCACGGCCATGTTTCTGGGCTTGGCGGAAGATGTGCTGTATGGCACCTTGCTGGGCCAGAACGCATTGATCCTGACGCTGATCACTTTCCTGGTGCTGTCGTTGCAGCAACGCCTGCGCATGTTTCCCATGTGGCAGCAATGCCTGGTGATTCTGGTGATCTTCGGCCTGGCGCAGCTGGTGCAACTCTGGCTGAGCGCCCTGACCGGCAATCGCCAGCCAACCCTGGCACTGGTGCTGCCGGCCCTGGTCAGCGCCTTGTTGTGGCCATGGATCAGTTTCGGCCTGCGTGGGTTACGTCGTCGCTATAAAATCAATTGAATGGATTGCGAGGCTCTGCCTGGTTATCGAACTCTACAGGGAGAGTCTGCAATGAATTCGCTTTACCTGGCCTCGGGCTCCCCGCGGCGGCGTGAACTGCTGACCCAGATCGGTGTGCCTTTCACCGTGGTCAGCGCCGCCATTGATGAAACCCCTCTTACCAACGAAACCGCCGTTGCCTACGTCGAGCGTCTTGCTCGCGGCAAGGCAGCGGCGGGTTTTGCTGCGCTTGAACACACCGCCGGCGCTTGTGTGCTGGGCGCCGACACCGCCGTGATTGTGGACGGCAAGATCCTCGGCAAGCCGGTAGACCAGGCTGACGCGCTGGCGATGCTGATGGCCCTGGCAGGGCGTGAGCATGAAGTGCTGACCGCCATTGCCCTGACTGACGGCCAGCGCTGCGAAACCCACTGTGTAAGCAGTCGCGTACGGTTTCGCGGGATTTCTGTCGAAGAGGCTACAACCTACTGGCACAGTGGCGAACCCCAGGACAAAGCGGGCGGCTATGCTATCCAGGGCCTGGGTTCGGTGTTCGTTGCCGGTCTCAATGGCAGTTATTCCGCCGTGGTGGGCCTGCCGGTGTGCGAAACCGCGCAACTGCTCGCCCAATTCGGCATACCCTGTTGGCAACACCTTACCGCGCGCTGAACGCCTTTAATTGCGCGCCCAGCCTTAAGCGATCGGTCACTATTGTGAAAATGCCTGAACGAGACCCAGCCATGAGTGAAGAGATTCTGATCAATATCACGCCGATGGAATCGCGCGTGGCGGTGGTAGAGAACGGTGTTCTGCAAGAAGTGCACGTCGAGCGCACCCAGAAGCGCGGGATCGTCGGCAATATCTACAAAGGCAAGGTGGTGCGAGTACTGCCGGGGATGCAGGCCGCATTCGTCGACATCGGCCTGGACCGTGCTGCGTTTATCCACGCCTCGGAAATTTCCCTGCGCGAGGGCCCGGCAGTCGAAAGCATCAGCGCCCTGGTGCACGAAGGGCAGAGCCTGGTGGTGCAAGTCACCAAGGACCCCATCGGTTCCAAGGGCGCACGGCTGACAACCCAGCTGTCGATCCCGTCGCGCTACCTGGTGTACATGCCGCGTACCGCACATGTCGGCATTTCCCTGAAGATCGAAGACGAAGCCGAGCGCGAGCGCCTGAAAAAGGTGGTCAGCGACTGTGTGGCGGCCGAAGGTATCAAGGAAGCCGGCGGTTTTATCCTGCGCACGGCTGCCGAAGGCGCCGGTGCCGATGAAATCCTCATGGATATCCGCTACCTGCGGCGCCTGTGGGACCAGATCGGCGCGCAGATCAAGACCATCGGTGCGCCGAGCGTTATCTACGAAGACCTCGGTCTGGCCCTGCGGACCTTGCGCGACCTGGTCAGCCCGAAGATCGAGAAAATTCGCATCGACTCGCGGGAAACCTTCCAGCGAACCACGCAATTTGTTGCCGAATTGATGCCGGAAATTGCCGACCGCCTGGAGCATTACCCGGGGGAACGGCCGATCTTCGACCTGTATGGCGTCGAAGACGAAATCCAGAAAGCCCTGGAACGCAAGGTCCCGCTCAAGTCGGGCGGCTACCTGGTGGTGGACCCGGCGGAAGCCATGACCACCATCGACGTCAACACCGGGGCGTTTGTCGGTCACCGCAACCTCGAAGAAACCATCTTCAAGACCAACCTCGAAGCGGCCACCGCGATTGCCCGTCAACTGCGCCTGCGCAACCTGGGCGGCATCATCATCATCGACTTCATCGACATGGAAGACGAAGAGCACCAGCGCCAGGTGTTGCGCACCCTGGAGAAACAGCTGGAGCGCGATCACGCCAAGACCAACATCATCGGCATTACCGAGCTGGGCCTGGTGCAGATGACCCGCAAACGCACGCGCGAAAGCCTGGAGCAAGTGCTGTGCGAGCCTTGCAGCAGCTGCCAGGGGCGCGGCAAGTTGAAGACCCCGGAAACGGTTTGCTACGAGATTTTCCGCGAAATCCTACGGGAGGCGCGTGCCTACCAGGCCGAAGGCTATAGAGTGCTCGCCAACCAGAAAGTGGTCGACCGGTTGCTCGACGAGGAGTCCGGCAACGTGGCAGAACTGGAAGGTTTTATCGGGCGCACGATCCGCTTCCAGGTTGAAACCATGTATTCCCAGGAACAATACGACGTGGTGCTGCTCTGATCCCCAATCGTTTTCTTTTTACGAGACCTGCAGACCTTGATCTGCTGTCCGTCTACTGCCTTGAGGGTCGCCTGACATGGAGCGTCTGATACGCTTTTTTGCCGCTTTGACCCGTTGGGGCCTGGGCCTGTGCGCTTTGCTGCTGGTGTTGGCGGCGGTGTACGTGAGCCTGGGTCGTGAATTGACCCCGCTGGTGGCTGAATACCGCGCAGAAATTGAAGCCAAGGCCCAGGCTGCGGTGGACATGCCGCTGCAGATCGGCAGCCTCGAAGGGCGTTGGAGCGGTTTTGCGCCGGTGCTGCTGGCCCATGACGTGATGGTCGGCGAGGGCAGCAGTGCCTTGCGCCTGGACCAGGTCGAAGTGGTGCCGGACCTCTGGGCCAGCCTGATGGCGCGCGAAGTGCGCATTGCCCATCTGGAAGTCAGTGGCCTGCAATTGAGCGTCAAGGAAGACAAGGACGGCCATTGGGCCTTGCAAGGCTTGCCGGTGCAGGATGACCAGCCGTTGGATCCGGAGCAGGTGCTCACGCGGATGCAGAGGGTCAAGCGCGTGTCTTTGCTCGACAGCCAGGTCACGTTGCAGCCGTACGGCCAGGCACCGCTGACCCTGACGTACGTGGGCCTGAGCCTGCACACGGGTGCCACACGCCAGCGCCTGGATGCCCGCCTGACACTGCCCGACGGCCAGCCGCTGGCCCTGAGCCTGCGCAGTCGGATTCGCGCGAGCCAGTGGAAAGACGGTGCCGTCGATGCCTACCTGAGCCTGCCGCAAAGCGACTGGGCCAAGTGGATTCCGGCCCGGCTGACCCAGCAGTGGAAACTCACCCAATTCAAGGCCGGCGGCGAATTCTGGTTGAGCTGGGGCCAGCGCACCGTGCAGAGCGCGGTGGTGCGCCTTAACTCGCCACAGGTGAAGGGCAGTTACGCCGACCGCAAGCCCGTGCATATCGAAAACCTCGCGCTGACAGCGTACGTGCAGCGCAGCGAGAGCGGTCTCAAGGTGTTGTTCGACTCGCTGGCCATGAACCTGGGGGACACCCGCTGGGAGTCGCGCCTGCAGCTGCAGCAAAGCCTGCCCACCGACACGGCGCAGGAGGTCTGGAAGCTGCAGGCTGACCGCCTGGACCTCACGCCGATCACCCCACTGTTGAATGCCCTGGCGCCGCTGCCCGAAGGCTTCGCCAAGACTATCGAACACCTCAAGGCCACCGGCTTGCTGCGTAATGTGCTGGTGGATTTCCGTCCCCAGGACAGCACCGACCAGAAGGTCAGCTTCGCCGCCAATCTCGAACGTGTGGGTTTTGATGCGTACTTCGGCGCGCCGGCTGCGCGCAACGTGTCCGGCAGCATCAGCGGTGACTTGGGCCATGGCGAGTTGCGCATGGACAGCAAGGACTTTTCCCTGCACCTCGACCCGATTTTCGCCAAGCCCTGGCAGTACCTCCAGGCCAATGCACGCCTGACCTGGAAACTCGACAAGCAGGGTTTCACCCTGATCGCCCCGTATATCAAGGTGCTGGGTGAGGAAGGCAAGATCGCGGCGGATTTCCTGATTCGCCTGCATTTCGACCATACCCAGGAAGACTACATGGACCTGCGGGTCGGCATGGTCGACGGCGATGGGCGTTTCACCCCCAAGTATTTGCCTGCGGTGCTGAGCCCGGCCTTGGACGAATGGCTGCGCACGGCGATTCTCAAGGGCGCGGTCGACCAGGGTTTCTTCCAGTACCAGGGTTCGCTGAACCACGACGCATTGCCGGCTTCACGCAACATCAGCCTGTTCTTCAAGGTGCACGACGCCGAGCTGGCGTTCCAGCCTGGCTGGCCGCATGTGAGCAAGGTCAAGGGCGAAGTGTTCGTCGAAGAGAGCGGGGTGCGCATCCTGGCCAGCAAGGGCCAACTGCTCGACACCAAGGTCAAGGACGTCTACGTCAATATTCCGCACGCGCCTGAGGGCAAGGACAGCCACCTGTTGCTCACCGGCGAATTTGCCGGCGGGCTTGGCGATGGCCTGAAGATCCTGCAGGAAGCTCCGATCGGTACGGCATCGACCTTTGCCGGCTGGAAAGGCGAGGGCGACCTGAAAGGCAAGCTCGACCTGGACATTCCATTGGCCAAGGGCACCGAGCCCAAGATCGTGGTGGATTTCCAGACCGACAAGGCGCGCCTGCAATTGGCTGAGCCGACTCTGGATCTGACCCAGCTCAAGGGCGATTTCCGTTTTGACAGTGCCAAGGGCCTGAGCGGCCAGAACATCACAGCGCAGGCGTTCGACCGGCCGATCACCGCGCAGATTTTCGCCGATGGCAAGCCGGGTAGTATCAGCACCCGTGTGACGGCCAGGGGGCAGGTCACGGTCAAGCGGCTGACCGATTGGCTGAAAATCAGCCAGCCATTGCCGGTATCCGGGGATATTCCGTACCAACTGCAGGTCAATCTGGACGGCGCCGACAGCCAGTTGATGGTCAGTTCCAACCTCAAGGGCGTGGCGGTGGACCTGCCGGCCCCGTTCGGCATGCCGGCCAGCCAGGGCCGCGACAGCACGTTCCGCATGACCTTGCAGGGTGCCGAGCGGCGCTACTGGTTTGACTATGGCGAGTTGGCGAACTTTACCTTTGCCGCGCCGCCGGACAAATTCAATGACGGGCGCGGCGAGTTGTTCCTCGGCGATGGCGATGCGGTGCTGCCCGCAGGCAAGGGACTGCGGATTCGCGGTGTGCTCTCCGAGCTGGATATCGACCCGTGGAAAAAACTGGTCGACCGCTATGCGGGCAAGGACCCGGGCGGCAGCGCCAAGCAATTGCTCAGCGGCGCAGACTTCAAGGTGGGCAAACTGACCGGCTTTGGCACCCAGTTTGATCAGGTCAGCCTGCAACTGGACCGCAAGCCTGCCGCTTGGGGCCTGCAGCTCGACAGCCAGCAAGCCAAAGGCACGGTGAACCTGCCGGACGCCAAGGGCGCTCCGATTGCGGTCAACCTGCAATACGTGAAACTGCCGGCGGTGGACCCGACGGTGCAGGCCGACGAGAACGCCCCGGACCCATTGGCCGACGTCGACCCCAAGGACATTCCGGCCCTGGATATCGCGATTGATCAACTGTTCCAAGGGCCCGACCTTGTCGGGGCGTGGTCACTGAAAATCCGTCCGACCGCCAAGGGCCTGGCCTTCAACAACCTGGACCTGGGGCTCAAGGGCATGCAGCTCAAGGGCGCCGGTGGCTGGGAAGGTGCGCTGGGAGCCAGCGGCAGTTGGTACAAGGGTCGCCTGGATGGCAAGAACATTGGCGATGTGCTCAAGGGCTGGGGCTACGCGCCGACGGTCACCAGCAAGGACTTCCACCTGGATGTGGACGGTCGCTGGCCCGGTTCGCCGGCTTATGTCGGGCCGAAGCGTTTCTCCGGCAGCCTGGACGCGGCTTTCCGCAGCGGCCAGTTCGTTGAAGTGGAAGGCGGCGCCCAGGCGCTGCGGGTGTTCGGCCTGCTTAACTTCAACTCCATCGGCCGCCGTTTGCGGCTGGACTTCTCCGACCTGCTCGGCAAAGGCCTGAGCTATGACCGGGTCAAAGGCTTGTTGGCCGCCAGCAATGGCGTGTTCGTGACCCGTGAGCCCATCACCATGACCGGGCCGTCGACCAACCTGGAGCTCAACGGCACCCTGGACCTGGTGGCCGATCGGGTCGACGCCAAGTTGCTGGTGACCCTGCCCGTCACCAACAACCTGCCGATTGCTGCGCTGATCGTGGGGGCGCCGGCCATTGGCGGCGCGTTGTTCCTGATCGACAAGCTGATCGGCGACCGTGTGGCGCGCTTTGCCAGCGTGCAATACAAGGTGGAAGGCCCGTGGAAGGATCCAAAAATCACCTTCGACAAGCCATTTGAAAAACCAAACTGAGAGCCTGTGGAGTAGCATGGCCGCATGCCTTCTATGGAGTAGCGGCCCATGTCCTTTGCGGTAATTCAAATGGTCAGCCAGAGTGATGTGCTGGCCAATCTCGCCCAGGCCCGGCGTTTGCTGGAGCAAGCGGCGGCAGGCGGTGCGAAGCTGGCGGTATTGCCGGAAAACTTTGCCGCCATGGGCCGCCGCGACGTGGCCGCTATCGGTCGCGCCGAGGCATTGGGTGAAGGCCCGATCCTGCCATGGTTGAAACAGACCGCCCGCGACCTCACCTTATGGATAGTGGCCGGCACTGTGCCGTTGCCGCCCAGGGACCATCCGGATGCCAAGGTCAATGCCTGCTCGCTGCTGATCGATGATCAGGGCGAGATCGTTGCCCGCTACGACAAGTTGCACCTGTTCGATGTGGATGTGGCGGATGCCCGCGGGCGTTATCGCGAATCCGACGACTATGCTTTCGGTGGCAACGTGGTGGTGGCGGATACGCCGGTGGGCCGGATGGGCCTGACCGTGTGCTACGACCTGCGCTTCCCGGAGTTGTACAGCGAGTTGCGTGCGGCGGGGGCTGAATTGATTACGGCGCCCTCGGCCTTTACCGCAGTGACCGGCGCCGCGCACTGGGACGTGCTGATTCGCGCACGCGCCATCGAGACCCAGTGCTACTTGCTGGCGGCAGCCCAGGGGGGCGTGCATCCGGGCCCTCGGGAAACTTACGGCCACGCGGCGATCGTCGACCCGTGGGGGCGTGTGCTGACACAACAGGATCAAGGCGAAGCGGTGTTGCTGGCCGCACGCGACAGCAGTGAACAGGCGTCGATACGGGCGCGCATGCCGGTGGTCAACCATCGGCGCTTTTTCTCGCAGGGCGCGCAGCGACCTGCTTCAGAACGATGAATTTAAGGCCAAACCTATGAGCGAGTTGTTGTCCTCAGTCAGTGAACACCTCCTGGCACCCGGTGGCGTGACCATCGAAAGTCTGCAAACCGTGCTCGGCGATCTGGCCGGACCCGGCATCGACGCCGCCGACCTGTATTTCCAAGGGCAGATTTCCGAGTCCTGGGCGCTTGAAGATGGCATCGTCAAGGAAGGCAGTTTCAACCTCGACCAAGGCGTGGGCGTGCGTGCGCAGTCCGGTGAGAAAACCGGCTTCGCCTACAGCAACGCAATCACCCTGGAGGCCCTCGGCCTGGCCGCGCGTGCTGCGCGTTCGATTTCCCGTGCCGGCCAGAACGGCACGGTGCAGGCGTTCAGCACCCAGGATGTGGCGCAATTGTATGCGCCGGATAACCCCCTGGAAGTGATCAGCCGCGCGGAAAAAGTCGATTTGCTCAAGCGTATCGATGCGGCCACCCGCGCCCTCGACCCGCGCATCCAGCAAGTCACCGTGAGCATGGCCGGTGTGTGGGAGCGCATCCTGGTGGCCTCCACCGACGGCGGCCTGGCGGCGGATGTGCGCCCGCTGGTGCGGTTCAATGTCAGTGTGATCGTCGAGCAGAACGGCCGTCGCGAGCGCGGCGGCCATGGCGGCGGCGGGCGTACCGACTACCGATATTTCCTCACCGATGACCGCGCCATGGGGTATGCCCGTGAGGCGCTGCGCCAGGCGCTGGTCAATCTGGAGGCTATTCCGGCGCCGGCCGGCACGTTGCCGGTGGTGCTGGGATCGGGCTGGTCCGGCGTGTTGCTGCACGAAGCGGTCGGTCATGGCCTGGAAGGCGACTTCAACCGCAAGGGCAGCTCCGCCTACAGCGGGCGCATGGGCGAGATGGTCGCGTCCAAGCTGTGCACGATTGTCGATGACGGCACCCTGGCCGGTCGCCGTGGCTCGCTGAGTGTCGACGACGAAGGCACTCCGACCGAGTGCACCACCCTGATCGAAAACGGCGTGCTCAAGGGCTACATGCAAGACAAGCTCAACGCCCGCCTGATGGGCGTGGCGCGCACCGGTAATGGCCGTCGCGAGTCCTATGCGCACCTGCCAATGCCGCGCATGACCAACACCTACATGCTCGGTGGCGAAAGCGATCCGGCGGAAATCATCGCCTCGGTGAAACGCGGTATCTACTGCGCCAACCTCGGTGGCGGCCAGGTGGATATCACCAGTGGCAAGTTCGTGTTCTCCACCAGCGAGGCGTACCTGATCGAAGACGGCAAGATTACCGCGCCGGTCAAGGGGGCAACGTTGATTGGCAACGGCCCGGAAGCCATGAGCAAGGTGTCGATGGTCGGCAACGACCTGGCGCTGGACAGCGGCGTGGGCACGTGCGGGAAAGATGGGCAGTCGGTGCCGGTGGGTGTCGGCCAGCCAACGCTGAAGATTGATGCGATCACCGTGGGTGGCACGGGGTCGTAAGCCGTGGAGCGCCGGGTGGCGAAGGTCGCCACCCGGGGAAGAGGATCAGCGCAGGCCGCGTTGAGTCTCGTCCAGCTCACGGATGTACTTGAAGATTTTACGGCTGGTGGCCGGAGCCTTGTTTTGCGCCAGTTCGTGCTGGGCCTGACGAATCAGGGAGCGCAGTTGCTGGCGGTCCGCGTCCGGATAATCCACTACAAACTTCTCCAGTACAGCGTCATCGCCCGAAATCAGGCGGTCACGCCAACGTTCCAGGTTATGGAAGCGTTCGTTGTACTGGCGAGTGGAGGCATCGAGTTGATCGAGCAAGGTCAGAATGGCGTCAGTGTCCTGGTCGCGCATCAGTTTGCCGATAAACGAGATGTGCCGTTTACGCGCGATATTCGCGGTGTGCTTGGGCGCATCCGCCAGGGCCCGGCGCATTTCGTCGGTCAGTGGCAGTTTTGCAATCAAGTCCGGCTTGAGCGTTGTAAGGCGCTCGCCGAGGTCAACCAGAGCATGCAGCTCACGTTTGACCTGGGATTTGCTTTTCTCCCCATCGAGGGAGTCGTCGTAAGAATCAACCATGGTGGCAGTCCGCAAAGAAACGCCGCCATGATAACCAGTCGGGGGCCGCTTGTCCGGCCCGGTCGCTCGATGGCCTTAACCGAAAGCAGAATTTGAGTGGAGAAAACCATGAGTGCAGCCCAAAGCGTCGGTCCGCAAGCGTTACCGGCACTGCAGGAACAAGTCGAGCAGATCCTTGCCGAGGCCAAGCGCCAGGGGGCCAGCGCCTGTGAAGTTGCGGTGTCGCTGGAGCAGGGGCTGTCGACGTCGGTACGCCAGCGGGAAGTCGAAACCGTCGAATTCAACCGTGACCAGGGCTTTGGCATCACCTTGTACGTTGGCCAGCGCAAGGGTTCCGCCAGCACTTCGGCGAGTGGCCCGGAGGCGATTCGCGAAACCGTGGCCGCCGCCTTGGCAATCGCCAAGCACACCTCCGAGGATGAAAGCTCGGGCCTGGCCGATAAAGCGCTGATGGCCAAGGACCTGAAGGACTTCGATCTGTTCCATGCCTGGGACATCACGCCCGAGCAAGCCATCGAGCAGGCACTGACCTGTGAGGCGGCGGCGTTCGACGCTGATGCCCGCATCAAGAACGCTGATGGCACCACGTTGAGCACCCATCAGGGCTGCCGCGTGTACGGCAACAGCCATGGTTTTATCGGCGGTTATGCATCCACTCGACACAGCTTGAGCTGCGTGATGATCGCCGAGGCCAATGGCCAGATGCAGCGTGACTACTGGTACGACGTGAATCGCCAGGGCGATTTGTTGGCGGACCCTGCCAGTATTGGCCAGCGCGCTGCACAACGTGCCGCGAGCCGCCTGGGCGCGCGCCCAGTGCCGACGTGCGAAGTGCCCGTGCTGTTTTCCGCGGAGTTGGCCGGCGGCTTGTTCGGCAGTTTCCTGGGGGCGATTTCCGGTGGCAACCTGTACCGTAAATCATCGTTCCTGGAAGGCGCGATCGGCCAGCAGCTGTTTCCGGAGTGGCTGACCATCGACGAACGTCCGCACCTGATGCGGGCCATGGGCAGTTCGGCGTTCGACGGCGATGGCCTGGCGACTTATGCCAAGCCGTTCGTCGAGAAAGGTGAGTTGGTGTCCTACGTGTTGGGCACCTACTCGGGCCGCAAACTCGGCCTGCCGAGCACTGCAAACTCCGGTGGCGTACACAACCTGTTCGTCACCCACGGCGACGAAGACCAGGCGGCGTTGTTGCGGCGCATGGGCCGTGGCCTGCTGGTGACCGAGTTGATGGGCCAGGGCCTGAACATGGTCACCGGGGATTATTCGCGCGGTGCGGCGGGGTTCTGGGTCGAAAACGGCGAGATTCAATTTGCCGTCCAGGAAGTCACCATTGCCGGCAATATGCGCGACATGTTCAAGCAGATCGTTGCGGTCGGCAATGACTTGGAACTGCGCAGCAACATTCGCACGGGTTCGGTATTGATCGAACGGATGACCGTCGCCGGCAGCTGACCGTAGCGAGGTTCAACCAAAGCGCGTTATCCCACGGATAGCGCGCTTTTTTTATGCCTGCCTGACAGGTGGATTACGCTGCTGCCATTGCGTTGATTCTCAATATCATTTAATAATAAATATCATTACCGAATGAGTGTGGATCATGAGTTCTGTCCTGCATGAGGATCCGTACCTGGAGAGCTGGCGCTGGATGAGTCGTCAGATTCGCTGTGGCCTGGATCCGAATGAACCTCGCCTGATCGAACATTACCTCAACGAAGGGCGATACCTGGCGTGTTGCACGGCCACCCATCCGTGGACGATCGCTGAAACGTCGTTCCGGCTGCTGATCGACACCGCCAGCGACATCGCCTTGCCCTGGCACTGGCGTTCCCTGTGCCTGGACCAGGCCTGGCGCCCGCTGCGCGACCTGGAAAAACTCTCCCGCTGTGCCTGCCGCCTCAAGCGCTGGCAGGCCTTTGCCTGGCAATTGGCGACCTGCGAATTGCTGCCGTCTATTTCTCACTCCGACCTGGTGCAAGGATCTAACGATGAGTAACACCCGTATCGAACGCGACAGCATGGGCGAACTGCAGGTGCCGGCCGAGGCCTTGTACGGTGCGCAAACCCAGCGCGCGGTGAACAACTTTCCGATCAGCCATCAGCGCATGCCGGCGCAGTTCATCCGCGCCCTGATCCTGGCCAAGACCGCGGCCGCCAAGGTCAACGTCGACCTCAAGCAAATCAGCGAAGGGCAGGGCAAGGCCATCGTCGATGCCGCCCAGGGCTTGCTCGAAGGCGATTTCATGCAGCACTTCCCTGTGGACATCTTCCAGACCGGTTCCGGCACCAGTTCCAACATGAACGCCAACGAAGTGATCGCGACCCTCGCCAGCCGTTTGCTCGGCGAAGCGGTCAATCCCAATGATCACGTCAACTGCGGGCAAAGCAGCAACGACATCATCCCGACCACGATCCACGTCAGCGCCGCGCTGGTGCTGCACGAGCAAACATTGCCGGCACTGCTGCACCTGGTACAGGTGATCGAGCAGAAGGCCGAAGAAGTCCATCCGTTCATCAAGACTGGCCGTACTCACCTGATGGACGCCATGCCCGTGCGCATGAGCCAGGTGCTCAACGGTTGGGCGCAGCAGCTCAAGGCCAATATCGGTCATTTGCAGGACCTGCTGCCGAGCCTGCAGGCCCTGGCCCAGGGCGGTACGGCGGTGGGTACCGGGATCAATGCGCACCCGGAATTTGCTGCGCGCTTCAGCCAGCAACTGAGCAGCCTGACCGGCGTGAAGTTCACCCCGGGCAAGAATCTGTTCGCGTTGATTGGCTCCCAGGACACCGCCGTCGCCGTCTCGGGCCAGTTGAAAGCCGTTGCCGTCTCGCTGATGAAAATCGCCAATGACCTGCGCTGGATGAACTCCGGCCCGCTCGCCGGCCTCGGTGAAATCGAACTGGAGGGCCTGCAGCCTGGCTCGTCGATCATGCCCGGCAAGGTCAATCCGGTGATCCCGGAAGCAACTGCAATGGTCGCCGCGCAGGTGATCGGCAACGACAGTGTGATCACCATCGCCGGCCAGTCGGGCAATTTCGAGCTGAACGTGATGTTGCCGATCATCGCGCAGAACCTGCTCGGCAGCCTGGAGCTGCTGGCCAATTCCAGTCGCCTGTTGGCGGACAAGGCCATCGCCAGCTTCAAGGTCAACGAAGCCAAGCTCAAGGAAGCGCTCTCGCGCAACCCGATCCTGGTCACCGCACTCAACCCGATCATTGGTTACCAAAAAGCCGCTGAAATCGCCAAGAAGGCCTATCAGCAAGGCCGCCCGGTGATTGATGTCGCCCTCGAGCACACCGACTTGCCGCGCAGCCAACTGGAGGTCCTGCTGGACCCGGAAAAGCTCACGGCCGGCGGCGTGTAATCACCGACACTGCTTTGGAGGCTCACCATGGAGCATTGGAAACGCACGATCGAATGGGCCAATCGCTGCTTTATGCAGGGCGAGCTGGTAGACGCTCGCGAGGCCTATCTACAGGCCCTGGCCTTGGCTCAGGTGTTGTTCGAGCGCTGGGCGGATGCCGACGAAGCGGTGGCGGCCTGCGTCATTTCCCATCACAACCTGGCGGACCTGCACCTGCGCCTGAACCAGCCGGAGGAGAGCGCCGAATACCTTTGCGCCATCCACCAGCGCCTCTTGCAGACCATGCAGGACCCGCGCCTGAGCCCGCAATTGCGTGAAGCGGCCCTGCGCCAGAGCAGCAAGACCTACGTCGAGCTGTTGAATTTCATCAGCGACCACGGCGAGTACCCGCGTACTCATCGGCTGCTGGGCAGCACTGCGGCGCCCTCGGATGCGTCGACTCGCAACAGTCCTTATTACGGAGCACATTGAAATGTCCTACACCTTGCCTGCCTTGCCTTACGCCTACGATGCCCTGGAACCGCATATCGATGCGCAAACCATGGAGATTCACTACACCAAGCACCACCAGACCTACATCAATAACCTCAATGCTGCGGTCGAGGGCACCGAGTTCGCCGGCTGGCCGGTAGAGAAACTGGTCTCCAGCGTGCAACAACTGCCGGAAAAACTGCGTGCGGCGGTCATCAACCAAGGCGGTGGCCACGCCAACCACTCGTTGTTCTGGGCGGTGATGTCGCCCAAAGGTGGCGGCAAGCCAGAAGGCGCGCTGGGCAGGGCCATCGACGAGCAACTGGGCGGTTTCGACAGCTTCAAGGAGGCGTTCACCAAAGCCGCGTTGACGCGTTTCGGCAGTGGCTGGGCCTGGCTGAGCGTGACACCGCAAAAGACCCTGGTGGTGGAAAGCAGTGGTAACCAGGACAGCCCGCTGATGAACGGCAATACGCCGATCCTGGGCCTGGACGTCTGGGAACACGCTTACTATCTGCTGTACCAGAACCGTCGCCCGGAATACATCAATGCCTTCTACAGTGTTATCAATTGGCCGGAAGTTGCCGCGCGCTATCAGGCCGCCCTGGCCTGATCTTCACCCTTCATAACCCGATCTAAGGCCGACTATGGGCACGCAAACACTGGCGATCAGCAGCGGACGAATGTTTCGTTATGCGTTTGGCTCGCTGCTGCTATTGGCAGGTACTGCATTGTTGGTGGCCCATGGACTGGCCTGGCTGGACCTGGAGCCGCGTATCCTGCGCGCCCTGCAGGGCGGGTCAATCTGTGCACTCGGCACGGCACTCGGCGCGGTGCCGGTGTTGGTGATTCGGCGCATGCCGGTGGCGTTGAGCGATACATTGCTGGGCTTTGGCGCCGGGGTAATGCTGGCGGCGACTGCATTTTCGCTGATCGTGCCGGGCATTGCCGCGGCTGAAGGCCTCGGGCTCTCGCCCTGGGGCGCCAGTGGCTTGATCAGCTTCGGCATCATGCTGGGTGCATTCGGGTTGTATCTGGTTGACCGCAAGGTCTCCGGCGCAAGCCCGGAAATGTTGGTGGGCACGCCGGACAACCCGGTGATCCCGCCGCGCATCTGGCTGTTCGTGTTTGCCATTATTGCCCACAACATCCCGGAAGGCATGGCGGTGGGCGTTTCCGCCGGCGGCGGCATGCCGGACGCCGATAGCTTGGCCATGGGCATTGCCTTGCAGGACGTGCCCGAAGGGCTGGTGATTGCGTTGGTATTGGCCGGGGCCGGGATGTCGCGGGTCAAGGCCTTCCTGATCGGAGCCGCGTCAGGCTTGGTGGAGCCGGTATTTGCAGTGCTTTGCGCATGGCTGGTGAGTTTGGCCGAGGTGCTGTTGCCGTTGGGCCTGGCCCTGGCTGCTGGCGCGATGCTGTTGGTGGTGACCCACGAAGTGATCCCGGAGTCGCGGCGCAATGGTCATGAGAAGCTCGCCAGCCTGGGATTGTGCATCGGGTTCTGCTTGATGATGGTGATGGATACAGCCGTGGGGTAAACCGCTCCCGGTTAGGCGTCGGCTCGCCGGCGCTCGGTCGCGGTCTTGAAGGACTCTATCGCCGGCAAGCCGGGCTCCTACGGAAGGTTATTCGCCTTCGTCGAAGAAGTTATTGATCAATGCCACCAGTGCGGTCATTGCTTCGTCTTCCTGCTCACCTTCGGTCTTCAGATGAATCTTGGTGCCCTTGCCGGCAGCCAGCATCATCATGGCCATGATGCTCTTGCCGTCGACCATGGAATCCGGGGTGCGTCCGGCGCGGATCTGACAGGGGAACTGCCCGGCAACACCGACGAATTTGGCCGAGGCGCGGGCGTGCAGGCCCAGCTTGTTGATGATTTCAATTTCCAGAGCGGGCATCGCGGGGGTGTTCCTTTCAGCTAAGGTCGCGGTGGCGAACCTGGACGTTCTTGAGGGTTTGTTGCAGCACCTGGCCCAGGCGCTCGGTCAGGTAGACGGAACGGTGGTGGCCGCCGGTGCAGCCGATAGCGATGGTGACATAGGCGCGGTTGCTCGCGGCAAAGCGCGGCAGCCATTTGAGCAGGTAGCTGGAGATGTCCTGGAACATCTCCTCCACATCCGGCTGCGCTGCCAGGTAATCGGCCACCGGCTGATCCAGCCCGGACTGATCACGCAGTTCCGGTTTCCAATAGGGGTTGGGTAGGCAACGCACATCGAACACCAGGTCGGCGTCCACCGGCATGCCCCGCTTGAAGCCAAAAGACTCCACGAGAAATGCGGTGCCAGGCTCCGGCTGATTCAGCAGGCGCAGCTTGATGGCATCGCGCAGCTGGTACAGGTTGAGGCTGGTGGTGTTGATCTTGAGGTCGGCGAGGTCGATGATCGGCCCCAGCAACGTGGTCTCATCTTCGATGGCTTCAGCCAGCGAGCGATGAGGGCTGCTGAGCGGGTGGCGTCTGCGGGTTTCGGAGAAGCGCTTGAGCAGCGTCTCTTCGTCGGCGTCCAGGTACAGCACATCGCAATGAATGTGTTTGGCGCGCACTTCCTCGAGCAATTGCGGGAAGCGCTCGAGGTGGCTGGGCAGGTTGCGGGCGTCAATCGAAACAGCGACCAGGGGTTGCGCCAGTTCGGTGTGGATCAACGCACGTTCCGCCAATTCCGGCAGCAGGCCGGCGGGCAGGTTGTCGATGCAATAGAAACCGTTGTCCTCAAGAACATTGAGGGCGGTGCTTTTACCCGAGCCGGAGCGGCCGCTGACGATGATCAAACGCATGATTACTGCCCGTTTTGTTCATCCAGGACAACCTGATAGAGCGCCTCACTGGTGGCAGCGCTGCGCAGTTTGTCGCGTACTTCCTTGCGGTCGAGCATGCTGGCGATCTGCCGAAGCAGCTCCAGGTGCGCATCGGTGGCAGCCTGTGGGACCAGCAGTACAAACAGCAGGTCGACCGGGGCGCCGTCGATGGCGTCGAAATCGATAGGTTTTTCCATGTGCAGCAAGGCGCTGACAGGTGTTTCACAGCCTTGCAGGCGGCAGTGTGGAATGGCGATGCCGTTACCAAAACCGGTCGAACCCAGTTTTTCACGGGCGATCAGCGACTCATAGACAACTTGCTCATCCAATTCAGGCACTTGGCCATGGATCAGTTTGGCAATTTCTTCGAGGGCTTTCTTTTTGCTGCCGCCCGGCACGTTCACGAGGGAACGGCCGGGGGTCAGGATGGTTTCAAGTCGGATCATGGGGGGAGAGTTAACGACCTGTACCTTGCATCAGGTGCAGATTCTTTTCCTTATGCTTTATGAGTTGGCGGTCCAGCTTGTCGTAGAGCGAGTCGATCGCCGCGTACATGTCCTCATGTTCCGCATTGGCGACGAGCTTGGCATTCGGTACGTGCAGGGTGGCCTCGATTTTCTGCTTGAGCTTATCGACCTCCATGATGACCTGCACGTTGGTGATCTTGTCAAAATGCCCCGCAAGTTTGTTCAACTTGCTCTCGGTGTACTCACGCAGGGGCTTGGTGACTTCCAGCTGGTGTCCACTGATGTTGACTTGCATACAGCTTCTCCTTCGTTGCCAGTGCATAAAGCGGCAGGCCGGGGTGCCTGCCACTGGAACGCTTTGGCCCGCCCGTCACATCAAACGCTTTCGCTCGCTGGAAGGCGCGATCCCAAGGGATTCGCGGTACTTGGCGACGGTTCGACGGGCGACCTGAATGCCTTGTGCCTCCAGTAAACCAGCGATCTTGCTGTCACTCAACGGCTTTTTCTGATTTTCCGCGGCAACCAGTTTTTTGATGATCGCGCGAATCGCCGTGGACGAGCATTCGCCGCCTTCAGAGGTGCTGACATGGCTGGAGAAAAAGTATTTCAGCTCATATATACCGCGTGGGGTATGCATGAATTTTTGCGTGGTCACCCGCGAGATCGTCGATTCGTGCATGCCCACCGCCTCGGCGATATCGTGCAGGACCAGCGGTTTCATTGCTTCGTCGCCATATTCCAGGAAGCCGCGCTGATGCTCGACGATCTGGGTGGCGACTTTCATCAGGGTTTCGTTGCGGCTTTGCAGGCTCTTGATGAACCAGCGCGCTTCCTGCAATTGGTTGCGCATAAAGGTGTTGTCGGCGCTGGTGTCGGCGCGGCGCACAAAACCGGCATATTGCGGGTTGACCCGCAGGCGTGGCACGGATTCCTGGTTCAGCTCCACCAGCCAGCGCTCGTTGTCCTTGCGCACGATCACGTCAGGCACCACGTATTCGGCTTCGCTGGACTCGATCTGCGAGCCCGGACGCGGGTTGAGGCTCTGCACCAGTTCGATGACCTGGCGCAGGTCGTCTTCCTTGAGCTTCATGCGGCGCATCAGCTGGCTGTAGTCGCGGCTGCCGAGCAGGTCGATATAGTCGGTCACCAGGCGCTGGGCCTCGACCAGCCAAGGGGTCTTGGCTGGCAGTTGGCGCAGTTGCAGCAACAGGCATTCACTGAGGGTGCGCGCGCCAATGCCGGCGGGCTCGAACTGCTGGATGCGGTGCAGGACGGCTTCAATCTCGTCCAGCTCGATATCCAGCTCCGGATCGAAGGCTTCGAGGATCTCTTCGAGCGTTTCGTCCAGATAACCCTGGTTATTGATGCAGTCGATCAGGGTCACGGCGATCAGGCGATCGGTGTCCGACATCGGCGCCAGGTTCAGTTGCCACAGCAGATGGCTCTGCAGGCTCTCGCCGGCTGAGGTGCGCGTGGTGAAGTCCCATTCGTCATCGTCGTTGCTGGGCAGGCTGCTGGCGCTGGTCTGGTAGACGTCTTCCCAGGCGGTGTCCACGGGGAGTTCGTTGGGGATGCGTTCGTTCCAGTCGCCTTCCTCGAGGTTATCCACCGTTGGGGCGGTTTCCTGATAGGAGGGTTCCTGCACGTCGGAATTGGGTTTTTGCTCGATGTTGTCGGCCAGCGGGTCTGCATTATCGAAGTCGTCGCCTTCTTCCTGGCGTTCGAGCATCGGATTGGACTCCAGGGCCTCCTGGATTTCCTGTTGCAGGTCCAGGGTCGACAATTGGAGCAGGCGGATGGCCTGTTGCAGCTGCGGTGTCATCGTCAGCTGCTGGCCCATTCTCAGGACTAGCGATGGTTTCATGGCAGGGGCTTAACACCTTATTCGCCGGCGCAATGCGCCATCCACGACAGGGCGCGTGAGCGCCAAACATAAGCAAATTATATGCCTGATATCGGGGGCTTTGCCTAGAGCGCGGTAACAATAAAAATCCGGAGGTTTTCATTGACTCCCGCGCACCTTGGCGAACGGCCTGCCACCGCCTTTTTCAAACAGGCAGGCTTACAGGCGGAACTCGTGACCCAGGTACACTTCCTTGACCAGTTCGTTGGCCAGGATAGTGGCGGAGTCGCCTTCGGCGATCAGCTGGCCATCGTTGACGATATACGCGGTTTCGCAGATATCGAGGGTCTCACGGACGTTGTGGTCAGTGATCAACACGCCAATGCCCTTGGCCTTGAGGTGGTGGATGATCTGCTTGATGTCACCCACCGAGATCGGGTCGACACCGGCAAACGGTTCGTCCAGCAGGATGAACTTGGGTGCAGTGGCCAGCGCCCGGGCAATTTCCACGCGGCGACGCTCACCACCGGACAGGCTCATGCCGAGGTTGTCGCGGATGTGGTTGATATGGAATTCCTGCAGCAGGCTTTCCAGCTCCTTGCGACGGCCGTCACGGTCGAGTTCCTTGCGGGTCTCGAGGATCGCCATGATGTTGTCGGAGACCGACAGCTTGCGGAAGATCGACGCTTCTTGCGGAAGATAGCCGATGCCCGCGCGGGCGCGGCCGTGCATCGGCTGGTGGCTGACGTCGAGGTCGTCGATCAGGACGCGACCCTGGTCCGCCTGGACCAGGCCGACGATCATGTAGAAGCAGGTGGTCTTGCCGGCGCCGTTGGGGCCGAGCAAGCCGACGATCTGGCCGCTGTCGATCGACAGGCTGACGTCGCGCACGACCTGGCGGCTTTTATAAGCCTTGGCCAGATGCTGGGCTTTCAGGGTTGCCATTAGTTCGCCTTCTTCGCATCGGGTTTAGGCGCAGGCTGGGCAGCGCCGTCTTTCTTCTTCGGCTGGATAACCATGTCGATGCGTGGACGCGGTGCGCTGAGCTTGCTGCCCGTGGCGCGGCCGGCGTTGGCGACCTGCTTCACGGTGTCATAGGTGATCTTTTCACCTTCCGTGGAGTTGCCGTCGGGGCTGAGCACCTTGGCCTGGTCGATCAGCACGATGCGATTCTGCTGGGCGTGATACTGGATGGTCTTGCCATAGCCTTTCATCGGGCCGGTATCGGTCGCGGACTGCTTCTGTTCGAAGTAAGCCAGGTTGCCCACTGACGTCACCACGTCGATGTCGCCGGATTGGGTGCGAGTCAGGGTCACCGTGTTGCCGGTGATCTTCATCGAGCCTTGGGTGATGATCACGCCGCCGGTGTAGGTGGCGACGCCTTGCTTGTCATCCAGCTGCGCATCGTCGGCCGAGATGTGGATCGGTTGCTGGCTATCGTTCGGCAGAGCCCAGGCGCTCACGCTTCCCAGTGCTGCGCCCAGACCGAGCAAAATAGGGAGAGTTTTAACGAGCCTCATACTGTCCTCTTACGTTCGATAGCAGGTGTATCCTGCTTTCTTTCAAATACGCTTTCATTCCCTTGCCAGTCGATACACCGCCAGCGCCGTCGATTCTAACGTCTTGCTCGGTCTGCGCATATTGCTTCTGCGGGAATACGGTCATGCGACTGCTGGTAATCACGGTGTCGCGGTTTTTCGCATCGGTGCGTGCAACACGTACCGAGTCGATCAGTTCTACCTGGGTGCCGTCCGGGTTGACCTCGCCACGCTTGCTGGTGACGTGCCACGGAAACTCGGTGCCACGGTAGATGTTCATGTCCGGGTTGGTCAGAAGGGTCACTTCGGTGGCCTTCAAATGCTCGACCTTGTCCGACGTCATCTCGTACTGCACCTTGCCATCGGGCAGGAACTGCACGCTCTTGGCATTGATGGCGTAGTAGTCGATAGCCCCTTCGTCGACCTGCGCAGCAGGCTGGTCGAGAAAGCGCTCCGGGCTGATATTCCAGTAGCCCACCGCCAGGAACAGCGCGGCGATGACCCCGAATAGCAGGAAGTTGCGAATCTTTTTACTCAGCATAAAACGCTCTATAAGTAGGCGGCGTGGGCCGCTTCAAGGCTGCCCTGGGCACGCAGGATCAGCTCGCAGAACTCGCGGGCGGCACCTTCGCCACCACGCGCGGTGGTGATGCCATGGGCGTGCTCGCGGACAAAGGCCGCCGCATTGGCGACGGCCATGCCCAGGCCCACTCGGCGAATGACCGGCAGGTCAGGCAGGTCATCGCCCAGGTAGGCGACCTGCTCATAGCTTAGGTTGAGTTGGCCAAGAAGCTCGTCCAGGACCACCAGTTTATCCTCGCGGCCCTGATACAGGTGAGGAATCCCCAGGTTTTGTGCGCGGCGTTCCACAACGGGGGTCTTTCTGCCGCTGATAATCGCGGTTTGCACGCCCGCTGCCATCAGCATCTTGATGCCTTGGCCGTCGAGGGTGTTGAACGTCTTGAATTCGCTGCCGTCTTCGAGGAAGTACAGGCGGCCATCGGTCAGCACGCCGTCGACGTCGAAAATCGCCAGCTTGATGTTTTTGCCGCGTTGCAACAGGTCGCTGGTCATTTACATCACTCCTGCACGCAGCAAGTCGTGCATGTTCAGGGCGCCGATCGGGCGGTCGTCGGCATTGACCACCACCAGTGCGCCAATCTTGTGGTCTTCCATGATCTTCAGGGCTTCGGCGGCCAGCATGTCCGGGCGCGCGGTCTTGCCGTGGGGCGTCATCACGGCATCGATGGTCGCCGTATGGATGTCGATGGTGCGGTCCAGGGTGCGGCGCAGGTCGCCGTCGGTGAAGACCCCGGCCAGGCGTCCGTCGGCTTCCAGGATGACCGTCATGCCCAGGCCCTTGCGGGTCATTTCCATCAGCGCGTCCTTCAGCAGAGTGCCGCGCGGGACGTGGGGCAATTCATCGCCCGAATGCATGACGTTTTCCACTTTGAGCAGCAGGCGCCGGCCCAGGGCGCCGCCTGGGTGGGAAAATGCGAAGTCTTCCGCGGTAAAACCACGTGCTTCCAACAATGCCACGGCGAGCGCATCGCCCATCACCAGGGCTGCGGTGGTGGAGGAGGTCGGCGCCAGGTTCAGCGGGCAGGCTTCATGGGCCACGTGAACATTGAGGTTCACTTCGGCGGCCTTGGCCAGCGTCGATTCCGGGTTGCCGGTGATGCTGATCATCTGGATGCCCAGGCGCTTGATCAGCGGCAGCAGGGTCACGATTTCGTTGGTGGTGCCGGAGTTGGACAGTGCCAGGATGATGTCATCCTTGGTGATCATGCCCATGTCGCCGTGGCTGGCTTCGGCCGGGTGCACGAAAAACGCGGTGGTCCCGGTGCTGGCCAGGGTCGCGGCGATCTTGTTGCCGACGTGACCTGATTTGCCCATGCCGACCACGACAACGCGGCCCTTGCTGGCCAGAATCATCTCGCAAGCGCGTACGAAATCCGCGTCGATATGCGCCAGCAAGCCTTCCACGGCTTCAAGCTCTAGGCGGATGGTGCGTTGTGCGGATTGAATAAGGTCGCTGGATTGGCTCATGTCTGAAATCGTATAGCCTGACGAAAAGTCGGCGATTATAACGGTAATGATCGATTCCCTCACGCAAGTTCGTCAGGCTTTATTCACCTGATGCCTGAGATTCATTCTTCAGTAACACAGCCGGCAACGTTTTTTCGCTGTCCCCAATCTGAACAAGCGCAGTTCCGGCCTTGGGCGCGTTGTACCAGCAGTGATATAGTTCGCCGCCAGTTCGGTCCGCCCAGCCCATGTGGCTATCAATTGCGCAATCGTTGCAAACGTTTGTCGCAAGCGTGGTGTCTGAGTGAGAGGCTGCATCCCAAGGAGTTTAGATGAGTGCCGATAACGCCTACGCGGTCGAGCTGAAGGGACTGACCTTCAAGCGCGGGACGCGCAGCATCTTTGAGAACGTCGATATTCGCATTCCCCGCGGCAAGGTCACGGGCATCATGGGGCCTTCCGGTTGCGGCAAGACCACCCTGTTGCGCCTGATGGGCATGCAATTGCGTCCCAGCGCCGGCGAAGTGTGGGTCAACGGCCAGAATCTGCCGACACTGTCGCGCAGCGATCTGTTCGATGCGCGCAAGCACATGGGTGTGCTGTTCCAGAGCGGCGCGCTGTTCACCGACCTCGATGTGTTCGAGAACGTGGCCTTTCCGCTGCGGGTGCATACGCAGCTGCCTGACGAAATGATTCGTGACATCGTGTTGCTGAAACTGCAGGCCGTCGGCCTTCGCGGTGCCATCGACCTGATGCCCGACGAGCTGTCCGGCGGCATGAAGCGCCGGGTCGCCCTGGCGCGTGCGATTGCCCTCGATCCGCAGATCCTCATGTACGACGAGCCCTTCGTCGGCCAGGACCCGATTGCCATGGGGGTGCTGGTACGCCTGATTCGCCTGCTCAACGACGCCCTTGGCATCACCAGCATCGTGGTGTCCCACGACCTTGCAGAAACCGCGAGCATTGCCGATTACCTCTATGTAGTTGGCGATGGCCAGGTACTGGGCCAGGGTACGCCAGAAGAACTGATGAACGCAGACAATCCGCGCATTCGCCAATTCATGACCGGCGATCCCGATGGCCCGGTGCCTTTTCACTTTCCGGCAGCGGATTACCGCTCAGATCTTCTGGGGAAGCGCTGATGCGCAAGACATCTCTTATCGAAAAGGTCCGCCTTTTCGGTCGCTCCGGCATCGACATTGTCGAAGTCCTGGGCCGCTCGACGATTTTCCTGTTCCACGCCTTGCTCGGCCCCGGCGGCATCGGGGGCGGCTTTGGCCTGCTGGTCAAGCAACTGCATGCCGTGGGCGTCATGTCCCTGGTGATCATCGTGGTCTCCGGTGTGTTCATCGGCATGGTGCTGGCGCTGCAGGGCTTCAATATCCTCTCCAGCTACGGTTCGGAGCAGGCGGTAGGGCAGATGGTTGCCCTGACGTTGCTGCGTGAGCTCGGGCCGGTGGTCACCGCGCTGCTGTTCGCGGGGCGTGCGGGTTCGGCGCTGACGGCTGAAATCGGCAACATGAAGTCCACCGAGCAGTTGTCCAGCCTGGAAATGATCGGCGTGGACCCGCTCAAGTACATTGTTGCCCCGCGCCTGTGGGCCGGCTTCATTTCCCTGCCATTGCTGGCGATGATCTTCAGCGTGGTGGGTATCTGGGGCGGTTCGTGGGTGGCAGTGGACTGGCTGGGCGTCTATGACGGTTCCTACTGGGCCAACATGCAGAACAGCGTGACCTTCAGCGGCGACGTGCTCAACGGCATCATAAAAAGCATCGTCTTCGCCTTTGTAGTGACCTGGATCGCCGTATTCCAAGGCTACGACTGTGAGCCCACTTCAGAAGGGATCAGTCGCGCCACCACCAAGACCGTTGTGTACGCCTCGCTGGCGGTACTGGGCCTTGACTTCATTTTGACCGCCTTGATGTTTGGAGATTTCTGATGCAAAACCGCACTGTGGAAATCGGTGTCGGCCTTTTCTTGCTGGCTGGCATCCTGGCTTTATTGTTGCTGGCCCTGCGAGTCAGTGGTCTTTCGGCGAGCCCCACCGCCGACACCTATAAACTTTACGCGTACTTCGACAATATCGCCGGTTTGACTGTCAGAGCTAAAGTGACCATGGCCGGTGTCACCATCGGCAAGGTCACGGCAATCGATCTGGATCGCGACAGCTTCACCGGTCGAGTGACGATGCAACTGGACAAGAAGGTAGATAATCTGCCGACCGACTCCACTGCATCTATCCTCACTGCGGGTCTGCTGGGCGAGAAGTACATCGGTGTCAGCGTGGGCGGGGAAACAGCCTTGCTCAAGGATGGCTCGACAATCCACGACACACAGTCGTCGTTGGTACTTGAAGACCTGATCGGTAAATTCCTGCTCAATACGGTCAATAAAGACGCCAAATGAGGAATCTGTACATGATCTCTACCTTGCGACGTGGCCTCCTGGTACTGCTGGCGGCGCTGCCGTTGATGGCTAACGCGGCGGGTTCTGCGCACGATCTGGTGCAGGACACGACCAACAAGATGCTGGCCGACCTGACTGCCCATAAAGAGCAGTACAAGCAGGATCCCAGCAAGTTCTACGACGCGCTCAACACCATCGTCGGCCCGGTCGTTGATGCCGAAGGCATTTCGCGCAGCATCATGACCGTCAAGTATTCGCGCAAGGCGACGCCTGCGCAGATGCAGACGTTCCAGGAAAACTTCAAGAAAGGCCTGTTCCAGTTCTACGGCAATGCACTGCTTGAGTACAACAACCAGGGCATCACCGTTGATCCAGCCAAGGATGAGTCCGGCGATCGCACCAGCGTTGGCATGACCGTCAAGGGCAACAACGGCGCGGTCTATCCTGTGCAGTACACACTGGAGAAGGTCAACGGCGAGTGGAAACTGCGCAACGTGATCATCAACGGTATCAACATCGGCAAGCTGTTCCGTGACCAGTTCGCTGACGCGATGCAGCGCAATGGCAACGACCTGGACAAAACCATCAATGGTTGGGCCGGTGAAGTCGCCAAGGCCAAGGAAGAGACCGACAAAGCCGCCGGGAAGCCCGCGCAATGACCGAGTCGGCTGTTCGTCTCGGCGACGCTGGCGAGCTGTTCATCAGCGGCGTGCTGGATTACCGCACCGGGCCTGACCTGCGCAAGCAGGGCCAGGCGCTGATCAAGACCAGCACCGCGCCTGCGCTGGTGCTGGATTGTTCGGCGGTGACCAAGTCCAGCAGTGTCGGTCTGTCGTTGCTGCTGTGCTTCATGCGCGATGCCGAGGCGGCCAAAAAGCCGGTCAGCATCCGTGCATTGCCCGAAGACATGCGTGAAATTGCCGAAGTTTCCGGTTTGACCGAACTGTTGGCGCATCCTTAATACACATTATTAAAGAAGCCCCCCGTCAGAGTCCTGCTATGCGGGGTTCGCAGGCGCGGGGCTTTTTTGTATGATGTGCGACCCGTGCGCACTGGGCGCCGATAGAGGTTGAGCATGCAGGCCCTAGAAGTTAAAAGCTTCCTTGAAGGAAAGCTGCCGGAAACGAACGTAGAAGTTGAAGGCGAAGGCTGCAACTTCCAGCTGAACGTGATTAGCGATGAACTGGCGGCATTGAGCCCGGTCAAGCGTCAACAGCAGGTCTATGCCCATTTGAACCCGTGGATCACCGATGGCAGCATCCACGCGGTCACTATGAAATTTTTCAGCCGCGCGGCCTGGGCCGAGCGCACCTGAGCCCCCAAGGCGTCGAGATTCTTATGGATAAATTGATTATTACCGGCGGTGCCCGCCTTGATGGCGAGATCCGCATCTCCGGTGCGAAAAACTCCGCCTTGCCGATCCTGGCAGCGACCCTGCTGTGCGATGGCCCGGTGACCGTGGCCAACCTGCCGCACCTGCATGACATCACGACCATGATCGAGTTGTTCGGTCGCATGGGCATTGAGCCGGTGATCGACGAGAAACTGGCCGTCGAAATCGACCCGCGCACCATCAAGACCCTGATCGCTCCGTACGAACTGGTGAAAACCATGCGGGCGTCGATCCTGGTGCTGGGCCCGATGGTTGCCCGTTTCGGCGAAGCTGAAGTCGCCCTGCCTGGCGGTTGCGCGATTGGCTCGCGTCCGGTTGACCTGCACATCCGTGGCCTCGAGGCCATGGGTGCAACCATCGACGTCGAAGGCGGCTACATCAAGGCCAAGGCGCCGGAAGGCGGCTTGCGCGGTGCCAATTTCTTCTTCGATACCGTCAGCGTGACCGGTACCGAGAACATCATGATGGCGGCTGCCCTGGCCAACGGTCGCAGCGTCCTGCAAAACGCCGCGCGCGAGCCGGAAGTGGTCGACCTGGCCAACTTCCTGATCGCCATGGGTGCCAACATCACCGGCGCCGGCACCGACACCATCACCATCGAAGGCGTCAAGCGCCTGCACTCGGCCACCTACAAGGTGATGCCGGACCGCATCGAGACCGGTACCTACCTGGTTGCCGCTGCCGTCACCGGTGGTCGCGTCAAGGTCAAGGACACTGATCCGACCATCCTTGAAGCCGTGCTGGAAAAACTCAAGGAAGCCGGTGCTGAAATCACCACCGGTGCCGACTGGATCGAGCTGAACATGCATGGCAAGCGGCCAAAAGCCGTGAACGTGCGTACCGCTCCGTACCCGGCGTTCCCGACCGACATGCAGGCGCAGTTCATCTCCTTGAACGCGATTGCCGAAGGTACCGGTGCCGTGATCGAGACCATCTTCGAAAACCGCTTCATGCACGTGTACGAACTGCACCGCATGGGCGCGAAGATCCAGGTCGAAGGCAACACCGCTATCGTTACCGGCACCGAGAAGCTCAAGGGCGCGCCAGTGATGGCGACCGACCTGCGCGCTTCGGCCAGCCTGGTGATCTCGGCGCTGATCGCCGAAGGTGACACGTTGATCGACCGCATCTACCACATCGACCGTGGTTACGAGTGCATCGAAGAAAAACTGCAGATGCTCGGCGCGAAAATCCGCCGCGTACCGGGCTAGTCCCGGCACTGCAAACACCTTCACTGTGGAGAGGGAGCTTGCTCCCGCTGGACTGCGCGGCAGTCCCATTTCCAGGGTCGCTTCGCGCCCCGGCGCGAGCAAGCGTCCTCGCCACGGGAATGTGTTTGTTGTTAAATGGTTTGTTTCAAATCGAGGCTGTAATGGCCTCGATCTGTGTCTGGCGCCGTTTGTGACCGGACAGCAATAGCCTGATGAAGGACTGACGTTTCCCATGTTGACCATCGCACTGTCCAAGGGCCGCATCCTTGACGACACTTTGCCGCTTCTGGCTGAAGCGGGCATCGTGCCGACCGAGAATCCGGACAAGAGCCGCAAGCTGATCATCCCCACGACCCAGGACGACGTGCGCCTGTTGATCGTGCGGGCTACCGACGTGCCGACCTACGTTGAACATGGCGCGGCCGACCTGGGTGTCGCCGGCAAAGACGTGCTGATGGAATACGGTGGCCAGGGCCTGTACGAGCCGCTGGACCTGCGCATTGCCCTGTGCAAGCTGATGACGGCCGGCCGTGTCGGTGACGTCGAGCCCAAGGGGCGCCTGCGAGTGGCCACCAAGTTCGTCAACGTCGCCAAGCGTTACTACGCCGAGCAAGGCCGCCAGGTCGATATCATCAAGCTCTACGGCTCGATGGAGCTGGCGCCGCTGATTGGCCTCGCCGACAAGATCATCGATGTGGTCGACACCGGCAACACCCTGCGCGCCAACGGTTTGGAGCCGCAGGATTTCATTGCCGACATCAGCTCTCGCCTGATCGTCAACAAAGCCTCCATGAAAATGCAGCACGCCCGTATCCAGGCGTTGATCGACACCCTGCGCAAGGCAGTGGAGTCTCGACACCGCGGTTGACTCACCCGCGTAGCCGGAAGGCTGCGCCCGTCTATCCGCCTCATAGCCAGAATTCTCAGGTGCCCAAGCGGAAACGACTGCTAGTTTAGGGCGCCTGAGTTTTTGCCAATTCTATTGAGGCCCTCGCTATGACCACGTCCACTGCAATTGCCCGACTCAACGCTGCCGACCCGGATTTCGCCCATCATCTGGATCATCTGCTGAGCTGGGAAAGCGTGTCCGACGATTCGGTCAACCAGCGGGTGCTCGACATCATCAAGGCCGTGCGCGAACGCGGTGACGCGGCGTTGGTGGACTTCACCCGCCAGTTCGACGGCTTGGACGTGAAGTCCATGGCCGACCTGATCCTGCCGCGCGAACGCCTGGAGCTGGCCCTGACGCGCATCACTGCGCCGCAGCGCGAAGCCCTGGAAGTGGCCGCAGCGCGGGTGCGCAGCTACCACGAAAAACAGAAGCAGGATTCTTGGAGCTACACCGAAGCCGACGGTACCGTGCTGGGCCAGAAGGTCACGCCACTGGATCGTGCCGGCCTGTACGTGCCTGGCGGCAAGGCGTCGTACCCGTCGTCGGTGCTGATGAATGCGATCCCGGCCAAAGTGGCGGGCGTGACCGAAGTGGTCATGGTGGTACCGACCCCGCGCGGCGAAATCAACGAGCTGGTGCTGGCTGCGGCCTGCATCGCCGGGGTCGACCGCGTCTTCACCATCGGCGGCGCGCAGGCTGTTGCCGCCTTGGCCTACGGCACCGAGAGCGTGCCGAAGGTCGACAAGGTGGTCGGTCCGGGCAACATCTACGTCGCCACTGCCAAGCGCCACGTGTTTGGCCAGGTCGGTATCGACATGATCGCTGGCCCGTCGGAAATCCTCGTGGTGTGTGATGGCCAGACCGATCCGGACTGGATTGCCATGGACCTGTTCTCCCAGGCCGAGCACGACGAAGACGCCCAGGCGATTCTGGTCAGCCCCGACGCCGAATTCCTCGACAAGGTAGCCGCCAGCATCAATAAATTGCTGCCGACCATGGAGCGCGCCGAAATCATCGAGAAGTCGATCAATGGCCGTGGCGCGCTGATCCTGGTGCGTGACATGGAACAGGCCATCGAAGTGGCCAACCGCATTGCGCCGGAGCACCTGGAGCTGTCGGTTGCCGACCCACAAACCTGGCTGCCATCGATTCGTCACGCCGGTGCGATCTTCATGGGCCGCCACACCAGCGAAGCCCTGGGCGACTACTGCGCGGGCCCCAACCACGTGTTGCCGACCTCGGGCACCGCGCGTTTCTCGTCGCCGCTTGGGGTGTATGACTTCCAGAAGCGTTCGTCGATCATCTTCTGCTCGCCACAAGGCGCTTCCGAGCTGGGCAAGACCGCGTCGGTGCTGGCCCGTGGTGAATCCCTCAGCGCGCACGCCCGCAGCGCCGAATATCGCATCCTTGAAGACAAGCAGGGGAACTGAGACATGAGCAAATTCTGGAGCCCCTTCGTCAAGGACCTGGTGCCTTACGTGCCTGGCGAACAGCCCAAGCTGACCAAGCTGGTCAAGCTCAACACCAACGAAAACCCCTACGGCCCGTCGCCCAAGGCGCTCGCGGCGATGCAGGCCGAGTTGAACGACAACCTGCGCCTGTACCCGGACCCCAACAGCGACCTGCTCAAGCAGGCGGTGGCCAAGTATTACGGGATCGACGCCGGCAAGGTGTTCCTTGGCAACGGTTCCGACGAAGTCCTGGCGCACATCTTCCATGGCCTGTTCCAGCACGATCTGCCGCTGCTGTTCCCGGATATCAGCTACAGCTTTTATCCGGTCTATTGCGGCCTTTATGGCATCAAGTCCGCCCCGGTGCCGCTGGACGAGCAGTTCCAGATCCGCGTGTCGGACTACGCCAGGCCCAACGGCGGGATCATCTTCCCCAACCCCAACGCGCCGACCGGCTGCGTGCTGGCGCTGGACGCGGTGGAGCAGATCCTCAAGGCCAGCCCGGACTCGGTGGTGGTGGTCGATGAAGCCTATATCGACTTCGGCGGCGAAACCGCCATCAGCCTGGTGGACCGCTACCCGAACCTGCTGGTGACGCAGACCCTGTCCAAATCGCGCTCACTCGCCGGTTTGCGCGTGGGCCTGGCCGTGGGCCACCCGGACCTGATCGAAGCGCTGGAGCGGGTCAAGAACAGCTTCAACTCCTATCCGCTGGATCGCCTGGCGATTGTCGGCGCGGCGGCGGCGTTCGAGGACCGTGAGTACTTCGAGGAGACCTGCCGATTGGTTGTCGATAGCCGTAACAAGCTGGTCGCTCAATTGGAGGAGAAGGGTTTTGAGGTGTTGCCGTCAGCGGCTAACTTCATCTTTGCGCGTCACCCACGGCACGACGCGGCGGGTCTTGCCGCCAAGGTGCGTGAGCAGGGCGTGATCGTGCGACACTTCAAGCAGGAGCGGATTGCCCAGTTCCTGCGGATCAGCATCGGTACGCCGGAGCAGAACCAGGCGCTGATTGATGGCCTTGGTGAGTTGTAAGACTTCAGTGCTTGATTGACTGAACTGGCCTCATCGCGGGGCCGCCCCGCGCCCCCCCCGCCCCCG
>NZ_JANLOH010000081.1:0-39636 GCF_025466155.1 Pseudomonas sp. 13B_2.1_Bac1 | reverse complement strand
GGGCCCGCACGGCCTACCTCAAATCAGGCGTCGCGAAACAACCAGGGCTGGCTGGCCCGGTGCTTGGCTTCAAACGCCGCAATCGCATCGCCGTCCTGCAAGGTCAGGCCGATGTCGTCCAGCCCGTTGAGCAGGCAGTGCTTGCGGAACGCGTCCACCTCAAAGTGATACACCTTGCCGTCCGGACGGGTCACGGTCTGCGCGGCCAGGTCGACGGTCAGTTGGTAGCCGACATCGGCTTCAACCTGCTTGAACAGCTCGTCCACTTCTGCGTCGCTCAGGATGATCGGCAACAGGCCGTTCTTGAAGCTGTTGTTGAAAAAGATGTCGGCGTAGCTCGGCGCGATGATGCTGCGAAAGCCATATTCTTCCAGGGCCCACGGCGCGTGTTCACGGCTGGAGCCGCAACCGAAGTTTTCCCGGGCCAGCAACACGCTGGCGCCCTGGTAGCGCTCGGCGTTGAGCACGAAGTCCTTGTTCAGCGGGCGCTTGGAGTTGTCCTGGTAGGCATAGCCCACGTCCAGGTAGCGCCACTCGTCGAACAGGTTGGGGCCGAAACCGGTGCGCTTGATCGACTTCAAGAACTGCTTGGGGATGATCTGGTCGGTGTCGACGTTGGCACGGTCCAACGGCGCGACCAATCCTGTGTGTTGGGTAAAAGCTCTCATCGGGTTTTCCTCAGATCAATTCGCGAACGTCGATGAAACGACCGTTGACGGCAGCAGCAGCGGCCATGGCCGGGCTGACCAGGTGGGTACGCCCACCGGCGCCCTGACGCCCTTCGAAGTTACGGTTGGAGGTCGACGCGCAATGCTCGCCCGACTCCAGGCGGTCCGGGTTCATCGCCAGGCACATCGAGCAGCCCGGCTCACGCCATTCAAACCCGGCTTCGAGGAAGATCTTGTCCAGGCCTTCGGCTTCGGCTTGCGCCTTGACCAGGCCCGAACCCGGCACCACGATCGCTTGCTTGATGGTCGAGGCCACCTTGCGACCCTTGGCGATCACCGCCGCGGCGCGCAGGTCTTCGATCCGCGAGTTGGTGCAGGAGCCGATAAACACGCGATCCAACTGGATGTCGGTGATCGCCTGGTTGGCTTTGAGGCCCATGTACTTCAAGGCGCGCTCGATGGAGCCGCGCTTGACCAGGTCGGCTTCCTGCGCCGGGTCCGGCACGTTCTGGTCGACGGCCAAGACCATTTCCGGCGAGGTGCCCCAGCTGACTTGCGGCTTGATCTGGGCAGCGTCCAGCTCGACCACGGTGTCGAACACCGCATCGGCGTCGGACACCAGGTCTTTCCAGGCTTCGACGGCGGCATCCCACTCCGCACCTTGCGGGGCGAACGGACGGCCTTTGACGTATTCCACGGTTTTTTCATCCGCCGCCACCATGCCCACGCGGGCACCCGCCTCGATGGACATGTTGCAGATGGTCATGCGGCCTTCGATGGACAGGTCGCGGATCGCGCTACCGGCGAACTCGATGGCATGCCCGTTACCGCCGGCGGTGCCGATCTTGCCGATCACCGCGAGGACGATGTCCTTGGCGGTCACACCGAAGGGCAGCTTGCCTTCAACGCGCACCAGCATGTTCTTCATTTTCTTGGCGACCAGGCACTGGGTGGCGAACACATGTTCCACCTCGGACGTGCCGATGCCGTGGGCCAGGGCGCCAAAGGCACCGTGGGTGGAGGTGTGGGAGTCGCCGCAGACCACGGTCATGCCCGGCAAGGTGGCGCCCTGCTCCGGGCCGATCACGTGCACGATCCCTTGACGCACGTCATTCATCTTGAATTCGGTGATGCCATATTCGTCGCAGTAATCGTCGAGGGTTTGCACCTGCAAACGCGAGACCTGGTCGGCAATCGCTTCGATGCCGCCCTTGCGCTCGGGAGTCGTCGGTACGTTGTGATCCGGGGTGGCGATGATCGAGTCGACGCGCCAAGGCTTGCGCCCGGCCAGGCGCAGGCCTTCGAACGCTTGGGGCGAGGTCACTTCATGGATGATGTGACGGTCGATATAGATCAGCGACGAGCCATCGTCGCGCCGTTTCACTTCATGGGAATCCCAAAGCTTGTCGTAAAGCGTTTTGCCGGCCATCAGTCGGTCCTCATCAGCGGTCTTTCTATGCCCCGGGTCTTGAGACATTCAATAACCCTTTGGCTTGTGAGGCTGATGGTATGGCGCTACATTAAATAACTCAAATTCATATTTTTTATGCTTTGGATTACCAACTGGAATAGCACAATGGACCTGGCCAACCTCAATGCCTTTATTGCCATCGCCGAGACCGGCAGCTTCTCTGGCGCCGGCGAACGCCTGCACCTGACCCAGCCGGCCATCAGCAAGCGCATTGCTGGCCTGGAGCAACAATTGAAGGTGCGCCTGTTCGACCGCCTGGGCCGTGAAGTGGGCCTGACCGAGGCCGGCCGCGCCCTGCTGCCGCGTGCCTATCAGATCCTGAATGTGTTGGACGACACCCGCCGCGCCCTCACCAACCTGACCGGTGAAGTCAGCGGTCGCCTGACCTTGGCCACCAGCCACCATATCGGCCTGCACCGCCTGCCGCCGATCCTGCGCACGTTTACCCGCGAGTACCCGAATGTGGCGCTGGATATCCAGTTTCTCGATTCGGAAGTGGCCTACGAAGAAATCCTCCACGGCCGCGCCGAAGTGGCCGTGATCACCTTGGCGCCCGATCCTCACCACCTCGTCCGCGCCACCCCGGTGTGGGACGACCCGCTGGATTTCGTGGTGGCGCCGGAACACAGCCTGATCAGCAACGGCTCCGTCAGCCTGGCCGATATTGCCGGCCACCCGGCGGTTTTCCCCGGCGGCAACACCTTTACGCACCATATTGTCAGCCGGCTGTTCGAGGCCCAGGGCCTCACGCCGAATATCGCGATGAGCACTAACTACTTGGAAACTATCAAGATGATGGTGTCGATTGGCCTGGCCTGGAGCGTTTTGCCGCGCACCATGCTCGACGATCAGGTGGCAAGTATCGCTTTGCCGGGCATACAGCTCAGTCGCCAGCTAGGCTATATCGTGCACACCGAAAGGACGCTGTCGAACGCTGCGCGGGCTTTCATGAGCCTATTGGATGCACAGGTCGATCTGCCAGGGACACCGGCATGAACTTGTGCGCCCTCAAGGTCTGAACCTACCGCGCCGAACGCCCACAGAGCCAAGGCCCCTTGATAATGCGCAACCCCGTCGATTCCTTGCCTCCCCTGCCGCGCATCTACGCCCTTGACCCTCAAGAGGCGGAGCAAAGCTGGGACAGTGCCCCGCAACTGCTGGCCGCCCTGAATGCGGCGCGGCTGGGCGCATGGTGCTGGGAAATCGACACCGGGCGCATCAGTTGGTCGCGGGGCACCCAGGCGCTGTTCGGCTTCGATCCGCGCCAACCGCTGCCCAAGGACCTCGACTACCTGGACCTGCTCGCACCGCAGGACCGCACCCGCGTGGTGCGCGCCTTTCATGCGGTGCTGGCCGGCGAGCCGTTCGAGCAGGCCATGCATCACCACATCCAGTGGCCGGACGGCAGCCATCACTGGCTGGAAATCAACGGCAGCCTCGCCCCCGACAAGGCGGGCCGGCGCCGCATGATCGGGGTGATCCGCGAGACCACCCGCCAGCGCGAGCGCGAGCACGCCCTCAGCCACTCCGAAAAGCGCTTCGCCACGCTGTTTCACCTGTGCCCGAACATGGTCCTGCTGACCCGCCAATCCGACGGGCTGATCAGCGAAGCCAATCAGTATTTCGAAATGCACTTCGGCTGGCCGGTGGCCGACGTCATTGGCCGCACCACCCTGGACCTGGGCCTGTGGCGCCACCCCGAACAACGCGCGCAATTGGTCAAGGCCACTCAGCGCAAGGGCGAACCGATCAGCATGGAAGTGCAGTTCTGCGCCAGCAACGGGCAGATTCACGATGGCACGCTCAGCGCGCAGAAAGTCGAACTGGAGGGCGAGGCCTACCTGATCAGCACCTTTGTCGACACTACCGATCGCAAAAATGCCGAGCAGGCGCTGAAGGACAGCCAGGAGCGCCTCGACCTGGCGCTGGACTCGGCGCAATTGGGCACCTGGGACTGGCACATTCCCAGCGGCATGCTCTACGGCTCGGCCCGCGCGGCCCAGTTGCATGGCTTGCCGCCCGAGCCGTTCCATGAATCCTTCGAGGCGTTCTTTGAAGGCATGCCGGATGAAGAACGCGACAATATGCGCGACGCCTACCGCACATTGCGTGAAGGGCCGGCCGGCAACTATCAGTTGACCTACCGCGTGCAGCTGGAGGATGGCAGCTCGCGTTACCTGGAAAGCCGCGCCCGCCTCTACCGCGACGAACTGGGTGCGCCGCAGCGCATGGCCGGCACCCTGCTGGATATCACCGACCAGGTCGAACGCGAACAACGCCTGACCGCCTCCGAGGAAAAATTTGCCAGCCTGTTCCAGGCCAGCCCCGATCCGATCTGCGTCACCTACTTGGACAGCGGTGCATTCATCGAGATCAACCCGGCGTTTACCCAGACCTTCGGCTGGACCGCCGCCGAGGTCATCGACAAGAGCGCCGAGCAGATCGGCCTGTGGGACGAATCGAGCAAGCGCCTGCAGCGTATCGAACGGGTGATCCGCGAGCAGGGACTGAGCAACGTGGCCATCGTGGTGCACCACAAGAACGGCCAGGCCCTGACCTGCGTGATTTCCAGCCGCCTGATCAAGGTCGGCAACCAGCCGTGCATCGTCACCACGCTGCGCGACATTACCCAGCAGCAACGTTCGGAGGCCGCGCTGAAGGCCAGCGAAGAGAAGTTCGCCAAGGCGTTTCATTCCAGCCCCGATGCGATTTCCATCACCGAGCGCGACACCGGCCGTTATGTCGAGGTCAACGATGGCTTCTGCCGCCTGACCGGCTACCGCGCCGAGGATGCCATCGGCCTGACGCTGTACCAGATCGGCATCTGGGCCGATGAAAACCAGCGCGCGGCACTGCTCGCCGAGCTGCAGATCAAGGGGCGCATCCATCACCTGGAAATGCTCTGGCACAACAAGCGTGGCGAAGTGCTCGCGGTGGAGGTGTCGGTCGAGCCGATCACCCTCAATGAAACCCCGTGCCTGCTGCTGACCGCGCGCGACGTAAGCCTGTTGAAGAACGCCCAGGCACAGATTCGCCACCTGGCCTATCACGACCCGCTGACCAACCTGCCCAACCGCGCGCTGCTGATGGACCGCCTGAGCCAGCAGATCGCCCTGCTCAAGCGCCACAACCTGCGCGGTGCCCTGCTGTTTCTCGACCTCGACCACTTCAAGCACATCAACGATTCACTCGGCCACCCGGTGGGCGACACGGTGCTGAAAATCGTCACCGCACGCCTCGAAGCCAGCGTGCGCATGGAGGACACGGTGGCGCGCCTGGGCGGCGATGAGTTTGTGGTGCTGCTCAGCGGGCTGGAGGGTACGCGCAGCGAAGTCAGCGGCCAGGTGCAGGAACTGGCCGACACTCTGCGCGAATTGCTTTCGGAACCGATGTTCCTCGATGGCCACCGCTTGCAGGTCACGCCGAGCATTGGCGTGGCACTGATTCCCGATCATGGCTCGACCCCGGCCGACTTGCTCAAGCGCGCCGACATCGCCCTGTACCGCGCCAAGGACTCGGGGCGCAACACCACGCAGATGTTCCACAACAGCATGCAGAAAACCGCCAGCGAGCGGCTGCGCATGGAGACCGACCTGCGCCTGGCACTGTCGCGCGGGGAATTCAGTGTGCATTACCAGCCGCAGGTGGATGCGCGCGGCAACAAGATCGTCGGGGCCGAAGCACTGGTGCGCTGGCAGCATCCGCAGCTGGGTGCACAGTCCCCCACCGAATTTATCAAGGTGCTGGAAGACAGCGGCCTGATCCTCGAAGTGGGCACCTGGATCCTCGACGAAGCTTGCGCGGCGTTCGAGCAATTGATCGCCGACGGCCTGGTGGACCCGCTGAATTTCAGCCTCTGCGTAAATATCAGCCCCCGACAGTTTCGCCAGAACGACTTTGTCGAACGGGTCGAGCGCAGCCTCAAGCAACATCGACTGCCTTACAGCCTGCTGAAGCTGGAAATCACCGAAGGCATCGTGATCCAGAACCTGGAAGACACCATCAGCAAGATGCGCCGGCTGAAAAAACTCGGCGTGAGCTTTGCGATGGATGACTTCGGCACCGGCTATTCATCGCTGACCTACCTCAAGCGCCTGCCGGTGGATGCGCTGAAAATCGACCAGTCGTTTGTACGCGACGCGACCCACGACCCGAACGACGCCGAAATCATCCGCGCCATCGTGGCCATGGCCCGCAGCTTGAATCTGGAAGTAATTGCCGAAGGCGTGGAAACCTCGGAACAACTGGCGTTCCTGCAAAAACTGGGCTGCCATTTGTTCCAGGGTTTCTTACACAGCCGGCCCTTGCCGATCGAGGGGTTCAGGCAGTTGCTGGGTTAGCCCTCACACCAGCTTCAAGGCGGTCAGCGTCTTGCGCTTCCAGTGCGAGGTGCCCAGATCATACTTTTGCCCATACAGGTCCAGCGCCCCGCCCACTACCGCCACGGAGTGCCAGCCGTCCGCAAGCGTGCCGATGGCGCCGTCGGCCAACTCTTCAGCCGTGCTGTTACGGATATAGCCGAACAGCCCCAGCCGTTCCAGGGCCTCGCCGGGGTACTCGCCATCGTTCAGGGTTTCCAGGGCCACCGCAAACCCTTGTTCGGCGCGGAAGTCGTTGTTTTCCATTTGCGCCCGCTTGGCGCTGCAGGCGTACAGGAAGTTCGCGTAGTCCAGCAATACCGGATCGCTGCCGGCAAAGTTCGAGGCGGCGGTGGCCTGCCTCAGCTCGGCATGGCTCAAGCGCAGCCGGAAGCCATCGCGCATCGTCACTTCGCAACCGCCCGGCGTCCTGACGATGGACGTGTAGATACCTTCCGGGAAACGAGTGATGGCAGCCTTGATTGCCGACACAGTGACGCAATTGCCCTCGACGCCCTGGTAAAAGCCGCTCCAGATATCGGCATGCCTGATGCCCGCCGCCACTTGAGACTCCACCCCGTCCCTTTGCGGCGGCGTCTCACGGTCATCGAACAACACATACCCGTATCCATTGCCGTGTGGGTGACTGGCACCACTCCCCACGAGCGCAGCGCCAAAGTCATGGGTCTGGCGGACCCAGGGCGACTCCCTGCCGACCATGTCACGAGCGGCAACCCAACGCGACAGCCCGTAGACACCCATCCCTTCCAGGCAACGCTTGCTTGTCTCGCCCTCAAGGCTTTTTGCCAGGGCCGCCTCAAACGTCGGATAGCCACCCAACTGCTGCTTGCGCTTTACAAACGCAGCCAACATGAAGTTGGCGTGCTTCACCACGTCAGGGTCCTGCCCGCTGAACCGCGAAGCCTGCGCGGCCCGCTCAAGCTCGGCCTGGGACACCTGCACCCGGTATTGATCCTTCATGGTGACGGCATAACCATCACCCGCCGGGGTGACTTCGCTGAAAACATCGGAGGCGCGCGGGCCGAGGGTCATCATCATCATATTGATAACGGCCACGTGAGTACTGCAGTCAAAGCGCTCGCCGAATCGACGCTCGGCGCCTTGAAGTGCATTCACGAGGTCACCCCGTTTCGGACCGGCCTGCACATTGAAACCACTTGCAACAGGCTCAGGCCACCGACTTGGCACCACCGAGCCACGACCATCAATTGAAACGTTCATGGAGTTGTTCACTCAAGACAGGGCAGGAAAAAAGTGCAGCCAGATAACCCGGCTGCATCCTTTGACAGGAAACGAATAGGCCTTGGATCAGATCAGTGCAACGGCGTCACCCCGTGTCGGCGCCGAGCCCTGTCGCCCATATAGTTCTTCGCGTCCATTGATCACGGCCACCGAATGTCGGGCTCGGTTGCACATGCCCAATTGGCCTTTGGCCAGATCGCGCACGCTGACCCGCTTCATATGGTTCTTCAGCCCCAAACGCAGGAAGCCTTCACCGGGGCCATTGTCATCTTCGCCATCGTTCAGACTCTTTACAGCCGCTCTAAAACTGCGCGCCGCCGTGCCGTCGTTATTTTCCATTTGCGCCCGTTTGGCACTGACCGCGAAGAGAAACTGCGCGTCCTTGAGCATGCCTTTATCCGTGCCTTTAAATAGCGAGCCTGCTGCGCCTATTTGCAACTCCTGGTCGGTCAGCCTGACCACAACATCATCACGCATCGTCACTCGATAACCGTCGTTCGTCTTTAACACCTCCTTATAGATATCCGTAGGGCTTTGGCCAAACCGATACATCGCAGCCTTGATGGCGGATACCGTGACACAGTTGCCATCCGGGCCCTGACGGAAGCCACTCCAGATATTGTCTGGCTTGGTGCCGTTACGTTTATCGGACAAGTTCGGGATTTGGGCCGCAACAGTAGGTATGGGCTGTGGGGCTGGCGTTGGCACAGGGACCGGTACGAACGGAGGGTTTGCCTCTGGTCTAGGGGTACTATCGACAGTGCTCTTATCCGGTCTCGCTGATATCAAGTTGATCAACCGAGTGACCAACGAGTTGAACAGCGTAATCAGGCCGGCAATCGGGGCTATGTTATCGCCTGTCGCGACATTGTTTTGCAGCACGCTCACGGGCGTTGATACAGGGCCTGGGCCAAAGCCTGCACTTCTCAGTTCACCAGGCCGCGTTTCATTAGTTGCGTCCGGTAACGCCCTGTCCAACGTCTGGCGTACATCCACTACGCGAGCAATATTATTAATTGAGCAGCATGACATGACGGTCTCTCCACTTTTTTAGCGACTCTCCGAACGCCAAGTCCGGAGAGCGCTGTTTTTTATCGAAGAAGTCGAAACACGACGCCAGGCATCAAGTCCTTACCCGTCGACGGTTAATAAAGCTCCAGCCCTGCAGATCAGTTTGGTTGTCAGCGGGACCCGGGCTGGTCACATCAGGCACAGGCGTTGGCACGACAGGGTTGACCGGCGGCTGCGGCACGACGTCGGGCTTGGGCTGTGGATTGACCGGTGGCTGTGGTGCACCGTCTGGCTTGGGCTGTGGCTGCAGTGCAGCGTCGGGCTTGGGTTGTGGCGTCAGCGGTGGCTGTGGCGCAGCGTCTGGCCTGGGTTGCGGCCTGAGCGGCGGTTGCGGTGCAGCGTCTGGCTTGGGTTGTGGCGTGAGCGGCGGTTGCGGTGCAGCGTCTGGCTTGGGTTGTGGCGTGAGCGGTGGCTGCGGCGCAGCGTCTGGCTTGGGTTGTGGCGTCAGCAGTGGCTGCGGTGCAGCGTCTGGCTTGGGTTGTGGCGTCAGCGGTGGCTGCGGCGCAGCATCTGGCTTGGGTTGTGGCGTCAGCGGTGGCTGCGGCGCAGCGTCTGGCTTGGGTTGTGGCGTCAGCAGTGGCTGCGGTGCAGCGTCTGGCTTGGGTTGTGGCGTCAGCGGCGGCCGCACGCCTTTATCATGCTCGGAGCGAGTGTCAGGGCAGTGACAATGGTTGACATTGACCTCCACTTTCACCTGCGCATTTGCATTGTTGGTAACTTTGACATCGGGTTGGGGAAACGGAGGTAGAACACCCGGAACGGCTTTAGGCGTAATCACACTCAGCCCGCCATCATCTATTTTGACCTTTAGTTGCTCTGCAGCATCTGGGACGACCTTGGGTAACGGATTCGCTCCAGGCTTCACTTTTGGCTGGTCCGCCGCGTCGGGAGTCACCTTCGGCAACGGGTTCGCCTCTGGCTTTACTTTTGGCTGGTCTGCCGCGTCGGGTGCCACCTTTGGCAGCGGGCTCGCGTCTGTCTTCACTTTGGGCTGGTCTGCCGCGTCGGGCGCCACCTTCGGCTGCGGGGTCGCCTCTGGTTTCACTTTTGGCTGGTCTGGCGCGTCGGGTGCCACCTTTGGCAGCGGGCTCGCGTCTGTCTTCACTTTGGGCTGGTCTGCCGCGTCGGGCGCCACCTTCGGCTGCGGGGTCGCCTCTGGTTTCACTTTTGGCTGGTCTGCTGCATTCGGCGCAACTTTCGGCAACGCGCTTGAATCCGTACTCGTCTTGTCGTTAGGCGCGGCATCCGTCTTAACCTTGGCTTTGGCCGCCGTATCGGAAGCAGCCTTGAGATCGGGAGTTACATCCTTCCCCGACAGCATCTCGCGCATGGCTTTGAAGACTTGTTCAAGCATGTCAAACAACTTTGAAAGCGCCCGGGTGTTAATCATCATTTCACCCTGCGGCCCTCGGGTAATATCTTGCTGGGTAGCCGGCGGGATAACTTTTGAATCAGTCGCCGATGCAGAGAGTGTTGCAGTGCTTTTTGGGAGTGTGGGCGTTTGTGGGTCTTGGGGAGTGGTATCGAACTTTACATAGGGTGAATTATTAATCGAGAAAGACATATCAAATTCCTTAGTCAGCGCAGCCAGGCGGTGAATACCTGGGACAGCGATAGGATTTATGGAGGCTGAATACAACCGCGTTGCATCTCAGTCCCCTAATTCGTGGAAACTGACGCTATCGAGTTCCAGAAATCGCGCTTCACATAAGGAAAGAAAAGCAAACTTTCAGACTTTGCCTCATCGCCACTTGGAGCCAGCCGTGATTTATCGCGCCCGCACCTTCTCGCTGCAGACATATGCACTTATAAACCGTGAGACCTGTCACTCAGCGACATAATTAACCGCCCTTTCAAACGAATGCCTGTGATAGTTCACGCGCACAGGCATACCCCAAAGCACTGGCTGGTTTATCAACTCGAACAACGACAGTGACTGTCAGAATATTTCGCCGGTAACGTTTAAACGTATTAAAACGCAAAAATGCTCCTTATCTTTCGATAAGGAGCATTCGTTTTGAAATACCGGCAGACAGTTTCCGGGGTCAGGCGGCAACCGCAGGACTCATCCCCAATAAACGGCTGACTTGGTCAAGTTCAGTTTCGCGGCGCAGGGCGGTAAACAGTTCCACCGCTTCCGGGTAATTGCGCGTCAACATCGCCAGCCACTGTTTCAGTCGCCCCGGCGCCTGCCGCTCGGTCAGTTGCGCTACCGATTGGGTCCAGAAGTCCTGAAGCAGGGGCTGCAGTTGCGCCCAGGTCATTTCCACCACTTCCTCACCCGCGCGTGCCGCGGCGATCTGGCGTGCCAGGTCAGGACGCGCAACCAGGCCGCGACCGAGCATGATGTCTTCGACGCCGCTGATTTCCCGGCAACGCCGCCAGTCTTCGACACTCCAGATATCACCGTTGGCGAACACCGGCACCTTGACCACGTCCTGCACGCGCGGGATCCACTCCCAGTGCGCAGGCGGCTTGTAACCATCAGTCTTGGTCCGCGCATGCACTACAATGTGCGCCGCGCCGCCCTCGGCCAGGGCGGTTGCGCAGACCAGTGCGCCGTCCGGGCTGTCGAAACCCAGGCGCATCTTGGCAGTGACCGGAATATGCGCGGGAACAGCGCGGCGTACGTGTTCGACGATCTGGTTGAGCAACTCCGGCTCCTTGAGCAGCACCGCCCCGCCACGCGACTTGTTGACGGTCTTGGCCGGGCAGCCGAAGTTCAGGTCGATGACCTGCGAGCCCAGCTCGCAGGCGAGCGCGGCGTTTTCCGCCAGGCACACCGGGTCGGAGCCGAGCAACTGCACGCGCAGTGGCACGCCGGCCGCGGTGTGGGCACCGTGCAGCAGTTCCGGGGCGAGCTTGTGAAAATACGCCGGGGTGAGCAAGCGGTCGTTGACGCGGATGAACTCGGTCACGCACCAGTCGATGCCGCCGACTCGGGTCAGCACGTCCCGCAGGATGTTGTCGACCAACCCCTCCATGGGCGCCAAAGCAATTTGCATGGAAAACACTCAACAAAAATCGTGGCGCAGTTTACTGGGTTTCCCACGGCAACCGTTAACCCCCTGTCAGGGCGGGGCCATAACCGTCGAGAAACTCGGGCGGCATGCGCTTGGGCTTGCCGGTGGACAGCTCGATGCACACGAAGGTGGTCTGCGCCCGCAACAGCGTGGCGCCATCGCGCGGGCGCAGCAGCTGAAAGCGGCGGGTCATTTTCAGGCGCTGGTCCCAGTCGACGATCCAGGTCGCCAGTTGCAGCTCGTCGCCCTCGTAGCCGGCGGCCAGGTAATCGATTTCATGCCGCACCACGGCCATGGCGCGATCCAGGCGGCGGTATTCGGTGAGATCCAGCCCCAGGCGCTGTGAGTGGCGCCAGGCGCAGCGCTCCAGCCAGGACACGTACACCGCGTTATTGGCGTGCCCGAGGCCGTCGATGTCTTCAGGGGCGACCTGCAGATCGATGATAAACGGCGTTGCCAAATCCCAGCCCATGCCTTGCTCCCAGTCGATTAATGTCGGCGGGGAGCAGTGTATCAGGCGGTTTGCCGCTCCTGTAGACGACGGCCGGCCAACAGCGCCAGCACCCCGTCGATCACGCGGGGATCGGCCAGCACTTTCTGGTGCCCGCCCTGCTCCAGGCGCAGCAGGCGGCTGTCGAACCAGGCTTCATGGATGGCTTGCGATGCCTTGACCGGCACGAAGGTATCGTCTTCGGCGTGCACGATCAGGCCGGGGATATTCATCTGGTAGTGGGCCACATCCAGATGCTTGAGCGGCATGCCGAAGGTCAGCTCCACTTCCTGGATAAACGCCGAACGCGCCCGCGCCGGCAACCCGACCATCTGGGTGAAGCCGCGCAGCACATCCAGAAAGCGCGACGGCGCGGCAATGCTCACCAACGCCTCGGTACGCAGCCCCAACTGCACCGCCAGCATCGCACTGGCGCCGCCCATCGAATGGCCGATCACCGCGTGCAACGGTGGCAGTTCCGCCGCTGCCTCCAGCATGGCACGCGCAAAGAGCAGCACATGCGCTTCTCGCCCCGGGGAACGCCCGTGGGCGGGACCGTCCAGGGCAATCACGGAGTAGCCGTTGTCCACCAACGCGGTGATCAAGCTGGCGAACTGCGTTGGGCGCCCTTCCCAACCATGCATCAACAGCACCGCCGGGCCCTGGCCCCAACGCAAGGCCGACAAGCCGAAACGCAAAGTGATGCGCTCCGATTGCGCCAGCAGCGGCAGCTCCCAGTCACGCGGCGGCAGGTCGCGCGGAGTCATGAAGGCGCGACGCATCTTGTTGGCCACCGTGTGCGGTGCCAGGTGCCCCAGCGTGCCATTGATGCGACGAATCCAGGTCAATGTGCCCATCCTGCAAGCCCTCTCCTTAGCGCACCGCCGACTTGGCCGCGCGTAACACTCGATCCGACAACTCACCCGGCCCCAGCGCGCGCGCCAAGGCCAGTCCACCGATCATCAGCGCCATGTCCGCCAGGGCTTTATCGGTGTCTTCGGGGCTGGCAGCGAGTTGAGCGGCCATCAGCTCCACGTGTTCGTTCAGCGCATCGCGAAAAGCGTCCGGCAAGCGGGCCATCTCGCCCACGGTGGCCGGGATCGGGCACGCCTGGGCAGTTGAGTCGCGGTGCTTGCGTGACAGGTAAAACGCCGCCACCAGCCCCCTGCGTTCTTCGCCGGTCAGCTGTGCATCCATATCGTCGATCGATGCACGACGCCGGGCCAGCAACTGAGTGAAGGCCTCCAGCATCAGCGCGTCCTTGCTTTCAAAGTGCGCGTAGAAACCACCGACGGTCAGCCCCGCCGCGCCCATGACTTCACCCACGCTCGGCTCGGCCGGGCCACGCTGGATCAACGCGGCGCTGGCGGCTTGCAGAATACGTTCGCGGGTTTGCGCTTTTTTATCGTTCATCGTTGCCTCCGTCGTTCATGGGTTGAATATTATTACCATAATAATATTTCGCAAGCGACAGGCATGACCGCTGGTCAGAACACAGGAAGGGGAATGAGAAGAGGATTGGCCAAACGCCAGACAAACAAAAGGGCCATTCAATAATTGAATGACCCTTAAAAATCCCGCAGAGCGGGTAATCGTGGCGTCCCCTAGGGGACTCGAACCCCTGTTACCGCCGTGAAAGGGCGGTGTCCTAGGCCACTAGACGAAGGGGACACAAACCTTCTATACAACTGATCAGTGCTGAGTACTGATCGATTCAAGGACGGTGTGGCCAGACCTTGAACCTGTAAATTGGTGGAGCTAAACGGGATCGAACCGTTGACCTCTTGCATGCCATGCAAGCGCTCTCCCAGCTGAGCTATAGCCCCGGATTTTTCGTCTCGCGACGCAGCAGGCCTTGCGAACTGCTTGTTGAAACTGGCGTCCCCTAGGGGACTCGAACCCCTGTTACCGCCGTGAAAGGGCGGTGTCCTAGGCCACTAGACGAAGGGGACAAAACCTTCTGTACAACTGATCAGCGCTGAGTACTGATCGATTCAAGGACGGTGTGGCCAGACCTTGAACCTGTAAATTGGTGGAGCTAAACGGGATCGAACCGTTGACCTCTTGCATGCCATGCAAGCGCTCTCCCAGCTGAGCTATAGCCCCGGATTTTTCGTCTCGCGACGCAGCAGGCCTTGCGAACTGCTTGTTGAAACTGGCGTCCCCTAGGGGACTCGAACCCCTGTTACCGCCGTGAAAGGGCGGTGTCCTAGGCCACTAGACGAAGGGGACAAAACCTTCTGTACAACTGATCAGCGCTGAGTACTGATCGATTCAAGGACGGTGTGGCCAGACCTTGAACCTGTAAATTGGTGGAGCTAAACGGGATCGAACCGTTGACCTCTTGCATGCCATGCAAGCGCTCTCCCAGCTGAGCTATAGCCCCTCATCGGTGAGGACGGGGCGAATCTTAATGGCGGTTTGAAAGGCTGTCAAATTTATTTTCAACAATTTTCAAAATTTTTTGCCGGGATAACAATCACTTACCGTTAAACCCCGGAAAACCGGGGTTTTAACGTTACTGCTCGTTGCTTAAGCGATAGCGCCCAGCAGCTTTTCCCATTCCTTGTTTTCTTTCTTCGACACACCACCAAGCAAATCAAGGGCTTGGCGCAGACGGAAACGCGTCAGGTCCGGACCGAGAATTTCCATTGCATCGAGCACCGACACCGAGCTGGCCTGCCCGGTGATTGCGGCAAACATCAGCGGCATCGCATCGCGCAATTTCAGTTCGAGGGACTCGACCACCGCCTGGATCGTCGCGGTAATTGCATCCTTCTCCCACTGACGCAGGCTTTCCAGCTTCCACAGGATCAACTGCATCAGCTGGCGAACCTGGTCGCCCGAAAGCTTCTTGGATTCAAACAGCTTGGGATCCGGGTTCACACCGCCGGCAAAGAAGAAACTGGCCAGGGGCGCGACCTGGCTGAACGTCTCCACCCTGCCCTGCACCAGCGGCGCGATCTTCATCATGTACTCAGGGTTCAACGCCCACTGCTGCACACGGCTGGCGAACTCTTCCACCGGCAAGTCACGCAGCCATTGGCCATTGAGCCAGGACAGCTTCTCGATATCGAAGATCGGCCCACCCAGCGACACGCGGGACAGGTCAAAGTTGTCGACCATTTCCTGCAGCGAGAACTTCTCGCGCTCGTCCGGCATCGACCAGCCCATGCGGCCGAGGTAGTTGAGCATCGCTTCCGGCATGAAGCCCATGCGCTCGTAGAAGGTCACCGAGGTCGGGTTCTTGCGCTTGGACAGCTTGCTCTTGTCCGGGTTACGCAGCAGCGGCATATAGCACAGCTGCGGCTGCTCCCAGCCGAAGTACTCGTAGAGCAGGATCAATTTGGGCGCCGACGGCAACCACTCTTCGCCACGCAGCACGTGGGTGATGCCCATCAGGTGGTCGTCGACCACGTTGGCGAGGAAGTACGTCGGCAGGCCGTCGGTCTTCATCAGCACCTGCATGTCCATGCGGTCCCACGGGATCTCGACGTCACCGCGCAGCATGTCCGGCACCACGCACACGCCTTCGCTCGGCACTTTCATGCGGATCACATGCGGCTCGCCAGCGGCGAGGCGGCGGGCCACTTCTTCCTTAGACAGCAGCAGTGCACGGCCGTCGTAGCGCGGGGTTTCGCCACGGGCCTGTTGCTCGGCACGCATCTGGTCGAGTTCTTCGGCGGTGCAGAAGCACGGGAACGCGTGGCCCATGTCGACCAGTTGCTGGGTGTATTGCTTGTAGATGTCGCTGCGCTCGCTCTGGCGATACGGGCCATGCGGGCCGCCAACGTCCGGGCCTTCTGCCCAGGTAATGCCCAACCAGCGCAAGGCATCGAAAATCTGCTGTTCCGACTCGCGGGTCGAACGCAGTTGGTCGGTGTCTTCGATCCGCAGGATGAATTCACCGCCGTGCTGCTTGGCAAAGCAGTAGTTGAACAAGGCGATGTAGGCAGTGCCGACGTGGGGATCCCCAGTAGGCGATGGCGCGATGCGCGTGCGGACGGTGGTCATGGCAGGTCTCGAATGGGCGATATAACTGAAATTGAAACAAGGGGCGAATGGTAACAGCCCCAGGCACCCCGGCTCCAGCACAAGGGCATAGTGGCCAAGCTTCGGTCTGAAGGTGTGCCATGGCTATTTGCCAGATGCGCGGCTGGCTATATTCCATTACCTCTTGTTACAGACATCCTGCCCATGCCTGCCCCACTCAAACGCCGCCTGTTTATCTTTGTGTTTATCGTGACCCTGATTGCCCTCGGTTTCTTCGCCCAGTGGTTCTTCAGGGGCCGCTTCTATGAAAGCACCGACAACGCCTACGTGCAGGGCGAAATCACCCGCGTGTCGAGCCAACTGGGCGCGCGGATTGTCGAGGTGCTGGTCGGCGATAACGAGCACGTGCAAAAAGGCCAGTTGCTGGTGAAGCTCGAAGGCGATGACTTCCACCTGGCCGTCGACCGCGCCAACGCCGCCCTGGCCATGCGTGAAGCCGAGCGCGTCCAGGCGCAGAGCAAGCTCACCCAGCAAGCCAGCCTGATCGCCGCCGGCGCGGCCAAGGTCGCGTCCAGCCAGGCCAGCCTGGGGCGCTCGCAGATCGACTTGTCGCGCGCGCAAACCCTGCGCGGGCCCGGCTACGTCTCGGAAGAACGCGTGACCACCCTCTCCGCCGACAACCACATCGCCCGCTCCCAGGTGAGCATGGCCGAGGCCGATCTGCAGGGCCAGCGCCAGCAGGTGAATGCCCTGAACGCCGAGATCAAGCGCCTCGACGCCATGATCGTCAACGCGAAGACCGACCTTGCCCAGGCCGAACTCAACCTGACCCGCAGCGAAATCCACGCGCCGATCAGCGGCCTGGTCGGCCAGCGCGCCGCGCGCAATGGCCAATACGTGCAGGCCGGCGCCTATCTGCTATCAATCGTCCCCGACCAGGACATCTGGATCCAGGCCAACTTCAAGGAAACCCAGATCGGCCATATGCAACCGGGGCAACACGCCGAGCTGACCTTCGATGCCTATGGCGACACGCCCATCGCGGCGCGGGTCGACAGCCTGTTCGCCGCCTCCGGGGCCCAGTTCAGCCTGCTGCCGCCGGACAATGCCACCGGCAACTTCACCAAAGTCGTCCAACGCATCCCGGTAAAGCTGACGTTTGCGCCGGATAACCCGCTGCAGGGCAAGATTCGCCCCGGCATGTCTGTCACCGTCAAAGTGAACATCAAAGACCAGCCCGATGGCCGGTGATCAACTGCTGCGCCCGGTCGGCGAACCGACCCGGCGCGACTGGATCGCGGTCATGAGCGTGATGCTCGGCGCCTTCATGGCCGTGCTCGACATCCAGATCACCAACTCGTCGCTCAAGGATATCCAGGGTGCGCTGTCAGCCACGCTGGAAGAAGGCTCGTGGATTTCCACTTCCTACCTCGTCGCCGAAATCATCATGATCCCCCTCACCGCCTGGCTGGTGCAGTTGCTCTCGGCACGGCGCCTGGCGGTGTGGGTGTCGGTGGGTTTCCTGATCGCCTCATTGATGTGTTCCATGGCCTGGAGCCTGGAAAGCATGATCGTGTTCCGCGCCTTGCAGGGCTTCACTGGCGGTGCGCTGATCCCGCTGGCGTTCACCCTCACCTTGATCAAGCTGCCCGAGCATCACCGCGCCAAAGGCATGGCGATGTTCGCGATGACGGCCACTTTCGCCCCGTCCATCGGTCCGACCATCGGCGGTTGGCTCACCGAAAACTGGGGCTGGGAGTACATTTTCTACATCAACGTGCCACCGGGCCTGGTGATGATCGCCGGGCTGCTCTATGGCCTGGAGAAAAAGCCGTCGAATTGGGATTTGCTGAAAAGCACCGACTACCTCGGCATCGTCACCCTGGCCATTGGCCTGGGCTGTTTGCAGGTGTTTCTGGAAGAGGGTCATCGCAAGGACTGGCTTGAATCTAGCCTAATCGTCAGCCTCGGCAGCGTCGCGCTACTCAGCCTGATCACCTTTGTCATCGTGCAACTGTCCAAGCCCAACCCACTGATCAACCTGGGCATCCTGGCCAACCGTAATTTCGGCCTGTCGAGCATTTCCAGCCTGGGCATGGGTGTGGGGCTGTATGGCTCGATCTACCTGCTGCCGCTGTACCTGGCGCAGATCCAGAACTACAACGCGCTGCAGATCGGCGAAGTGATCATGTGGATGGGCGTGCCCCAGTTGTTCCTGATTCCGCTGGTGCCCAAGCTGATGAAGTACGTGTCGCCCAAGTGGCTGTGCACGCTAGGCTTTGGCCTGTTCGGCCTGGCGAGTTTTTCCTCTGGGGTGCTCAACCCGGACTTCGCCGGCAGCCAGTTCAACCAGATCCAGATCATCCGCGCCCTCGGGCAGCCGCTGATCATGGTGACCATCTCGCTGATCGCCACTGCCTACATCCTGCCCCAGGACGCGGGCTCGGCGTCGAGCCTGTTCAACATCCTGCGCAACCTCGGCGGCGCCATCGGCATTGCGCTGCTGGCAACCTTGCTGGATGCGCGCACCAAGACCTACTTCGATTATCTACGCGAGGCGATCGTGCCGACCAATCCGCAGGTGGCGGAGCGGATGGCGACGCTGACCGAGAAGTTCGGCAACGAGACGGCGGCATTGGGCAAGTTGAGTGAGATTGCGCACCAGCAGGCGCAGATCATGGCCTATAACGATGCGTTTCATTTTGTCGGGCTTGCGCTGGGGATCAGCATGCTGGCGATATTGTTGACCAAGGCGTTGCCGGCGGGGCTCAAGGCGGGGGAAGCGCATTAGACCGAGTCGCCGCCATCGCAGGCAAGCCAGCTCCCACAGTTAAGCGCGTCGTCCAGGCGAACGCGGTCAACTGTGGGAGCTGGCTTGCCTGCGATGAGGCCCTTCCAGACGCTACACCTCAAACAGCCAGCAGACGCTCACGCAACTTGCCGATCTCATCACGCGTCTGCGCCGCAGCCTCGAACTCCAGGTCCCGCGCAAGCGGCTACAGCTCCCACAGTTAAGCGCGTCGCCCAGGCGAACGCGGTCAACTGTGGGAGCTGGCTTGCCTGCGATGAGACCCTTCCAGACGCTACACCTCAAACAGCCAGCAGACGCTCACGCAACTTGCCAATCTCATCACGCGTCTGCGCCGCAGCCTCGAACTCCAGGTCCCGCGCGAGCGGGTACATCTCCCACAGTTAAGCGCGTCGTCCAGGCGAACGCGGTCAACTGTGGGAGCTGGCTTGCCTGCGATGAGGCCCTTCCAGACGCTGCACCTCAAACAGCCAACAAGCGCTCACGCAGCTTGCCGATCTCATCACGCGTCTGCGCCGCAGCCTCGAACTCCAGGTCCCGCGCAAGCGACTACATCTCCCACAGTTGAGCGCGTCGTCCAGGCGAACGCGCTCAACTGTGGGAGCTGGCTTGCCTGCGATGAGGCCCTTCCAGACGCTACACCTCAGACAGCCAGCAGACGCTCACGCAACTTGCCAATCTCATCACGCGTCTGCGCCGCAGCCTCGAACTCCAGGTCCCGCGCGAGCGGGTACATCTCCCACAGTTGAGCGCGTCGCCCAGGCGAACGCGGTCAACTGTGGGAGCTGGCTTGCCTGCGATGAGGCCCTTCCAGCCGCTACACCTCAAACAGACAGCAGACGCTCACGCAACTTGCCAATCTCATCACGCGTCTGCGCCGCAGCCTCGAACTCCAGGTCCCGCGCGAGCTGGTACATCTTCTCTTCCAGCTGCCGGATCCGCTTGGTGATCTCACTCGGCGAGCGCAGTTCGTTTTCGTACTTGGCGCTTTCCTCGGCAGCCTTGGCCATGCCCTTGCGCTTCTTGCTGCGCGAGCCGGGCACCGTGGCGCCTTCCATGATGTCGGCGACATCCTTGAACACGCCCTTGGGGGTGATGCCATTTTCCAGGTTGAACGCAATCTGCTTGTCGCGACGCCGCTGGGTCTCGCCAATCGCGCGCTCCATGGACCCGGTGATGCGGTCCGCGTAGAGGATCGCCCGGCCATTGAGGTTACGCGCCGCGCGGCCGATGGTCTGGATCAGCGAACGCTCGGAACGCAGGAAGCCCTCCTTGTCGGCATCGAGGATCGCCACCAGCGACACTTCCGGCATGTCCAGGCCTTCACGCAGCAGGTTGATGCCCACCAGCACATCAAAGGTGCCCAGGCGCAGGTCGCGGATGATTTCCACGCGCTCCACGGTGTCGATGTCCGAGTGCAGGTAACGCACGCGCACACCGTGGTCGGCCAGGTAGTCCGTCAAGTCTTCGGACATGCGCTTGGTCAGCGTAGTGACCAATACGCGCTCTTCGAGGGCCACGCGCTTGGTGATCTCCGAAAGCAGGTCGTCGACCTGGGTCAGCGCCGGGCGGATTTCGATTTCCGGGTCGACCAGGCCGGTCGGGCGCACCAGTTGCTCGATCACACGGCCCGCATGCTCGGCCTCGTAGTTGCCCGGCGTCGCCGACACGAAGATGGTCTGCGGGCTGATGCTTTCCCATTCGTCAAAACGCATCGGCCGGTTGTCCAGCGCCGACGGCAGGCGGAAACCGTATTCCACCAGGGTCTCTTTACGCGAACGGTCGCCCTTATACATGGCGCCGACCTGCGGCACGCTGACGTGGGATTCGTCGATCACCAGCAGCGCGTCGGCCGGCAGGTAGTCGTACAGCGTCGGCGGCGGCGCACCGGATTCGCGGCCCGAGAGGTAGCGCGAGTAGTTTTCGATGCCGTTGCAGTAGCCCAGCTCCAGGATCATCTCCAGGTCGAATCGGGTGCGCTGCTCCAGGCGCTGGGCTTCCACCAGCTTGTTATTGGAGCGCAGGTATTCGAGGCGCTCGGCCAGTTCGGTCTTGATGCCTTCGATGGCGCCCAGCAGGGTTTCGCGCGGCGTCACGTAGTGGCTTTTCGGATAGAAAGTAAAACGCGGCAGCTTGCGGATGACTTCGCCGGTCAACGGGTCGAAAGCCGACAGGCTCTCGACTTCATCATCGAACAGCTCGATGCGGATCGCTTCCAGGTCGGATTCGGCCGGGTAGATGTCGATCACATCGCCGCGCACGCGGAAGGTGGCGCGGGCAAAGTCCATGTCGTTGCGGGTGTATTGCAGATCCGCCAGGCGGCGCAGCAAGGCGCGCTGGTCGAGTTTGTCGCCGCGATCGACGTGCAGCACCATCTTCAGATAGGTTTCCGGGCTGCCCAGCCCGTAGATGCACGACACCGTGGTGACGATGATCGCGTCCTTGCGCTCCAGCAGCGCCTTGGTTGCCGACAGCCGCATCTGCTCGATGTGGTCGTTGATCGAGGCGTCCTTCTCGATAAAGGTATCGGAGGACGGCACATAGGCTTCGGGCTGGTAGTAGTCGTAGTAGGAAACGAAGTACTCCACCGCGTTGTTCGGGAAGAACGCCTTGAACTCGCCATACAACTGCGCGGCCAGGGTCTTGTTCGGCGCCAGCACCAAGGTGGGACGGTTGATCTGCGCGATCACGTTGGCGATGCTGAAGGTCTTGCCTGAACCGGTCACCCCGAGCAAGGTCTGGTGCGCCAGGCCGGCCTCGATGCCTTCGACCATCTGGCGAATGGCCTCGGGCTGGTCGCCAGCAGGTTCAAAGCGGGTGACTAGTTGGAAATCCGACATAACGTACCTCTTGGAGTCACCCCAGACTGTAAACCCGTCGGGGACGAATAAGACCACAACCCGCGAAGATTCAGAGCGGGCCGTAGGAAAAAACTATGATAGCCGTAGAAGTGGTGGCGAATGTGGCGGGTTTCAAGGCAATCATCTGACCTGCCGTCCGGGAGCAATGTTGCAATACGACTAACGGTGGGCAAATAAACCGAAAAACTTGGCCGAAAAGCCGTTTCGGCTGTCGCCCTTGGCGGTGATGGCCTCTATACTAGCTCCCCGTTTGTGCACCGCTCTAGTGCATTCGGCTGGAGCGCGACACGTCCCTCCTTTCCCCCAAAGAGCTGCCGCAAAAATGAGCCTGTTCTCCGCTGTCGAAATGGCACCACGCGATCCAATCCTGGGCCTCAACGAAGCATTCAACGCCGATACACGAACCACCAAGGTCAACCTTGGCGTGGGCGTTTACTGCAACGAGGAGGGGAAAATTCCACTCTTGCGTGCCGTTGCCGAAGCGGAAGCCATTCGCGTGGCGCAACATGCCGCCCGTGGCTACTTGCCGATCGACGGCATCGTGGCTTACGACCAGGCCGTGCAGAAACTGCTGTTCGGCGCTGAGTCGCCGCTGCTGAGCGCCGGCCGCGTCATCACCGCCCAAGCAGTCGGCGGTACCGGCGCACTGAAGATCGGCGCGGACTTCCTCAAGCAACTGCTGCCCAACGCTGTCGTTGCCATCAGCGACCCAAGCTGGGAAAACCACCAGGCGCTGTTCGAAAAAGCCGGCTTCCCGGTACAGACCTACCGCTACTACGACGCCGCCACCCACGACGTGAACCGTGCCGGCCTGCTCGAAGACCTCAATGCCCTGCCACCACAGTCCATCGTGGTGCTGCACGCGTGCTGCCACAACCCGACCGGCGTCGACCTGAGCCCGGCCGACTGGCAAAACGTGCTGGACGTGGTCAAGGCCAAGAACCTCGTGCCATTCCTCGACATGGCCTACCAAGGCTTTGGCGACGGCATCCACGAAGACGCCGCGGCGGTGCGCCTGTTCGCTGAATCGGGCCTGACCTTCTTTGTGTCCAGCTCGTTCTCCAAGTCGTTCTCGCTGTACGGCGAACGTGTGGGCGCGCTGTCGATCGTCAGCGAATCCAAGGAAGAAAGCGCGCGCATCCTGTCCCAGGTCAAGCGCGTGATCCGCACCAACTACTCCAACCCGCCGACCCACGGCGCGGCAATTGTGGCTGCGGTGCTGAACAACCCTGAGCTGCGCGCCCAGTGGGAAGCCGAACTGGCTGAAATGCGCCTGCGCATCCGTGGCATGCGCGAGCAGATGGTCGCCGAACTGGCCAAGGCTGCTCCGGACCACGACTTCAGCTTCGTCGGTCGCCAGCGCGGGATGTTCTCCTACTCCGGCCTGACTGTTGAGCAAGTCACCCGCTTGCGCACCGAGTTTGGCATCTACGCGCTGGATACCGGGCGTATCTGCGTGGCAGCGTTGAACCAGTCGAACATTGGTGCCGTGACGAAGGCGATTGTTCAGGTGCTGTAAACCTGAAACGGCTGTGACGAGGGGGAAGCCATTCACGGGCTTCCCCTTTTTTATTGGCTGTGGCGAGCGAGCTTGCAAAAAATTCACTGGCCGCAGCACTCAGCCCCTAGACTGACCCCTGACTGCCCCTTTGCTGTGAGAGCCTTATGAGAAACGACGACCTGGACCTGCGCGCCGACCGCGACGAACTGCATGACTACACCCCGCGCGCCCCGCAAGCCAAGCGCCAGAAAAGCCTGGTGCTGCAAGTGGCCCTGGGGGTGTTCCTCGGCGGGCTGGCGCTGTGGCTGGTACAGCTCGGCGCGACAGCCATCATGGCCAAGCTGGCCATGGGCACCCTGCAATTTGGCGGCTGACACGCGCTGTTGGGGCTGGCTTGCCAGCTCCTACAAGGGAACTACGCGTTCTTCCAGCAGCTTTACGAAGCTGTTCAAGCTCTGCGACACCGTGCCTCGGCGCCAGATCAGCCAGGTATTCAGGATGCGGAACGAGTCTGCAAGCGGCCACACACTCACCGCCGCAAACCCCGGCATGCTCTCCAGCATGCTGCGCGGCATCAGCGCCAGCCCGGCACCGGCGCTGACGCAGGCAAGCATGCCGTGGTACGACTCCATCTCGAAGATCCGCCCCGGCACCGCGCCATCCTGTGAGAACCAGCGCTCGAAGTGGTGCCGGTACGAACAATTCGAGCGAAAGGTGTAGATGCTCTCCCCGTTCACATCCTGGCCGCGCGTGATCGGCGCGTGGTGCAATGGCGCGATCACCACCATCTCCTCCTCGAACACCGCCACGCCTTCCAGGGTCGCGTGCAGCACCGGCCCATCGACAAACGCCGCCGCCAGGCGCCCCGAGAGTACGCCCTCGATCATCGTGCCCGACGGCCCGGTGCTCAGGTCCAGCTCGACCTTGGCGTGCTTCTGGTTATACGCCGCCAGCAATGCCGGAATGCGCACTGCCGCAGTACTTTCCAGCGAGCCGAGGGCAAATGCGCCCTGGGGCTCCTCACCCGCCACGGTGGCACGCGCCTCCTGGACCAGATCGAGAATACGCCGCGCGTAGCCGAGGAAATTCCAGCCGGCCGGGGACAGGCGCAGGCGGCTCTTCTCGCGGATAAACAACTCCACGCCCAGGTCCTGCTCCAGTTGTTTGATGCGCGTGGTCAGGTTCGACGGCACCCGATGAATCACCTGCGCGGCGGCACTGATGCTGCCCTGCTCGGCAACGGCCTTGAAGATTTCCAGCTGCACCAGGTCCAAATCATTCTCCAATCGTGAACGTATTGCTTAATATTATTCAGTTTCCAGAAAAGGTGCAGCCCCGTAGGCTGGACTCATTCCACTCATTCAGCCGGACGGTGCCATGAACGCTATTTCTCACCAAACCCACGCCCTGTCGATCAACCCCGCCAATGGCGAGACGGTCGGCAGCTACCCTTACGAAACCGCAGCGCAACTGGACGCCGCCCTCGACCGGGCCACCGGTGCCTTCCGCAGCTGGCGCCGCCAGCCGGTGAGCCAGCGTGCCGAGCTGCTGCTGGCCCTAGCCGGCGCCCTGCGCGAGCAAGCCGAAGACATGGCGCAGATGATCACCCTGGAAATGGGCAAGCCCATCGCCCAGGCGCGGGCCGAAATCGAAAAATGCGCGCAACTCGCCGAATGGTACGCCGCCCACGGCCCGGCCATGCTGGCCCCGGAGCCGACCCTGGTCGACAATGGCGGCGCCCAGATCGAATACCGCCCGCTGGGCCCGATCCTCGCTGTGATGCCGTGGAACTTCCCGGTCTGGCAAGTGCTGCGCGGTGCCGTGCCGACCATGCTCGCCGGCAACACCTATGTACTCAAACACGCGCCGAATGTGATGGGCAGCGCCTACCTGATGAAAGCCGCGTTCGACAAAGCCGGCTTCGCTGAAGGCCTGTTCGAAGTGCTCAACGTGACCCAGGATGGCGTGTCCAAGGCTATCGCCGACCCGCGCATCGCCGCCGTGACCCTCACCGGCAGCGTGCGTGCCGGCATCGCCATCGGCTCCCAGGCGGGGGCCGCGCTGAAAAAATGTGTGTTGGAACTGGGCGGCTCCGACCCGTTCATCGTGCTCAACGACGCCGACCTCGACGCCGCCGTGCAGGCTGCCGTGATCGGTCGCTTCCAGAACAGCGGCCAAGTCTGCGCCGCCGCCAAGCGCCTGATCATCGAAGAAGGCGTGGTGGAAGCGTTCACCGCGAAATTCCTCGAAGCCAGCCGTGCGTTGGTGATGGGCGATCCGACCTCGCCCCACACCTATGTCGGCCCGATGGCGCGCTTCGACCTGCGTGACGAGTTGCACGGCCAGGTCCAGGCCACCCTGGAAGAAGGCGCAACCTTGCTGCTGGGCGGTGACAAAGTACCGGGTGCCGGCAACTACTACGCGCCGACCGTGCTGGCGGGTGTTACCGACCAGATGACTTCGTTCAAGCAAGAACTGTTCGGCCCGGTGGCCTCGATCATCACCGCCCGCGACGCCGACCACGCCGTGGCCCTGGCCAACGACAGCGAGTTCGGCCTGACCGCGAGCATCTTTACCACTGACGCAGCCAAGGCGCGGGAGATCGCCAACCAGCTGGAAACCGGCGGGATCTTCGTCAACGCGTTCAGCGTGTCCGACCCTCGGGTGGCGTTTGGTGGCGTGAAAAAGAGCGGCTTCGGGCGCGAGTTGTCGCACTTCGGCGTGCGGGAATTCTGCAATGCGCAGACGGTTTGGCTGGATCGCAAGTAAGCCGGATCAGCACAACTGGCGGCTTTCGCGGCGAGCCGCCTGGTCGTGGTGAGCCGCCTGGTCGTGGTGAGCCGCCTGGTCGTGGTGAGCAGGCTTGCCCTGCGTTGGGGTGCGAAGCGCCCCCAGTAATCCCACCGCATCGTTTCAGGCAAACCGTGGTGTGAGGTTTTAGGGCTGCTTCGCAGCCCAACGCAGGGCAAGCCTGCTCACCACAATTAGCCTGTTTAGCCTGTTTAGCCTGTTTAGCCTGCTTGGCCTGCTTGGCCTGGTTGGCATGTTTGGCCTGCTTAACCTGCTTAACCTGCTTAACCTGCTTAACCTGCTTAGCCTGCTTAGCCTGCTAGGCAAGATACGTCCGCATGCCAGTACAAGAGCGTTTGCGAGTACAGGCCCACTCACTGCCAAAAGGCTGCCTCTACTGCCAGACCCTCACTGCGCATTAATGTAATAAAACTGCGCCTGGGTCTTTTCAACCGCGGTTCGCACTTTATCCTTCTGCGCATCGGTGCCCGAGTAGTAAATCTGCATACCTTTCAGATCCAGCCCTTCACAGGCGTTGCCGATCACGGCCACGTCAACGACAGTGCTGGCGCCGATTATCAGAAAGCCGGTGTCGCCCAGGCTTTTGGCCTTCAGCAATTCTTCTTTCAGATACATCGCATTGGCGCCACCCGCCATGGCAAGGGCCAGGTTGTCGGCGATCAAGCCGTGGCTGGGGATTTTCACACTGTGCAAGCGCACTCTGTTTTCCCCGGAAGGCAGCGACATGACATGCGCGGTGGCGGCTTCGTCAAAAATCTGCTTTTCGCTTTTACCCGGGGTGGCGCAACCGGCGAGCATGGCGATGAGGGCGAGGGCGACGAATGATTTCACTGTGTATTCCTTGTGTGAAGGCTGTCCATGGCCGCGCATCATAGGAGACCCATCCCACAAGAGCTACTGCAGTCTTCTCACCGCGCGCCGTCAGAACTCCCGCTCAACCGCGTGATCGACTACCATACCGCGCCGGTTCCCAAATGGGACTAATAGGGAATCCGAAGCGCGGTATGCCGCGCCAATCGGAACTGCCCCCGCAACTGTAGGTGCCGAGCCTGCTCCTTGATGCCACTGGACCTCGTCCGGGAAGGCCGGAGCGTGGCGACGACGCATCAGTCAGGAGACCTGCCGGCCCAAGCACCAACACTAACCGGCGGGGTGTCCGGGAAGGACATCCTTGCCTGCCTGACCCGCAGCGTTCGAGGGCGTAATTCCAGACCGTACCTCCCCAGTTCCACGTACGGTTTCAAGGAGATCGCCCCATGCTGCCACGCGTTACCGCCCTGATCACTGGCCTGGGCTTCTGTGCCCTGGCCCACGCCGCACCCACCGAGTACCCGCTGACCGTGCAGAACTGCGGCAGCACGCTCACCTTCCAGCAGGCACCCGCGCGCAGCGTGACCATCGGCCAGGCCGCCACCGAAATGCTCTACGCCCTCGGCGTAGGCGATAAAGTGGTCGGCACCTCGCTGTGGTTCAACAGCGTCCTGGCGCAGTACAAGGCACAGAACGACACAATCGAACGCCTGGCCGACAACGAGCCCAGTTTCGAGTCGGTGATCGCCAAGCGCCCGCAGTTGGTGGCTGCCGAGCTGGAATGGGTGGTCGGCCCGCAGGGCGTGGTCGGGACCCGCGAGCAATTCCACGAATTGAAGATCCCCACCTATCTGCTGCCCTCCGACTGCGAAGGCAAGGACAACCTGGTCGGCGCCGACGGCACGCGGCTGGAGCCGTTTCGCATCGAGACCATCTATAAAAGCATCAGCCAACTGGCGCAGATTTTCGACGTACAGGATCGCGGCCAACAACTGAACGACGAACTCAAGGCGCGCCTGGCCAAATCCGTCGCGACCGTGCAGGGCAAAGGCCTCAAGCAGGCCAGCGCGCTGGTGTGGTTCTCCAGCTCGGAGATGGCCAGCGACCCCTACGTGGCCGGCCATAAGGGCATTCCCGAGTTCATGCTGCAAACCCTGGGGCTGCACAATGTGGTGCAGTCCGATGAAGAATGGCCGGCCGTTGGCTGGGAAACCATTGCCAAGGCCAACCCGACCTTTTTGGTGATCGCGCGCATGGACCGCCGCCGCTACCCCGCCGATGACCATGAAAAGAAACTCGCCTTCCTGCGCAGTGACCCGGTCACCCGCAACATGGACGCGGTGAAAAACAACCGCATCATCATCCTCGACGCCCTGGCGCTGCAGGCCAGCATCCGTATGTTCGATGGCCTGGAACAACTGGCGACAGCCATCGATGGCTACGACTTGCCCAAATGATACGCACCCTACTCGCCCTGTCGCTGCTGCTGATCGCCGTGCTCGCCGGCGTGGCCATCGGCGAAACCGCCATCGCACCTAAGGTGGTGCTGCAGGTGCTGGCCAACAAGCTCTGGGCCGCCGGCTACGTGCTGGACCCGATCGATGAAGGCGTGGTGTGGAACTACCGCCTCACGCGTGCGCTGGTCGCTGCCGCATGCGGCGCCGGGCTGGCGACCTGCGGGGTAATTCTGCAATCGCTGTTGCGCAACCCGCTGGCCGATCCGTACCTGCTGGGCATCAGCGCCGGCGCCTCGACGGGCGCGGTGCTGGTGGCGTTGATCGGGGTGGGCGGCGGTTTGATCTCGCTGTCGGCCGGCGCCTTTGTCGGTGCGATGGCCGCATTTGCGCTGGTGATCCTGCTCGCGCGAGCCAGTGGTTCAGCCAGCGGCACCGGGCAGATCATCCTCGCGGGCATCGCCGGTTCGCAGCTGTTCAACGCGCTGACGGCGTTCCTGATCACCAAGTCGGCGAGTTCCGAACAGGCGCGCGGCATCATGTTTTGGCTGCTCGGCAATCTCAGCGGGGTGCGCTGGCCGTCGGTATGGCTGGCGGTGCCGGTGGCGGTTGCAGGGCTTGCTGTGTGCCTGTGGCACCGGCGCGCGCTGGATGCGTTTACCTTCGGCAGCGACTCGGCGGCCTCCCTGGGTATCCCGGTGCGCCGCGTGCAATTTGTGCTGGTCGCCTGCGCCGCACTGGTCACGGCGGTGATGGTGTCGATTGTCGGCTCCATCGGATTTGTCGGCCTGGTGATTCCCCACGCCGTGCGCCTGCTGCTCGGCACCGGGCACTCGCGCCTGTTGCCCGCCAGCGCCTTGGGCGGCGCATTGTTCTTGATTGCAGCCGATGTGTTGTCGCGCACGTTGATCAAGGGCCAGGTCATTCCGGTGGGTGTGGTCACGGCTTTGGTGGGCGCGCCGGTGTTTGCGCTGATCCTAATCGGCCGGAGGAATGCGCGATGACCGTACTGAGCTGCACCGGCCTGGGTTTTAAAGTGCGTGAAGCTACGTTGCTGCGCGACATTCACCTGCAGGTGCATCGGGGTGAAACCCTGGGCATCGTCGGCCCGAACGGCTCCGGCAAATCCACCCTGCTGAAACTGCTGGCCGGCCTGCGCACCCCGGCCACTGGCGAGGTGCGACTGGGTGAAGTGCGCCTGGGCGACCTGTCCCGTCGTGCCATTGCGCAGCAACTCGCGGTGGTCGAACAACAGGCCGACACCGACGACGCCATTCGCGTGTTCGACGCCGTGGCCCTGGGCCGCACGCCGTGGCTGTCGGCACTCAGCCCCTGGTCCCGCGAGGACGACGCTATCGTGCACCAGGCGCTGCAGGATGTAGACGCCACCCACCTGGGCCAACGTGCGTGGCGCAGCCTCTCGGGCGGTGAACGCCAACGGGTGCACATCGCCCGTGCGTTGGCGCAACGGCCGCAGATTTTGTTGCTGGATGAGCCGACCAATCACCTGGATATCCAGCATCAACTGGGGATTCTGAAGGGGGTGCAAGGCTTGCCGGTGACCACTTTGATTGCCCTGCATGACCTCAACCAGGCGCTCACCTGCGACCGCTTGGCGGTGCTGGATCATGGACGGTTGGTGGCGCTGGGCAAGCCGCTGGACGTGCTGACGCCGCAGCGGTTGCAGGCGACGTTCGGGGTGCAGGCGCATTACCTGACAGACCCGTTCGATGGGGCGCAGATACTGCGGCTACGCCCAAACTGTTCAGAGCACTCAACGGTAGGAGCCGGCTTGCCGGCGCCTACACTGGTAGTGTCATAGGGTTCGCTGCATATGCGTCGTGCGCCACACCGGGTCCGCGTCCACATCCACCACTTCGAACCCCTGCCGAAGCCAAAAATCAATCGCCCCAGGCAAAAACGGATGGGTGTGCAGGTACATGACCGCGACCCGATCCGCCTTAGCCTGCGCCTCCAGCGCAAGGTACAACGCGCGCGCCAGACCCAAGCGGCGAAACGCCGGCAACACAAACAGGCGCACCACCTCCACGGTCTTTTGTCCCTGATAATTCAACTGCGGGAAACGACCGTCATAGGGCAGATAACCAATGGCGGCGACGATCTGGCCTTGATCGCAGGCAACCAGAAATCGCCCTTCACCCTGCACATAAATCGCCTCGAAATGCGCCAGGTCCGCTGGCATCCCTGTCGCGTCGAGCTTGGGGAAAAGCTCGGCACGGGCCTCCAGCACGAACGCCAGTACCTCAGGGATATCCGCCGTCGTGACCGCCCGAATGATCGGCCTTGGGCTCATGCAACCTCGATCTGCGTAATCCCCACCACCTGCGCCTGCTCGAGAATTTCCTCCGGCGCTGCATCCGCAGGCGGCAGGATCAAGCCATTTTCCGCATCACCGAAATGCAACTGCAGCAGGTGCAACGCCGCCTCATGCACCGGCAGGTCGGGCTGTTTGAGCTCGAACACATGGGTGCGGGGTTCGTCGTTGAACAAGTAGTTGAGGGTGTATTCGCGCATGGGAGGAGTCCTTGTCATGGAAGAAGAGCTGCTGATTAACCTGACTCATCGATCAAGTTTTAAGTTCAATGGATCAGCGTTGGCAACAGCTCCGGCAGCACTTACTGGCGCAACTCACACACTGCATTGCCCTTCATTCCCGACGCATGCACGCTCACATGGCGCACGCGAAAACCCGGCTTCTGGACAAACTTCTTCTCTTCCCAAGTGCTGCCGTTTTCGACCTGGTAGCCGATGGCGCCATCGGCTTGCCAGGTCAAGCGCAGCGTATATACACCGTTTTGATCGGGAGCCCGATGGAAAAACGAGTCGATCACCGGCTCCGCCTTGTTGAAGGTGCGCACCTGGAACAAGCGCAGGTCAGTGTCGGCGGGCGTGTAGCTGGAAAGAAACAACGTATCGTCTTCGGCAGCATCCTCAGCGGCCGCAAGGATCACCGACGGCACCCACTTCTCGCCACGGTCCTGGGTGTCGGTGGTCACCTTGCAGGTCAACTGGCCCTTCTCGGTCACGTCCAGGCGCCAGGCGGTCTCGTAGTAGCCGTAGGGCACGTCGAAGCGCACGGCTTTCTCAGTGACTTGCTCGCAACCGGCCAGCAGGTACAGCGCCGACAAACCGATGAATCCTTGAAGAACCTTCACGTGCTTTCCTTGGCTTGATTGTGGGAGGCGAGAGGTTACCCGGCTTGTCGGAAAAAGGGGATCGTTTTAGCCGGGCGGCGCGGCGTGGTATATCTGCGCGCCACCTCTACAACAGGAACGGCCCATGTCCTCCCCCGTCCCCCTCCCCGGTTGCCGGTCGATCATCGAAGTGCTGCGCCACATGACCGAAGACGGGCCGGAATGGGCCCACCGTTACGTCACCCTGTGGTTCCAAAACCCTCCGAATGCCTGGGTGTTGATGTACCCGCTGCAAGACACCACCGAGGCGTATTTTGACTTTATGTACACCGGTACGCAGTCGCCGAAGGCAGCCCTGCCGACGCTGTTGGCCAAGTACCCTCAATGTGACGTCATCGATTGGTCGCCCGGACGCCTGGCATGCATCAGCGCCCCTGCGACAAACATTGAGACACTGGAGGAGATTATCCAGGATCTTGCGCAAGAGGCGTGGGGTGAGCGCGGCACACTGATGAGCGCCTCGTACGAGCAGACGATTAGCGCCTGAACACCTGGCTGAAATGGAGCATCCTGATGGCTGAAAACTCTCTTGTGACCGCGGTTGTTACCGCTGTCCTGACTTCCCTACTCACGCTGGCCGGTACCTACGCCCTGCAATCACGCCAAGAGGCGCGGGCGCAGGCGAGCCAATTTCTGGACGCTGCACAAAACACGGTGCAAGAAACCGTGGCTATTCTGGATGATGGTTACAACGCGCTGGACAAGTTGATCAGCGCAACGCATGAAACCGGTTGGAAAGAGTTCTCTCAAGGCCCTTGGCGCGAATACATGGCATTCGAGCGCCGCTGGCATCAGAGAATGATTGTTCAGCACTTCAAGCTGGAGCGGTACTTCGGCAAAGACATGGCCGATACGCTGATTGACTTGGACGACGTCCCCATGGGCCCGACCCACACAGGCAATGATAAGGAAGACCCGGCAGTCAGGCGCTATAACCTCCAGAAGCTCGCGGCCGATACCGAGTACACCGTACGAAGCATGACAGTGACCCAGGACATCATCGACGAAGACATCAAAGCCGGAAAACCTGATGGGTTGATGGAGATGATTTTTGCCGTAAACAGCGACAGGGATAACGCGAGCCGTCAGCTCAAGGAATACGATGCCAGCTCGATCAGACTTCTCAAGGCACTCGACGGAAGGCTGACCGAACTGGGTGCCAGTAAGGTCACAGTCGTGGATACGAACAAAAAGGACTGAAGGTGACTGAACTGCCAATGGCCGACGCGCGCCAGGACGATAAAAATCGCAAGATTATCCACGCCACGGTCGCGGCGAGAAACCTGGCAGGCGGATTTGGGGCTACCTTCCAAAATCCTACGAAGACTTTCCGCCTGCCTAAGACGAAACCTCGATGGTCCGGGTAATCCACTCTCGGCTGTAGGCAAGCACGCCCCCGCCCATTGCCACCGGAAAATGAATAAACCCATGCGCCGACTCCGCCAACAGATGCGCCTCAGCGCCCGGCCACCGCTCAGCGAGCATCAGCGTGTCATCCTTCAACGGGTCCAGCTCCCCGACAAACATCAACGCCGGCGGCAAGCCCTCGAAGTCGCCATACAACGGTGACAGCGGCGGCCGCCGACGCTCGTCATCGCTCAAGCCCGGCGTCAGCATGCGCAATGCCTCGACCATGCCCGGCCCGTCCAGCAGCAACGTGTCCGGCCCCGCCGCGCGTACGCTCGGGGTACCGGTCAGGTCGTAGACACCGTAATACAAGACCGCCCCGCTCACCCGCTGGAGCAATTGCGGCGATTGTTTCAACGCCAGCAATGTCGCCGCGGCCAAGTGTCCCCCGGCCGATTCGCCGACGACGATCACCGGCAGGTCGGCAAACTCATCGTCGGTGAGCAACCAACGAGCGGCCGTCAGGCAGTCATCCATCAGCCCTTCGACCGGCGTGTCGACCGCCAGCCGATAATCCACTGACACCACCGCCACGTCGCACGCGTTGACCATGCCCAGGTTGAGGTCGTCGTCCATCTGCGCATTGCCGATGACCCAACCGCCGCCGTGGATATCCAGCACCACGCCCTTGGGCTTGCCGCTCGGCCGCAGAATGCGCACGGGCACCGATCCTACAAGCTTGCGCTCTGCGTCTGGCGCCTTCTTCAGCGTCTGGCTGACGCGCAGCAGTGCCTGGATCAAGCGCGGCGTGACGCGATTACGGATCTTGAAACGCGGCAACCAGGCGAGCTTCTGATTGAAGCGGCGCATCTGGGCCAGTTCAGCCTCACTGGCAGGCCAAGGTTTGCAGGCCATCAACGGTTATTCCGCAGGATCGAGAAGTTCAGCGCCGCCGCCACACACAGCCACGCCAGGTAAGGGAACAGGATCAACCCGGTGATCAAGTCCAGGCGCACTGCCAGCACCACCATCGTCGCCACGGTGATCCACAGCAACACGATCACCACCATTCCGGCGAGGATGCGATGTGCGCCGAAAAACACCGGCGTCCACAGCGTATTCAAGGCGATCTGCGCCGCCCACAACGCCAGCACTTCCTGGCTGCCGGGGATCAGGCTCAAGCGGTAGCCGGCCCAGGCCAGCAGCAGGTAGATGATCGTCCACGCCACCGGAAACAACCAATTGGGTGGGGTGAAACCGGGTTTGACCAGGGAGTCGTACCAGGCCCCGGGCTTGAAGATAATGCCGGTACTGGCAGCGGCGGCGCAGGCGAGCAGGAAGATGAAGAAAGTCATGGTCGGTCCTTGGCTGAGCATTTCAAGCTTGGACGTGTCGCACAGGGGTAAAAGTTCACTGCCGATCTACAGGTGGGCACTGGCCATGCGGGGTACCTTTATCGCCTGACATACCGCTTTCGCAGCCTCGCTGGGGCTCGACAACTCCTACAGGGGACTGCTGTGCTGCTGCATTCCAGTATGTCTAAAGATGGGATTTCAGCCGTGACCACGATCAACTGTGAGAGCTGTCGAGCCCCAGCGAGGCTGCGAAGGGATCGCCACGCCCTACCGACCCACACCGTACAAGCATCACCGCCACACTCACGCTAGCCAGGCGCCACAATCTTCAGCCATGGCCAGCGTGCCTGATAACTCCTGGCCTTCTGCGCAAACAACTCAGGCTCCGCATGCAGCGGATTGATCCGCAGCACGCCCTGCGCCACATCCTCCAGCCCGTAAGGCGCATACACCTCACCCGTCGCAATCTCCACGCCGATGCAGGTGCCCGCCACGAGGTAGCGATCAATCCCCTGCTTGGCCGTGTGCAATTGCGGATAGGGCCGGCCAAAGCGCTGCACATACCACAGGTGCACCCGCGCCTGGTTCTTCAACTCGACATGAACGCCAAGGTCCTGGAACAACCGCTCGGCCGCACGAATGACCTTGTCCTCAGCCTCGTAGGACAGGTCGGTGTCGAAATAGAAAACGTCGTAGTCCTTAACGCCCTGATCTGCAGGCAGGTTCGACTGATGATTCCAAACCGCCTGAAACAGACAGCCCGCCGTCAGAAAACACTGATCCAGGCCCAGGGCCGGCAGACGCGCGATGATTTCGGCATTGATGGGGTTGGCCATGGCCAGTTCGAGCAGGGTTTCGACGGTCAATGTCATGGAGACTCCTGGGTGATCAACAACCCTTCACCGATGGCTTTTCGTGACTGAGCGGCCGGCAGCGCCGCCTTCAGTTAACGCCAGGGTAGTGATCCACGTACTGAATAGTGAAATCGGGGTAGTGATCGACGATCTGGATCTTGTAGTCGGGGTAGTGATCGACCGTTTTCCATTTGCCGGCGGAGTCAGGATAGTGATCGACCTGCTGCACCTTGAGGTCGGGGTAGCTGTTCACCACCTTGACCTTATAGTCGGGATAACTATCGACAAACTGGATATTGCCGTAAATCTTCGAGACATCAACGCTCGTCCCCGCCGAAACACAGACGGAAGCGCTCAACAGCAGTGATGCGACGACAACTTTAAGCATGAGCATTTCATCCTGAAATATAAGGCGCCCAGTCTAGCGGACGTGCGCGCGCAATCTCCCTGAAAATCAGCCCTTCAACTCGCTGGCCCGGTGACTGGCAGCGTCGTCGTAAGCCACATACAACGACTCGGCGATCTGGCTCTTGATGGCCTTGGCGGACTCCAACCCCAACACAAAACCCTCGGCCTTGCCGCCGGCGCGGTTGAGTTCTTCATGGGTGGATGCGCCAGTGATGGCGTCGAGGAGCTTGGTGGCGTGGGGGCCTACGCCTTTAGGCAGGGAGATCTGGTCGATGGTCATGAGCGGTACCTTTAAGGAAAGAGAGCGGTAGCGCGTGAAACCACTGCCGGGGTGGCATGGTAGACCGGATGGGGGAGAAAGGGGCTGATTTCGGCCAATTTCTGCCCTCTGTGAACCGGCTTCGGGCTGAAAACACTCAGTCGTATACCGCAGTAACTGTCCGACCCCGGACGCGACCTTTCTGGCAGTCAAATTGAGTTGAACATACCGAGATATGAAATGGTTACCGTGCTCTGCGGCAAGCGCACCAGCGGTTCGACTTGGGAAGAGGTCGAACGACGGTCGCCCCAGATGCCATTCGAACCCACAATGATAAAATGCGTGAATTGTCCTGCCTTGGAGGCGATCAGCGCTCTTTCGGACTGACTGCGGATTTGCGCTATGACGTCTTCCGGAGTGCCGGCAAGCTCAACGAAGTCTGAATCCATGTAGAACCCAAGATCTTCCGCTAGTCGCCAGGTTGGATTGCGTTCTTCCCACGCATCGTACTCGGCTTCGCTCGCGCCTTCAGGTGGCTCTGGCTCCCAATGTTCAAACACAAATTTCTGCGCCTCGGCTTCCGTGGCGAAATTGGCACCGAAGAGATGAAAGGGCCAGCAGCCATCTTGCATGACACGATCTCAGTTGTTGATGAGTCGTCAGGATCGTACCTGACTATAGGTGGAGGAGCAGCTTGTCAGGGAGCCTCCGACGGGAAAAGATACGCACAACTCCCCCTCATCGCTGTGACAAGCTTAAAACTTACCCGCCCGTGCGGGTGCAATATAAGCTGCACACCCGTTACCACGCTGAAATATCACGAGCACGTAGCCCGAACTCACGGTAGTCACACAGGCTTCCAGAGCACACGCTGGAGCAGCCATCCTAGTAGAATACATCGAGCTGATTACCGCCCCCTTTGAGATATTCTATGAACACTGAATTAACTGAAGAAGAAATGCGTCGTGCTCTATTCGGTACGCCTCAGCCCGAAGAGCAGGTGTCTACCCCTCTAGTAAAGGCGCCTGTGGAAGACGTTGCGCCCGCGAAACCCGTGGTCGCTCCAGCGGCCAAGAAGAAGGTGGCGAAAGCATTTACGCCCAGGCTGAGGGTCACGTTGCGTGTTGGAAACGAGTTTGAGGGAAATATGATCGAGTTGATTCACGAGGCCGATACGTTGAGCTCGTTGCTTGCTGAGCAGGAGGCTGTGAAGGCTGCCAGGAAGAAGTACAAGTACGTGGATGTGGTATCGGTTAAATCCATGTAGACGATGCCATCGGGCGGCTCGAAATCAGTCAGCTGAATGTAGCTATAGATACTGGGGGCAACTCAGCCTACGGGGTTTTCAATAGGCTTCATTGCGCCGACTCACAGGCTTTCAACGGCTCCACGGGGTGCAATGCACAGATGTCGAAACCGCCACGCCGGGTATAGCCCGCATGCTTCATACATACAAATCGCTGGGCCATTTCTTGGAAGCTGGCCTTGGGATCAACGCCGGAGCCATTTTGTTCACCACACGTCAACATGGAAGCAACCACATCCTGGTGACTGGCGCCAGGTTTCTCCCACACGTCGGCATCGGCCGTGGGGGGCTAGGGGCAAGGACAGTCGCCGGAGGCATCGAGTCGCAGGTTTTGGGTTGGTACATCCATAGATGAGTGACCGCCCCTTTCACCCCCGCGACGTCTTCCATTGAGCGCGCGTTAGTCCGTAACACTTCGCCAAGGCAGGCGCGGCGGATATTTTCAGTTCGGCATCATACAAGTGCACCGCACCCAACTTCATCGTGGCCGTTTGCGAACGAATGTTCGTAGTCGCTATGTGGAAATAGACGATGTCGTAAGCCATGAATACATGCTCCAGCATCAACTGCTTAAGCTCGCGGTTGGAATTGCCACCCCACTTCGCACGCACCAGAAATGTAAAACCGATGGCAATGCTGTTCGGTAGATCCGGCGGCGTGTAGTAGCTTGATGTGCCAACGATATCCCCCGAGGCAATATCAATGACGGCGAGCGCCTTCTTCGTGGCGAGTAGAGAGGCGAAGTACGCCTGGAACACCTCGCGTTTATAGCGATCCCTGGCGGGATGACCGCCCCAGATGTCTGGATCAGCCGCGGCCTGAAACATACCTTCAAAATCACTGCCCGCCAGAGGTCTAAGCCTCAGGGTACTTCCGCACAGATCGGGTTGGCAGTCGAAGTCGGGGGCGGACATGGGTTGTTTCCGATTGACCAAGGGGTAGGAGCCAGTCTAGAGCGGCACTTTGATAAAGAAAGATCCAATGTGACGGGGAATGATGGAGCCATCGCTGTAGGAAAGGAGACGGGGTTATTTTCCGAGTAACAGCTCGTTAGCTGGCCTTCCTGAAAGGCAGCTCTTGGCCGGGAGCAACCATTCATGACAGACCGCTGTCGGCCAGAAGCATCCGCTTGCGAGTGACATCTGTAGAATCACAGCGGGCGCATCACTTAACAGGTAATCCACCAACAAAAAAAGGAATGCGCTGAATTTCCATCTCGCTCATTTCTCGCCAATCGCTACGCAAAATACCGTACTCAAGCTCGGCGCTTTCCATTGCATCTTCTAATCCAAGCATCAAGTGGTCACCTTCAATCTGGAGCGCTTCGTAGTCCTCAAAGCGGATCTCCAGATACACCGGGTTATCGCCTTCTATTTCTAGGCCGAAAAGCACGAGTGAAGTTACGCCAGGCCGAAATTCGTTGAGTTTCCTTACTTTTGCAAAAAAACAATTCGTAGGTTGTGGCATGACCCCGGTCGCCTTATATATTGTGGGCTTTCCATTTCATAGGGCTGCTTTAGATCGATTTGAGCCGGCCGCGACTGGCAGCTTTTTTCGACCCAGAGCAGCCCTTCGGGGAGGGCAAAAACCGGCCCTCCAGAAGAGTTCTATTAATTTCCGACGCGAACGTCCAAGCCTTTACGGTAATGCTTTGTTTTAATTATCCGTTTCTTGACCGCCATAACTATTATTGCGCGAGAACAATGATGTCTGCGGCCATTGGATGCCGCACTGACTAAATGCGACCTCCAGCGATTGCTCCACTATATATGCTCCAAATATTCTATGGAGACCTCTCCACCGATGTAAGGGCCGTCACCACTACAATCCATTGCCGGCTCGTCAAAATTAACCCAGGCACTGGTGAAAACTCTTTCTTTGCCAGCAATAGTTCGCTGAGTACTAGTGAGTGCCACCTCGCCATCCAAAGCTTCTTTTACAAATTCTGGTGGTAACGAAATCACTCCAACTCCACCATTCGGCCACCACGGGTGCGGCTTAATTTTTACTCTATCACCATCTTTAAACTTCATATATTTTTGACCATGTTGCCGACTTTGATTTTGCATTTACCATTCGGTTAATGGGCGGGCGTTAATCCGTCCCAGTGAGCATAGCCAAAGATTTTAGCGCATTTTTATGTCTTGCTGTTTTTCGCTGATCTTGCTGGTCAAAAATAGGGCGCATGAATAGTTAAGTCGAATGCACATGAGCGCGAGCCCGTGCAATTCCCCGCCGGTGATCCGAAAATGGCGGAGAGAAAATTCTGAATCGCCCCTGATTTTGTAGAATATTGAATGACTGCTTCT
>NZ_JANLOH010000112.1:0-39794 GCF_025466155.1 Pseudomonas sp. 13B_2.1_Bac1 | reverse complement strand
ATTTATCAGTGGTAGGCCATGATCCTGTGCCAGGCACAGCTCCCCAATCTTATTTGTGCCAGCCCCGAATTCCGATCCCGACACAGCCCCAATGTGGGAGCGGGCTTGCTCGCGAAGGCGGTGTATCAGTAAAAGCTAAGCCAACTGACCCACCGCCTTCGCAGGCAAACCAGCTCCCACATTTATCAGTGGTAGGCCTTGATCCTATGCCAGGCACAGCCCCCAATCTTGTTTGTGCCAGCCCTGAATCCCGAGTCCAACACAGCTCCCAATCTTATTGGTGCCAGCCCTGAATCCCGAGCCCGACCCCACTCCAATGTGGGAGCGGGCTTGCCCGCGAAAGCGGTGTATCAGTAAAAGCTAAGCCAACTGACCCACCGCCTTCGCAGGCAAGCCAGCTCCCACATTTATCAGTGGTGGGCCTTGATCCTGTGCCGGGCACAGCTCCCAATCTTGTTTGTGCCAGCCCTGAATCCCGAGCCCAACACAGCCCCAATGTGGGAGCGGGCTTGCTCGCGAAAGCGGTGTATCAGTAAAAGCTAAGCCAACTGACCCACCGCCTTCGCAGGCAAGCCAGCTCCCACATTTATCAGTGGCAGGCCTTGATTATGTGCCAGGCAAAGCTCCCCAATCTTGTTTGTGCCAGCCCTGAATCCCGAGCCCGCCCCCACTCCAATGTGGGAGCGGGCTTGCCCGCGAAAGCGGTCTATCAGTAAAAGCTAAGCCAACTGACCCACCGCCTTCGCAGGCAAGCCAGCTCCCACATTTATCAGTGGTAGGCCTTGATCCTGTGCCAGGCACAACTCCCACACGTTGATCTTCATAAGACTGAAAACCTGCCGACCTAGCTCACCAGGCTACGCAACGCACTGATCTGCGGAATCTCCACCCGGCGCATGTACGCCCGCAATGGCTCGGTGATGTTGATGCGGTCGTCGATGTTCTGGTCGAGCAGCAGTTGAATCCGTTCGCGCGACAGGGTCATGGTCTGCTCGGCGGCGGGCAGCCAGACGAATTCGGCGGTGGGAATGATGCCGTCATCAGCCACGTCCATGCCGAAGGCGTCTTCGCTGAAACGCACGATGTACTGGCCGGTCTTGCGGTTGAGGCCGACAAAACCACGGAGTTGGTCGGCGGCCTGGCAGATAAGCTCGGAAGTGATGCGCATGGTAAACCTCACTGAAAAGTCCCACAGGGACTGGAAAGATGGTTTACACGCGTGGCAGAAAGTACTGCCCTCTAACGGAGCAGCTTCGGGCAAGAGTACTGCAATGCACGGCAAAAAAACCGAGAAAATTGGCGGGTGCGCACGTTAATGTCGGTTTGGTGATAGCGCCTTTCGCAATCAATTGTTAAAAAGGAGGCCTTCTCAAAGCTACCTCCACGAAAGGACTTCGCATATGCCTGTCACGTTTTCCAAGAGCGCCCTGCTGCTCGCCCTGGCGCTTGGCCTCGGCCAGGCACAGGCTGCCGACCCGATCAGCCCGGCTGAATTGGCGACAAACGAAGGCATTCCCTACCCTGCCGTGATTGCTCACCGTGGCGCGTCCTACGATGCCCCGGAATCCACCGCCGCCGCCTACAAGGTCGCCCGCGACCTGGGTGCCGACTACCTGGAGATGGACCTGCAGCGCAGCAAGGACGGCGTACTGTTCGCCCTCCACGACAACAACCTGCAGCGCACCACCGACGTGGCCACCAAGTTCCCCGAGCGCAAGGACGCCCCGGCCAACGAATTCACCTGGAAAGAACTGCAAACCCTCGACGCCGGCAGCTGGTTCAACGCCGCCTACCCCGACCGCGCACGTCCGGGCTTCGTCGGCCTGAAAATCCAGAGCCTGGACGACATCATCAAGATCGCCGAAGGCAATCCGCAGCACAAACCCGGCCTGTACATCGAGACCAAGGAGCCCAAGCAATTCCCGGGCATCGAAGCCGACCTGAAAAACAAGTTGCTGGATAAAGGCTGGCTGAGCTCTGCCGGCTCCAAGCTGGGCAAGAGCAACACCGGTGTCGGTCAGGGCAAGGGGCGCGTGGTCCTGCAAACCTTCGAGACGGCCAGCCTGAAAGAACTGCAGAAAGAAATGCCGAACACGCCGAAGATCCTGCTGCTGTGGGTCGGCCCTGGCAGCATCGAGCCGAAATCGACACAGACCTTCGCTGAGTCCGGCGAAACCACCAAGGCCGCCTACTACGCCAAGCAAGAGCCGAAAGACGCCGCCGAGTTCGAAAAATGGGTCGACGAAGCCAAGAGCCTCGGCGCCATCGGCACCGGCCCTTCGGCCGAGCTGACCGCCCATGGCGACCAGAGCTACACCGACCTGGTGAAGCCGGAAATGAACCAACTGACCCACGACAAAGGCCTGCTGGTGCACGTCTATACCGTCGATGAGCCGGTGGATTTCGACAAGGTGATGAAGGCCGGTGTCGACGGCATCTTCACCAACCGCGCCGCCGAACTGCTGAAGTTCTACAAGCGCTGGCCGTCGTCCAGCGTTCAGGACCTGCTGAACGACTATAAGTACTGAGTGAAGCCCGAATGGTCGGGTCGCCTGTGGTTGGGCCGTGATTACGGCCTGATCCACGGCGAGCTGGGGCGCACCGCGCCCCATGCGCACTACGCCCATCAATTGATGTTCTCCCCAGGCCGGCCCATCACGGTCAGCCTTGAAGGCCGCGTGATCACGGCCGATCGCCTGTTCATTCCTTCGCGACACCGCCACGCCATCCTCCAGGCCGAGGGTGAGGTGCAGGTGCTGTATGCCGAACCCATCGTCTTTGCTGCCGAGCCGTTGCAGGCCCTGCTGCTGGGCGGCGCAGGGTTTATCGAGACGCTGCACCAGTTGCCCCGACGGCGCCTCGACGATCCACGCATCGAGCGCGCACTCGCCAGTCTCGATCAACATCTGGGCGGCAAAGTGTCGGCCCTGGCCCTGGCCGAGGCGGCGCACCTTTCACTCAGCCAACTGGAGCGCCTGTTCAGTGATCAGCTCGGTGTCCCGGTGCGCCGCCTGGTGCTGTGGCGACGGTTGCGTGTGGCCCTGCAACTGGCCCTCGCGGGCGGCACGCTGACCGAGGCCGCCCACGGCGCGGGCTTTGCCGATTCGGCGCATTTCTCGCGGACCATGAAACAATTGTTCGGCGTCACCGCCGGGGCGTCCCTGCGCCAGCTTGAGGTGCAGTTCCTAACGTAAATCCTGCGGCAACGGCGGCTCCTTGCCCGACTTCACCGCCGCGAACGGGTCACACAACTGCGGCACATAATCCCGCGGAAAATCCGGCCGGCTGCCAATTCCCAGGTCCCCCGGCCCCATGCGATAGCGCGGGCGAAAAAACGCAGTGCCCAGCAGCCAGTCCCACAGATTGAAAAACAGCCCGAAATTCACATCCCCCGCACGCCCGTATTTCATGTGGTGAAACCGATGCACCGGCGCCCAGGCGAACACCCAGCGCAACGGCCCCAGGCGCATGGCCACATTGGAGTGCTGCAGCAACAACTGAACAGCGATGGCCAATGCCAGCAACTGCGCCACGTCCAGCGGTATGCCCAAAAGGATCAGCGGCAGCAGGCCTGCCGTCGCTTCGAGCATCTGGTGCAAGGGGTGCTTCATCAAGCCATTGAAGCCATAGAGCCGCTGCACGCTGTGATGCACCGCATGCAGGCGCCACAACGGCGCAACACGGTGGCTGGCGTAATGCATCAAGGTAATCCCGGCGTCGGCCACGACAATGGCCAGCAACAATTGCTCCCACAGCGGCCAGCCACGTGGCCAGAGGCCTTCGAACGCCAACAGCGCGGTCAGCCCGGGCAGGATCAGCAACCCCGCGGCATTCAGGCTTTCATTGACCAGCGCATGCACGGTGTCGCGTCGACGATCACCCAGGCTGCGGTTCCATTGCCGCTCATAGGGCAGCCATTGCTCGACCAGAAATGACACCGCCACCGCGCTTACAAACACCAGCAGCAACCCTTGCGGTTGCCTGGCCTGCACATACGCGAGTGCCCACCCGATAAACCCTGCAAAAAAGACAGGCGCATAAAGCCAACTGACCAACCGTTTCATCCGAGTCTCCCTTTAAGTGAGCCCTCAGCATGAAATCCCGCGCCCTTGGCGGATTGAACAAACTGCGCAACCGCTTGAAATAATTAAGCGTGAATTAAGTTGCGCTGGATAACCTGATCCCACTTAAACAGCTCACCGAAGAAGGACACACACCATGAAAACCCTGACCGCACTGTTCGCCGCCACCGCCCTGACCCTGACTGCCGGCCTGGCCCAGGCCGATGTTCGCCCGGATCACATTGAAGGCCTGGTCAAGTCCGGCGCCGTGATGCCGTTCGACAAACTCAACGCCGCTGCCGTCGCCACCCACGCCGGTGCCAGCATCACTGACACCGAGCTGGATCACAAAAACGGCGTGCTGGTCTACGAAGTCGACCTGACCGACACCGCCGGCAAACGCTTTGAAGTGAAGCTCGACGCCAAGACCGGCGCCGTGCTGGAAAACAAGCAAGACACTTGAGTCGCCCCCTCAAGCAACCGCGCCACCTCCGGGTGGCGCGGTTTTTTTATGTCCGCGCGTCAGCGGGCGTAAGAAAATCCTCGATTTTGCGAATGAAATTACACCCACATGGCACAAGGTCGCTAAAATCCCACCCATTGGCCGGGGCATAACGCTCAGCACGTTGGGATAGAGATTGCTGCATGGGGCAAAAAGCCGCCGACATCGCCACCATTGGCCGCATCAGTGCCGTCCCCGCGATGCTCAAAGTCATCAGCGACATGACCGGCCTGCGCTTCGCAGCGGTCGCGCGGGTGACCGATGACACCTGGACCGCGTGCGCCGTGCTCGATCAGTTGGACTTCGGCCTTGGCGTCGGCGGCGAACTGGATCTGACGACCACCATTTGCCACGAGATTCGCGGCTCCCACGTGTCCGTGGTCATCGACAAAGCCAGCGAAGACCCGCTCTACCACGACCACCACACGCCGCGCCTGTACCACTTCGAAAGCTACATCTCAGTGCCGGTGTTTCGCACCGACGGGCACTTCTTCGGCACCATCTGCGCCCTCGACCCTAACCCTGCAGAGCTGCGCAGCAGCACGATCCAGTCGACCATGGAGTCGTTCGCCCGGGTGCTGTCGCTGCAAATCGAAGCTGAAGAAGCTGCTCAGTTCACCCACGCGCAATTGCAGGAAGAACGCGATACCGCCGAACTGCGTGAGCAATTCATCGCCGTGCTTGGCCATGATCTGCGCAACCCGCTGTTCGCGATCAACTTCGCTGCTGAACGGTTGCTGCGCAAGCACCCGGACCCGGCTACGGACACGTTGCTGCGACATATCCTCACCAGCGGCCGCCGCGCCGCGCAGTTGGTCGAAGACGTGCTGGACTTCGCCCGTGGCCGCCTCGGCAATGGCATTCCGTTGAACATCGGCGATTGCCAGGGTCTGCAGGAGGCGCTGCAGCATGTGGTGTCGGAAGTGCAGAGCGTGCACCCGCAGCGCGTGATCCAGGCGAATATCGACGACCTGCAAGGCGTGAGTGGCGACCGCGATCGCCTCGCGCAGCTGCTCTCCAACCTGGTGGCCAATGCCATTCACCATGGCAGCCACGAGGGACCGGTGGAGGTCACGGCAAAGATCGAGCAAGGCCATTTCAACCTGACCGTCAAGAACCCCGGGCAGATCAGTGCGCAAGCCTTGCCCCGGTTGTTCCAGCCCTACTCGCGTCCGACCACCGATACCCCCCAGGCCGGCCTGGGGCTGGGGTTGTATATCGTCAAGCAGATCGCCGAAGCGCATGGCGGCGAGCTGAACGTGTCGACCACCGCCGAGCACGGCACCGTGTTCACGTTCAGCCTGCCCACCCCCTGATCAGGGGCCAGAGCGTCCCTGTCAGCAGCGGTTCTTGATGCCTGGTGAGAGAGGCTTCTTGAACGGTTGCTGACAGGCGGTCAATAAAGTGTCATCGCAACGCAATAAGTCGCGAACCGTCACAAAACTGTCAAATCCCCTTGCAATGATCGCTCACGCGAACCTGTGAAACGTCCTACAGGCGCTTTCTCTGCGAGCCTCCATGAACCACAGCCTCGACTACAGCCATCAGGATTCCGACCTGTTCGGCTTGCTTTACGGTTTCCGTTTTCGCCCTGGTGAAAAGGCTGAGCAGATTGACTCGGCCACCGCCCTGCAGGCCTTGCAGCAACCCGGCGACCCCGAAGAATTCCTCTGGCTGCACCTGAACTTGGCCCACGCCGCGTGCGAGCGCTGGATGCAGGCGCACCTGGATTTGCCCGAGGAATTCTTCGAGGCCCTGCATGAAGGCTCGCGCTCCACGCGCATCGAACATGTCGACTCGGCCTTGCTGGCAGTGGTCAACGACGTGGTGTTCAACTTCAGCAGCATGGTCTCGTCGGATATTTCCACGCTGTGGGTGTGCGCGCGCAGCCGCTTGCTGATCAGCGCGCGCCTGCAACCGCTGCACTCGGTGGACAAGCTACGCTCGTCGGTGAAAGCCGGTGAAACCTTTCGCTCGCCGCTGGAGCTGCTGGTGCACCTGCTGCGCGACCAGGGCGAAGTGCTGACCCAGATCGTGCGCAAGACCAGCATCAGCGTCGACCATATCGAAGACCAGCTGCTGTCCTCGCGCCTGTCCACCAACCGGGCGGAACTGGGGGCGGCGCGCCGGGTGCTGGTGCGCCTGCAACGCCTGCTCGCGCTGGAACCCGGCTCGCTGCTGCGCCTGCTCAACCGCCCGCCGCAATGGCTGCAGAAGGAAGACGTGAAGGAGCTGCGCAAATCCACCGAGGAGTTTGCGCTGATCATCAATGACCTGATGGCCCTCGGTGAGCGGATCAAGTTGTTACAGGAAGAAATCGCCGCCAACCTCAACGAACAAAGCAACCGCACGCTGTTTACCCTCACCGTGGTGACGGTGCTGGCGCTGCCGATCAATATCATTGCCGGCTTCTTCGGCATGAACGTGGGCGGTGTACCGCTTTCCCAGGACCCGGAAGGCTTCTGGATCCTGGTGGCGTTGGTGGCGACGTTCACCTTGATTGCCGGGCGCTGGGCCTTTCGCAAGCGCAAGGATTACTGAAGCGCACTCTCGACTTGAAATGCGCTCGAGGGTGGGAGCCGGCTTGCCGGCGCCTACCAAGGGGCAGTTATAGACCGGCGGCATGGCCGATTGATTAAACACTGACCTGCCGCAGTATCTCTGTAACATTCTGCAATGAATATGGATGCCATCCTCCCCACACTGGATGCTCCGGCATGGCCACCCCTTCCCTGACTGCCTCCACCCGCTCCTCGCACAGCGAGCCCAAACCCAGGCTGGACAAGAAACCCGGCCTGGTGACGGTGATCATTTTCTTCGCCGTGCTCGCCATGGGCCTGTTGTTCACCGCCTACAGCCTGATGCACGACATGCACGAAATGGGCGCGGTGGTCACCACCTGGACGCCGTTCCTGCTGCTGGGCGTGGCGCTGCTCATCGCCCTGGGTTTCGAGTTCGTCAACGGCTTCCACGACACCGCCAACGCGGTCGCGACGGTGATCTACACCAACTCGCTGCCGCCGCATTTTGCGGTGGTGTGGTCGGGTTTTTTCAACTTCCTCGGGGTGCTGCTTTCCAGCGGTGCCGTGGCATTCGGCATCATTGCCCTGCTGCCGGTCGAGCTGATTTTGCAGGTCGGTTCCTCGGCCGGTTTCGCGATGATCTTCGCCCTGCTGATCGCTGCGATCCTGTGGAACCTCGGCACCTGGTGGCTGGGGTTGCCGGCGTCTTCTTCGCACACGCTGATTGGTTCGATCATCGGCGTCGGCGTGGCCAATGCGCTGATGCACGGGCGTGATGGCACCAGCGGGGTGGATTGGAGCCAGGCGCTCAAGATCGGCTATGCGCTGCTGCTGTCGCCGCTGATCGGCTTCGCCTTCGCCGCCTTGCTGTTGCTGGCCCTGCGTGCCTTTGTCAAAAACCGCGCGCTGTACAAGGCGCCCAAGGGCGACACCCCGCCGCCGTGGTGGATTCGCGGCATGCTGATCGCCACCTGCACCGGCGTGTCGTTTGCCCACGGTTCCAACGATGGCCAGAAGGGCATGGGCCTGATCATGCTGATCCTGGTGGGCACCCTGCCAATGGCCTACGCGCTGAACCGCACCATGCCGGCCGAGCAATCGCTGCAGTTTGCCGCCGTGGCTGAAGTGACCCAGGTGGCCCTGGTGAAAAGCGCACCGCAGGCGCTGACGGGCGACCCGCGGCCGATCCTGTCGACCTATGTGCGCACCAAGGAAGCCACGCCGGAACTGGTACCGGCGCTCGCCGCCCTCGCCGGCCAGATCGGTGATGAAGTCAAAGGCTACGGCTCGCTGGCCAAAGTCCCCGCCGAAGCCGTAGGCAACGTGCGTAACGACATGTACCTGACCAGCGAAACCATTCGCCTGATGGACAAGGGCAAGGTCGGCAATTTCGACGCCGACACCCAGGGCAAGCTCAAGCTGTTCAAGGATCAGATCGACAACTCCACGCGCTTTATCCCGCTGTGGGTGAAGATCGCCGTGGCCATCGCCTTGGGCCTCGGGACCATGGTTGGCTGGAAACGCATCGTGGTGACCGTCGGCGAGAAGATCGGCAAGACCCACCTGACTTACGCCCAGGGCGCATCGGCCGAAATGGTGGCCATGCTGACCATCGGCGCGGCGGATATGTATGGCTTGCCGGTGTCGACCACCCATGTGTTGTCGTCGGGCGTGGCGGGGACCATGGTGGCCAATGGCGGTGGCTTGCAGATGAAGACCATCCGCAATCTGCTGATGGCGTGGGTGCTGACGCTGCCGGCGGCGATTCTGCTGTCAGGCAGCCTCTACTGGCTGTTCACCCAATTGTTCTGACACAGCACCGTTTAACCGTGAGGGAACGGGCTTGCGCGCGAAAGCCGTCTGTCAGTCAGGGCACCTGGCGACTGACACACCGCAGGCGTAAGCAAGCCCGCTCTACAGTGGTTCTATGGGTTTTCAGCTATTGAATAACCCGCCCATTATTTTCAGGCGTTTTTTGTACACCCGCCGCGCCTCCAGCGCCTCTTCCAGCGTCACCGCCACAAATCCCGCGCGCTGGTTCGGCTGCATTTGCCCGATCAGGTCCAGGTCGGCGCTGATCACCGTGCCAATCATCGCGTAGCCGCCGCCCGACACCGCATCCCGATGCAGCACGATCGGCTCCAGCCCGGCCGGTACCTGGATCGAACCGATGGGGTAGCAACTGTCGACGATATTCGACGGATCCGAGCCCGCGCCGAACGGCTGCTCGCGTGGCTGGAAGCTCAGCGCGCTGCCGCCCTTGAAGCGATAGCCGATGCGGTCGGCCTCGGAGCCGACGGTCCAGGGTTCGGCAAAAAAGCTGCTCTTGGCACCCGCCGTCAAGCGCTCGTAGTACAGCCCCGGCACCACGCGCAACGTCACATCGCCACCGACCGACCGGCGCAGCGCCATCGGCAGGCTGTTGCCCGCGCGCCCCTGTCCGCTGGCGGTACCGATGGGCAGTTCATCCCCCGCCTGCAAGCGTCGCCCGTGAAAACCACCGAGCGCACCGAGGGTGTAAGTGGAACGACTGCCGAGCACCAAAGGCACGTCGATGCCACCGGCGACCGCAAGATAAGTGCGCGCGCCCGCCTTGGGAAACTCGAAGCGCAGCACCTGCCCGGCACGCACGTGGAAGGCGGTGTCCTGGTGCACCACTTCACCGTCCAGGCGCGGTGACATCAACGCGCCGCTGAGGGCCACCAGGGCGTCCTGTTGAAACGCCAGCTCGGGGCCAATCAACGTGCATTCCAGGCCCGCTGCGCCGATGGGATTGCCCACCAGGTGGTTGGCCGCGCTCAAGGCGTACTGGTCCAACGCCCCCGAGGGCGGAATGCCCAGGTGGTAATAGCCTTCGCGGCCAAGGTCTTGCACGGAGGTGGCGAGGCCGGGTTTGAGGACCTTGATCATGCCAGCGCCTCCTGCAGGGTTTTCGGGTAGCCGATGGGGTCGGCGAGAAACGCATCGAGGGAAAATTCCACCGTACGGATGCGCAGGTCGAAACGTCCTGCGTCCACTTCGGCAACGGCCTGGTCGTAGGTGTCGCGGTCGATGGGTTTGAATTGCACGATGTCACCGGGCCGGAAGAACACCATGTGGTCCTTGAGGTAGGCCAATTGCTGCGCCGGGTCGTAGATCGGCGCCGGGGTCACGCCGAACATCTGGTAACCGCCGGCCCCGCGCACCGAGTAGATGCAGCCGAAGCAGCCGCCATGGCCGAGGGTCAACTTGGGAGTGTCGGTACGCGGGCGCAGGTACTTGGGCACCTGCAACTGCCGCTCGCGCTCGACCATCTGGAACATGAACGGCAGGCCCGCGACAAAGCCGACCATCGACACAAACCACGGCGCGCCACTGTGGGCGGCGATAAACGCGTCGACATCGGCCAGGCCATTGATGCGCGCGGCGTATTCCAGGTCGGTCGCACTGGGGTCCTGGTGGCGGTCGCGAAAACGCATCAGCGTTTCATGGGTCCAGGGGTCGTTGTAGAGCACCGGGATTTCGATGATCCGCGTGTGCAGGGTGCGTTCGGCCACGGCCTGGGCTTCGGCGGTCTGCACCGCGTCGAGCAGCACGTGTGGCGCGATGCGGTCGGGGTCGAAGCGAATCTGGAACGACGCGTTGGCCAGGCACACATCCAGCACACCTTCCAGGGCCAGGCGCTCCACGGCCCGGGTCACGGCCATGCCCGTGAAAAAGGCCTCCAGCGACATGCTCTCGCTGACCTCGGCAAACAGGTGTTCATCACCGCCGAAGCTGTAGCGGATGGGGGGTGTTTGAGCCATGTCTGTTCCTCTTGGAATCGTTATAGAAAGGCAGGCAAAAAATGAATAGGGGTGATTGGATTTATTGTGCTGAGCGGGCTTCCTGTGCCTAGCAGGCCTCCTGTGGCTAGCGGGCTTTATGTGGTGAGCGGGCTTGCCCCGCGTTGGGCTGCGCAGCAGCCCCAGTAAAGCCCCCTGTGTACTTCCAGGTAAAACGCGGGCGTCTGATTTTAGGGCCGCTGCGCGCCCCAACGCGGGGCAAGCCCGCTCACCACAACAAGCGCGCTCACCACAGGAATCCTGCTTGCCACATAAAGCCCACTCACTACAACAAGCCTGCTTGCCACAGGAACCCCGCTCACCACATCAAGCCCCGTTGGCCGCAGGCAGCCCATTGGCCACCACGATTCCTGCCTGGTCCAGGGCTTCGCGGGTGGCTTCCACCAATTCCAGGGCGCCGGGTGTGTCGCTGTGCAGGCAGATGGAATCGAACTCGATAAACAGGTCTTCGCCTTCCACCGTGCGCACCAACCCGGTCTGACAGGCGCGTAGGACCCGCGCCGCTACGGTGGCAGGATCCAGCGCGCGCACTGTGCGGGTAAACACGATGGAGCCGCTGAGATCGTACTCACGGTCGGCGTAGAACTCGCGCACCACCGGTTGCCCGAGTTCCTTGGCCACGCGCCAGATCACCGAGTTGGGCATGCAGTACAACAGCAGTGTCGGTTCGATGATCTGCAGGTTCTGCACCAGCAGCCGCGCGGCTTCTTCGTCGCGGGCCAAATGCATGTAGAGCGCGCCGTGGGGCTTGATATGTTGCAGCGTCACGCCTTGGGCGCGGGCGATTTCGCGCAGGGCGCCGAGCTGGTAGAGGATGTCGTCGACCAGCTCCTGAGCCGGTGCGTTGATATGCCGGCGCCCGAAGCCGACCAGGTCGCGAAACCCCGGATGTGCACCGATGGCCACTCCCAGTTGCTTGGCGCGCTCGACGGTGCGGCGCATGGTGCCGGGGTCGCCGGCGTGGAAGCCGGTGGCGATGTTGGCCGAGCTGATATAGGCCATCAGCTGCGCGTCGACGCCATCGCCGATGGTCCAGGGGCCGAAGCCTTCGCCCATGTCCGAGTTGAAATCCACTGCCTGCATCGAGGTCGCTCCGCAAAGGTGATGGCGGAAAAGTAGGCCGCGCCTTGACCCCTTGGGAAGATCTATTATCAGATAGCCCATCTTCTGAAAATCAGATAAGCCGAGCCCCTACGAGGAATGCAGCGTGTCATTGACCTTGCGCCAAGTGCGTTATTTCGTCGCCACCGCCGAAATCGGCCAGATTTCCCAGGCCGCCATCCACCTCAACATTTCCCAGTCGGCGGTGACCACGGCGATCAAGGAACTGGAGGCGATGCTCGGCGTGCAGCTGTTCGTGCGTTCGGCCCAAGGCATGAACCTGACCGACGCCGGCCGGCACTTTCTCAACCGTGCCTATGTGATTGTGCGCAGCGTCGACGACGCCCTCAACAGCCCATTGCCAGACTACCGCGCCAGTGGCGTGCTGCGCCTGGCCGCCAGCTACACGGTGCTCGGTTACTTCCTGCCGCACCACTTGCAGCGCATGGAACACTGGCACCCGGATGTGACCATCGAGGTGTTCGAGCAGGAGCGCCAGGCCATCGAGCAAGGCCTGCTCGACGGCCAATTCGACATGGCAGTGGTGCTCACCGCCAACCTGACTCATGCGGATATCGTCTCCGAAATCCTGTTCAACTCCGAACGCCGCCTGTGGCTGCCCAGCCATCACCCGTTGTGCGAACGCGGCGCCGTGAGCCTGGCGGATGTGGCCCGCGAACCGTACATCCTGCTCACCGTCGATGAGGCCGAACACAGCGCCATGCGCTATTGGGAACAGGCCGGGCAAACGCCCCAGGTGCGGCTGCGCACCAGCTCGGTGGAAGCGGTGCGCAGCATGGTCGCCAATGGCAGCGGCGTGGCGATCCTGTCGGACCTGGTGCATCGGCCCTGGTCACTGGAAGGCAAGCGTATCGAAACCCTCACCGTGACCGACCCGGTCACGCCCATGAGTGTCGGGCTGGCCTGGCACCGCGAGCGTGCGTTTACCCCGGCGATGCAGGCCGTGCGCGATTATTTCCACGACGCCTTCCTGGCGCCGCAGCAGTTGTCGGCTCGCCGTTAGAGTCGGGCTTGCAGCGTCGCGGCCAGCCAGTCCATGAACACTCGCACACGCTGCGGCAAATGCCGTTGCCCGGCGTAGAGCAGCGACACATCGAGCGCCGGTGCCGGGTAGTCGGGCAGCACGGCGACCAGCTCGCCACTGGCGAGCAGATCGCGGATGCCCAGGACCGGCACCTGAGTAATGCCGAAGCCGCCCAGGCAGGCGGATTTGTACGCGTCGGTGCTGTTGACCGTGACCCTCCCGGCCATCGGTACGCGGTGCACTTTGTCGCCCTGCTGGTATTCGAACCCCGTCGAACGTGACCCCAAGGGGCGCACGTAATGCACCAGTTGATGGTGCGCCAGGTCCTCGAGGGTCTCGGGTACGCCATGGCGCTGGCGGTAGCCGGCGCTGACACAGTTGATCATCGGCATGCTGCACAACCACCGCGCGACCACCGTCTGGTCGGGCTGTGCGCCGACCCGCAGCACACAGTCGAACCCTTCGGCCAGCAGGTCGACCTGGCGGTCGGTGGTGCTGATTTCCAGATCGATCAATGGGTGGGCGTCCATGAACTCGGGCAGGCGCGGCAGGATCAGGTCCCGCGCCATCACGTTGGGCAAGTCCACGCGGATACGCCCGCTGAGTTGCGCCTCATCCTGGCGAAACAGGCCTTCGAGTTCGTCCATGTGGGCCAGCAGATCCTTGCTGCGCTCGTACAGCACACGCCCGTCCTGGGTCGCCTGCACCTTGCGCGTGGTGCGCTGCAGCAGGCGTGTGCCGAGCAGCTCTTCCAGCGCCTGGACATGCTCGGACACGCTGGAGCGCGGCAGGCCCAGGCTCTCGCCGGCGCCGGTGAAACTCGACAGTTCGGTGACGCGCACAAAGGTGCGCAGCAGTTCCAGCTTGTTCATGGGATTGTTCGCCTTATCCGGCCAGTGATTCCGATATACCCCTGTTTATCACGTTACAGCCGGACAAATACACTCAGTCCCACTGACCACCCGAGAGGACTGCACCATGACCCGTAAAATCGCATTGATCACCGGCGCCAGCCGCGGCCTGGGCAAAAGCACCGCGCTGCACTTGGCGGCACAGGGCGTCGACATCATCGGCACCTACCACAGCGCAGCCGACGAAGCCCAGGCGGTGGTGGCACAGATAGAGGCCCTGGGTGGCCGCGCCGCCATGCTGCAACTGGATGTGAGCCAGAGCGCATCCTTCAACGACTTCGTCGGCCAGGTCGGCGGCGTGCTCAAGGAAGTTTTCGCCCAGCAGCAGTTCAATTTCCTGATCAACAACGCCGGCATTGGCGTCAACGCTGCGTTTGCCGAAACCACTGAAGAGCAGTTCGACCGCCTGGTGGCAATCCACTTCAAGGCGCCGTTTTTCCTCACGCAAAAACTGCTGCCGCTGATCAGCGATGGCGGGCGCATCATTAACATCTCCAGTGGCCTGGCGCGGTTCAGCCTGCCGGGGTACTCGGCGTATGCGTCGATGAAAGGTGCGGTGGAAGTGCTATCGCGCTATCAGGCCAAGGAGCTGGGCCCGCGCGGAATCAGCGTGAACACCCTGGCCCCCGGCGCGATAGCCACTGACTTCAGCGGCGGCGCGGTGCGCGATAACCCCAACGTGAACGCGATGGTCGCCAACAATACCGCCCTCGGCCGCGCCGGGTTGCCGGAAGATATCGGCGGGGCGATCTCGACGCTGCTGGCCGACGGCAGCCACTGGATCACCGGGCAGCGCATCGAGGCCTCGGGCGGCATGTTTCTGTAGACGTTCTGCGCTAGCATCAATGCCTTCAGATCACTGACAGGCAATCACCGATGAGTTTTGATCCAGGATTGGCCGGCGGCATGGGCGTATTGGCGGCCGTGGTCGACAGCGGCAGTTTTGCCCGCGCCGCCGTCAGCCTGGAGATGACGCCTTCGGGCGTCAGCCGGGCGATTTCACGCCTGGAAAAACGCTTGGGGATTCGCCTGTTCGACCGCACCACGCGCTCGGTGCAACTGACCGACGAGGGTCGGCGTTTCTATCAGGAAATTGCCCCGCTGCTGGCCGGTCTCGAAGAGGCGGCCAACTCGGCGGCCGACAGCGCTCACACCGTACGCGGGCGCCTGCGGGTGAATATCGACCCGTACTTCTCGCGGCTGGTCCTCGGCCCGGTGCTGGGCGATTTCATGCGCCGCTACCCGCAATTGCAGTTGGACCTGCACACCCGCGACCAACTGGGCGACCTGGTCGCCGATGGCTTCGACCTGGCGATCCGCTTTGGCATCCCGCAATCCTCTTCACTGATCGCGCGCAAGTTGATGCAAGTGCGCGTGCTCACCCTGGCCTCCCCCGCCTACCTGGAACGCCATGGCCGACCGGCCACCCCGCAGGACCTGGAAAACGGGCACATGTGCCTGGATTTTCGCGACTCGCAAACCGGTCGCCCGTTTGCCTGGGAATTTCACCGCCCCGGTGAGCAATTGATCGTGCGCACCGACGGCCGCCTGGTCGTCAACGATGCCAGCACCCTGTACAGCGTGTGCGAGCACGGCCATGCGGTGGCGCAGATGCTCGACCTGGGCCTGGCGCCGGCGCTCAAGGCCGGCAGCCTGGTGGAGTTGTTCCCGGACTGGCCGGACGAGCGTTTTCCGCTGTACGCCTACTACCCCTCGCGGCATTTGCCGGCGGCCAAGGTGCGGGCGTTCCTGGATTTTGTCGCGACGCTCAAGCCCGACTAGGCACGCGCTGGCGTACGAATCTTTCCCGCAACACGTCATACCCCCAGTGATACACATAGGTGTACGGCAGGAAAAACAGCAGCACGCCAATGTCCAGCCAAAACGCCTGCACCAGGCTTATCTTCAGCCACGCGGCAATCAGCGGGACCGCCACGATGATCAGCCCTCCCTCGAACAGCACGGCATGCAGCATGCGCGTCCACACGCCACCGGCGAGTTGCAGGCGCACCTTGAGGCGGTCGAACAGGCTGTTGAAAATGATGTTCCAGGTCAGCGCCAGCACGCTGAGGCCCAGGGTTACCGCGCCCATCTCCAGGGCCGGCCGGCCAGTGATCCAGACCAGCAACGGGGTACAGATCAATAAGGCCAGGCCTTCAAAACCCAGGGCTTGGCAAACGCGTTCAGTAATCGACTTGGTAGGGTGCATGACCCGGCTCCGTGAGTGACGATGGTTGCTATCATTACCCTTCAAGTCGATACTTCATAACTAATAACCATCGACCAAGGCGATAGTCATGGCCTCTCATGAAGTGCTGCAGGCGTTTGTCCAGGCCGCCACCCAGGGTTCGTTCTCGGCGGCGGCACGCAAGCTGGGCAAGAGCCAGTCCACCGTCAGCGCAGCGGTGGCCAGCCTGGAGATTGATCTCGACGTGGTGCTGTTCGATCGCAGCAGCCGCAAGCCGACGCTCACACCGGCCGGCCACGTGTTGCTGCAACGCGCCGAACAGGTGCTGGAAGCCAGCAGCCGCCTGGAGCTGGCGGCGAGCCAGTTGGCCCAGGGCCTGGAGCCGAAAGTGACCATCGCCATGTCCGACACTTACCAGTCAGAGCGCTTCGAACTGGCGCTCAAGGCTTTCGAGCAACGTTACCCGGACCTGGAACTGGAATGGCTGATCGCCGAGTGCGAAGACCTGATCGCCCTGGTGCAAAGCGGCCGGGCACAGATTGCGTTTGTCGAGGCCCAGGCGGTGTATCCGCCGGACCTGAGTCGCGCCCCGGTGGAGGAACGCACGGAAATCGCGCTGTTCGTCGCCCCGGATCATCCCTTGGCGAGCCTGGACACCATCGACCTGCAAGCCCTGCAGCAACACCGTGAACTGCGCCTGGCGAGCATCATCAACCCGAATGAAACACGCCCCACGGGCCGCGTGTGGTCGGCGCCGAGTTTTCTGATGCTGATGGAAATGGCTCAGCTCGGTTTCGGCTGGGCCGAGCTGCCTCGCTGGCTGGTGGAACGCTTCGGCAATGCCGGGCTGGTCGAACTCAAGGTACGCAGTTGGCCGCGCTCGGTGGCCGTGGATGCGCTGTGGTCGCGGCAGTACCCGCCCGGGCCGGCGGGGAGTTGGATGCTGGGGCTGATGGTCGATTGACGCCTAGCGTTGCGGCGGTCGGTTGTTCTGGAAATATTCGTGCAGGGCGCGCAGCGCGGGGGATTCCAACGCTTGCGCGGCGAAGCACAGCCCGACCCGCCGCGTCGGCGCCGGCAGGTGCCATTCACGGCTCACCACCCCGGCGCGCTCGGCCGCCAGCGACTGCGGCAACATCGCCACGCCTACACCGGCGGCCACCATATGCAGGGCCTGGGTCAATGAGCCGGCATGCCCGGCTACCGCCTGCGGCGAGCGCCCATACAAGGCCATCAGGCGCTGATGGGAATCGTGTTGCGGGCAGGTGATCCAGTCCTCGATTGGCGCCCAGGCCTGCTCTTTGCCAGCCTGCGCCATGGGATGTGCGGCCGGTAACGCCATCACGTAGGACTCTTCCCATATCGGCAGGAACAGTTCGTCCTCGCAGCACATTTCCTCCACCGCCAGGCGCCCTTCCCCTTCACAGCCTTCCTGCAGGGTCAGCAGCAAACCGGGCAGACCTTGGTGTGCCATGCGCAGGAAAGTTTCGATCTGGCTGTCGGCAATGTCGCCCTCCACCCCCAACTCCAGCGCAATGCGATTCTCGCGGCCGCGGAACAACCGGCTCAGCGCCTCCGCTTCGGCCACCATGCGCCGCGCCTGGGGATACAGCACCCGTGCTTCGGCACTGACCTCGACCCCGCGAGGCTGACGCACGAACAGCGCCACGCCCAGCTCATCTTCCAACTGCTTGATGGTCACCGACAACGTCGGCTGACTGATGAATAAACGCTGCGCTGCAGCGGTGATATTGCGTTCTTCAAACACCGCGAGAAACGCTTTGAGGTGACGCACATCCATAGCCAGATCCGATGACAGACAGAGGAATAAGGCATTTTTCAGCCTTTAACCGGGTAAATATACTGCGCTCACGTTTGAGTTATCGATTTTTCTTATTCCAGGAGTGCACACATGAGCCAGCCACTGATCATCATCACCGGCGCCAGTTCGGGTATCGGCGAAGCTACCGCCCGCCGATTGTCCGCCGCCGGTCACCCGCTGTTGCTGCTGGCACGCCGTATTGATCGCCTCAACGACCTCAACCTGCCGAACACCCTGAACCGTGGGGTCGACATCACCGACCGCGCCGCCCTGGTCGCTGCCGTGAAGGAAGCTGAAGCGCAATTCGGCCCGGCCGATGCGTTGATCAACAATGCCGGGGTGATGCTGCTGGGCGCAGTCAGCGAGCAAGACCCGGCGCAATGGGAGCAGATGCTCGACGTCAACGTGAAAGGCCTGCTCAACGGCATTCATGCGGTGGCCGCGAGCATGGTCGCGCGCAAGAGCGGCACGATCATCAACGTCAGCTCGGTGGCCGGGCGCAAGACCTTCCCGAACCACGTGGCGTACGTCGGCACCAAGTTTGCCGTGCATGGGATTTCAGAGAACCTGCGCGAGGAATTGTCGCCGAGCAACGTACGCGTGATCACCATCGCTCCGGGCGCAGTGGAAACCGAGTTGCTCAGCCACACCACCGATGAGGCGATCAAGAGTGGCTACCAGGCCTGGAAACAGGACATGGGCGGCACCGTGCTGAGTGCCGACGATGTGGCCTCGGCGATTGCCTATGCCTACCAGCAACCGCAGCATGTGTGCATCCGCGAGATTGTGTTGGCCGCGACTCGCCAGCAGCCCTGAGCGGCCCCTTTCAGGCTTGCCGGCTCCTACTGCTTGAGTTCGGCCAGGCGCTGCTCGAGGAAGCGCTTTTCAGGCGCTTGCTGGGTCAGCGACAGGGCTTTTTCATAAGCTGTACGAGCCGCTTCTACCCGCCCCAATTGCCGGCAGAACTCCCCGCGCGCTGAATACGCCAAGTGGTAATCGAGCAAATCGCCTCGTTGCAAAATGCCTTCCACCAGATCCAGGCCCGCCAGCGGGCCTTGCCACATGGCCACCGCCACGGCGCGGTTCAGCTCGATCACCGGCGATGGCACCTGCCTGAGCAATACATCGTAGAGCCCGACGATCTGCAGCCAGTCGGTTTGCCCCGCGCCCGGCGCTTCGGCATGCACCGCGGCAATCGCCGCCTGCAGGCAATAGGGCCCGTAGCCGCGCAAGGCCAGTGCGCGTTCCACCAAGGCGCAGCCTTCAGCCATCAAGGACGCATCCCACAGCGCACGGTCCTGTTCATTCAACAGCACCAGTTCGCCACTGGCCGAGGTCCGTGCTGCACGGCGGGATTCGTGCAACAGCATCAGCGCCAGCAAGCCCATCACTTCCGGCTCCGGCAGCAATTCCAGCAACAGGCGACCGAGACGAATGGCTTCGCGGGTCAGCTCCTCCCGGGTGAGGTCGGCGCCCATGGAGGCTGAATAGCCTTCGTTGAACACCAGGTAAACCACGCGCAGCACGCTGTCGAGGCGCTCGGGCAGTTCGGCCAGCGACGGCACCTGATAAGGAATTTTCGCTTCGCGGATCTTGCCCTTGGCGCGCACGATGCGCTGGGCAATGGTGGTCGGCGTGGCCAGGAAGGCGCGGGCGATTTCCTCGGTGGTGAGGTCACAGATCTCACGCAGGGTCAGCGCCGCCTGTGCGTCAGGTGCCAGTGCCGGGTGACAGCAGGTAAAAATCAGGCGCAGGCGGTCATCTTCCACGTCTTCCTCGCTCCAGTCCTGCGCTTGCAGCGCGTCGGCCTGAGCCTGCAGCAACGGGGTGAACCGCGCCTGGCGGCGCAAGCGGTCGATGGCTTTGAAGCGACCGGTGGAGACCAGCCACGCCCTGGGATTGTGTGGCACACCGTCCTGCGGCCAGCGCTCGACCGCGACGAAGAACGCCTCGTGCAAGGCTTCTTCGGCGAGGTCGAAATCCCCCAACAGGCGGATCAGGGTAGCGAGGACGCGCCGCGATTCGCTGCGGTAGACCGCCTCGATCGCCGGCGTCAATCGGGCATGCCCTGGGTCACCAATGTCACCAGTCGGTCCAGGCTCTGGCCCCAGCCGTCGTGAAAGCCCATGGCTTCGTGGGCCTGTTTGTCTTCAGCGCTCCAGTGCATGGCGCGGGCGGTGTAGCGGGTCTTGCCGTCGACATCTTCAAAGGTCACTTCGGCGCTCATGAACGGTTTTCCCGAGGGGATCCAACCCGGCTTGAAGGCGTCGGTAAACACCAGGCGACTGGGCGCCTCAATCTCCAGGAACACGCCCTGGGTCGGGTACTCGCTGCCGTCCGGCGCACGCATCAGGGTGCGAAACAGGCCACCGACCCACAGGTCCATTTCGCACTCGGGGGTGGTCATGCCGTGGGGGCCCCACCATTGCTGCAACAGGGCGGGCGTGGTCCAGGCGCGAAAAACTTTGCGGCGCGGCGCGTCGATCAAGCGGCTGATGGACAGTTCGAATTCGGCGGGTTGGGTTGTCATGGGTAAACCTCCTCAAGTCTTGTGATTGTTGTGTTCAGAGATTCAACTCGCGCACGGGGCGCACTTCCACGCTGCCGACCCGGGCGGCCGGAATGCCACCGGCCACCTGGATCGCTTCATTCAAGTCGCGGGCCTCGATCAGGTAAAACCCGGCGAGCTGCTCCTTGGTTTCGGCAAACGGCCCGTCGGTGATCGACAGCTTGCCGTTGCGCATACGCACGGTGGTGGCGGTGCTTACCGATTCCAGCGGTTCGGCAGCGAGCATGCGGCCGCTGGCCTCGATGGACTGCGCATAGGCAAGACACTCCGGGTCTGCGGGGCTGTCGGGCGAGGTGTGCAGGACCTGTTCGTTGCTGTAGATCAGGCAGAGGTATTTCATGTGCGTCTCCGTTTTCGGACTACTGACTATAGTTCGCGGCGCTCAAGGTTTCAGGTCGAACAGTGCGGTGCCGCTGTCCATGTCGAACGGCGCCGACCAGTGCTCATGCACCACGCGCCATTGGCCATTGATCTGTTGATAGCCGACAGTCACGCGCATCCAGCAGGCCTTGACCTCGCCGTCCGGCCCGGCGCCGCCGCAATGGGCCAGCCAGTGGGCAAATGCGCTGTCCTGGGACTCGACGATGCGCAGTTCGTGGAACTCGAAAATCCCCGGGCCGGGGCAGTGCTTCATGCATTCCTCCCAGTGCGCGCGATAGGCGGCCTTGCCCTTGAATTGCAACGCGGTCACGGCGTCGAACGAAACGATATCGTCGGCGTAAAAGCTGACAATCTTGTCGATATCCCGGGCGATGATGGCGTGTTTCCAGGCATCGATGAGGCGATTGATGGTGGTGCTCATGGCGATACTCCTGCGGGGTGTAAATCATGGAAGACACCCTTAGTCGAACGCGCCGACGCCGAATCGACAGCCGCTTGAAAAATAATTTCACCCCCGGCAAACCCGCTAGAATCCACGGCTCTTTGTAGGAATTCGGATGCGTCCCTGATGGAATCCCGCCTCGTCCCCTATGAGACGCTGAGCCTTGTGCAGAAACAGCAGCTCAACACCCTGCAAGTGCATCCCGAGCAACTGGCGTATTCCGGCGATATCGACTGCGCGCTGAACAGCCTGCTGGTCAATCCCAACCCCGCTGCGATCAAGGGCTTCGCCCTGCTTGCCGACGAGCATCCCGTGGCTTTCCTGCTGCTCAAGCGCCCACCCTGCCTGCCCCACTGGGCCGACGAGCACAGCGCGACGCTGCATGCGCTGCAGGTGGATCGCCAGCAGCAAGGGCGCGGGTTCGGCAAGGCGTGTCTACAGGCGCTGCCCGCAGCGGCACTGCAGGCGTGGCCGCAGATCAAGGGCCTGGAGTTGTCCGTGGACGCGGACAATGTGGCGGCGATGACGATGTACCTGGGCGCCGGCTGGGTGGACAGCGGGGAGGCGTATAGGGGCCGCATTGGGTATGAGCGCCGGTTGAGCTGGGTGTTTGACCGACCCCTCTGAACGGTCGTGTCTACTGTCAGATTTCACAGCTATACAGCGGTCACCCTTTGCCTTGTACTGGAATGCCCGAAGTTGTCGCTCAAGGTTTGGAACGAGCAGGCGTGGAAACTCTCAACGTCCCATCCGGAGAACACTCATGAGTATTCCGTCGAATCACACTACGGCGAACACCGCCGGCAGCCCGGACCTGTCCTTCGGGAACCAATCCCCAAAGGACGGCACGGTCATCGCCTCGTCCTCCGCAGGCCTGTCACGCGTGCTCAGCGACGGTTCCACCGTGACGGTGGGATTGCCTAGCGAAGGCGACAGAAATCGATTAGCCGTCACCAAACATACGCCTGCAGGTGAGCCCGACACCCAATTCGGGACCGGGTACACGCGCCTTGCAGAATCCGCCGTCCTCATGGACCTGATCATTCAACCTGATGGAAAGCTCCTTTTGCTGGCCGCACGGGGAAACGAGCACCGCGCATTTGTTACTCGATTCAATGCAGAGGATGGCAACGCGGACCTGTCGTTTGGCGTCGGCGGCATAAGGGAACTGGATAAAGCGGTCTTTCCCGTGAGCACCAAAGGCGGTTTAGCCGTGCAGGCCGATAACAAGATTGTCGCCGTATTCAGTGACGGCAGTGACACCTTTATCTACCAACTCGGTGTCAACGGCGAGGTCCTCAATTTCGGAAACAACGAACCGAATACGTTGGTTAATTCCCAACTCGACAGTGTGTTGATCACTCAAAAAGGTTTCGTAGCTGCCGGTACGACCAAGCTGGTCGACAAACGCGAGGCCTACATCGTCGGCCTGACGGATAAAGGTGAAATTGACGGCAGCTTCGGTACAAATGGCGTCGCCGTACTGCCCTTCGACAATAAGCAAAACAGGCAGGTCACTGCACTGGCCAAGGGCCCGGAAGGCAGAATAGCGATTGTCGGAAGTAGCTATTCCATCCCGTGGGACAAGAACTTCGTGGCCATCCTGCTGGCTAACGGCCAACCCGATCCCGCCTTTTATGCCGGCAAGCCGCTGGAAAAAAACGCCGACGGTTTCCGCTTTACCAGCGTGGTAGTCCAGCCTGATCAGAAAATTGTGGCACTGGCCCGAAATATTAATGGCGGCGTCGTCCAACTGCTCCGGTTCAACCCGGACAGTGGCGCGGACGCCACCTTTGGTGAGGGCGGCATCGCCATTGCTTGGCGAGACCCCAACGGACGTCCCGAGTACGGCCAAATCAGCCTGGTGGAGTGGGTAACGTTCAACAGCACACTGCAGAGCAGCGGCATTCACGCGGGTCGCCAGTCCTTCATCGGGCGCCTGCTCAGCGAGTGACGGTATCGATTGAGCTGCCCAGGCAGCTCAATCGCGTTGCTTCAGGCCTTGGCTTGAACCGGCAGCCAGATCTCCACCGTCCCGATGCCCTTGCGCGCATCAAAATCCGCGCTGTAACGCTCGAAATCCGCGCCCATCACCTTGTAGCCCGAGTGCGGCAACCATTCGAACATGATGCGTTCGTAGGTCTGCTCCAGCGCCTGCACCGGGCCGTAGTGCGGGAACACGGCGTAGTTGAGCGGTGGAATTTCGATGGACTCGAAGTTGCTCGGTACGTCGCCCTTGGTGGGGACTTCAACCCCGGCCATGTAGTCGAATTCGTCATGTTTGGGGTTGTGGCACACCCCATAGGTCACGCCGCCAACGCGCTTCTTGATGTCCTTGACGCAGGTGTCGAACAACTCCCACAGCTTGGGGATATCGCCCACGGTGGCCTTCGAGTAACGCCCTTGCACCCCGGCGATCACCAGGGCTTTACCGGCTTCCATGCGTGGCTCCAACGGTTTTTTTGTCTGCTGATCCATACGAACAGTCTCCTTCTTATGAGGGAACAAACCCGCATCGAGTATAGGGGCATATCCGCGCTGGACTCCATGCAGAAAATTTTCCTACGCATCTGGACAACTGGCCATCATCGACCGTATTGTCTGCCCCGCAGGCCACCGCAGTGGCCGACGTCGCTCGGACGGTTCCGGGCGCTTACGTACTCTCGAGGCAACAATGGCAGACCAAGGTTCGCCGCGCCGCTTTGCGCGCATTGATCGACTCCCCCCGTATGTTTTCAATATCACTGCCGAGCTGAAGATGGCTGCGCGTCGGCGCGGCGAAGACATCATCGACTTGAGCATGGGTAACCCTGACGGCGCCACGCCACCACATATCGTGGAGAAGATGGTCACCGTCGCCCAGCGCGAAGACACCCACGGCTACTCCACTTCCAAGGGCATTCCGCGCCTGCGCCGCGCCATTTCGCGCTGGTACAAGGACCGCTATGAAGTGGACATCGACCCCGAGTCGGAAGCCATCGTGACCATCGGTTCCAAGGAAGGCCTGGCGCACTTGATGCTGGCCACCCTGGACCAGGGCGATACCGTGCTGGTGCCGAACCCCAGCTACCCGATTCACATCTACGGTGCCGTGATTGCCGGCGCCCAGGTGCGTTCGGTACCGCTGGTGCCTGGCGTGGACTTCTTCGCCGAGTTGGAACGTGCGATTCGCGGCTCGATTCCCAAGCCGAAGATGATGATCCTCGGTTTCCCATCCAACCCGACCGCGCAGTGCGTGGAGCTGGATTTCTTCGAGCGCGTGATTGCGCTGGCCAAGCAGTACGACGTGCTGGTGGTGCATGACCTGGCCTACGCCGACATCGTCTACGACGGCTGGAAAGCCCCGTCGATCATGCAGGTGCCGGGCGCCAAGGACATTGCGGTGGAGTTTTTCACCCTGTCCAAGAGCTACAACATGGCCGGCTGGCGCATCGGCTTCATGGTCGGCAACCCGGAACTGGTCAACGCCCTGGCCCGTATCAAGAGCTACCACGACTACGGCACCTTCACCCCGCTGCAGGTGGCGGCGATCGCTGCGCTGGAAGGCGACCAACAGTGCGTCAAAGACATCGCCGAACAGTACCGCCAGCGCCGCAATGTGCTGGTCAAGGGTCTGCATGAGTTGGGCTGGATGGTGGAAAACCCGAAGGCGTCGATGTACGTCTGGGCGAAGATTCCCGAGGCGTATGCCGCCATGGGCTCGCTGGAATTTGCCAAGAAGCTGCTGCTCGAAGCCAAGGTGTGTGTATCACCGGGGATCGGCTTTGGTGAGTACGGCGACGATCATGTGCGCTTTGCGCTGATCGAAAACCAGGACCGGATTCGCCAGGCGGTGCGCGGCATTCGCGGGATGTTCCGGGCGGATGGCTTGATCACCAAGGCCTGATCCCGCAACGCGGTCACAAATGTGGGAGCGGGCTTGCTCGCGAATGCGCAGTATCAGTCATGTATCTGGCGACTGATCTACCGCATTCGCGGGCAAGCCCGCTCCCGCATTTGGTTGGGGTTTTCACCCCGGCATCATGACGTGCCTGTCAGACCACCAACGACAGCAGCATGATAAAGATCAGCGCCACCACCGACAGGATGGTCTCCATCGCCGTCCAGGTCTTGAAGGTCTCGGCCACGGTCATGTTGAAGTACTGCTTCACCAGCCAGAACCCCGCATCATTGACGTGCGACAGGATCAACGAACCTGCGCCCGTCGCCAACACCAGCAACTCACGGTTGACCCCAGGAATCATGCCCACCACCGGTACCACGATGCCGGCGCCGGTAATGGTCGCCACGGTCGCCGAGCCAGTTGCCACACGAATCACCGCCGCCACCAGCCAGGCCAGCAGGATCGGGTTGATCTGCGCGTTCACCGCCATGTGGCCGATCACGTCACCCACGCCGCTGGTTACCAGCATCTGCTTGAAACCGCCACCGGCGCCGATGATCAGGATGATCGCGGCGGTCGGCGCAAGGCTGGCGTCGAGCAGTTTGAGGATCTGCTTGGAATGGATGCCCTGGCGATGGCCAAAGGTGTACAGCGACAGCAGCAACGCCAGCAGCAGCGCAGTGATCGGGTGGCCGATCATGTCCATCCAGTTGCGCACCACGTGGCCTTCGACCAGGGCGATGTCGGCGAAGGTTTTCAGCAGCATCAGGAACACCGGCAGCAGCACAGTGATCAGGGTAATGCTGAAGCTCGGCAGGGTTTTCGACTCAGGTTCGCGGGCCAGTTGATCCACCAACTCCTGGGACGGATTGCCCGGGATGTACTTGGCGATAAACGTACCGAAGATCGGGCCGGCAATGATGGCGGTCGGCAGTGCGACGATCAGGCCATACAGGATGGTCTTGCCGATGTCCGCGCCAAACACGCCGATGGCCAGCAGCGGGCCCGGGTGCGGCGGCACCAGCCCGTGCACCGCCGAGAGGCCGGCCAGCAGCGGGATGCCGATCTTGATCAGCGACACGCCGGTGCGGCGCGCGACGATGAACACCAGCGGGATCAGCAATACAAAACCGATCTCGAAGAACAGCGGGATGCCCACCAGGAACGCGGCGAACATCATCGCCCACTGGACCTTTTCCTTGCCGAAGGCGCGGATCAGGGTCTGGGCGATCTGATCGGCGCCGCCGGATTCGGCCATCATCTTGCCGAGCATGGTGCCCAGCGCAAGGATGATGCCGACAAAGCCGAGCACCCCGCCGAAGCCGTCCTGGAACGCCTTGATGATCTTGTCCACGGGCATGCCCGAGGTCAGGCCAAGGAAGCCGGCCGCGATGATCAGTGCAATGAACGGGTGCACCTTGAACTTGGTGATCAGAAAGATCAGACCGATGATAGTGACCACTGCATCAAGCAGCAGGTAGGACTCGTGGGACATGCCAAACATGGGGGGTCTCTCCTGTTTGTTGTTGTTATTAAAGCCGGTATTCAATTTGTCGCCGGGGATAGCGCTATCTTTTCCGGCAAAAAATTATTTGGATGGTTCAAAACCGTGTTTCAGCCACCAGGCATTGGTTTGCTCGGCCAATGCCTCGACGCTGTCTTCGCTGGCATTCAGGGCCAGGGTCAGCGGTTCGCCGACGGGCGATTCAAGGGTGGCGAACTGGCTGTCGATCAGGCTGGCCGGCATGAAATGGCCGGGGCGATGGGACACTCGGTCGGCGGCCACGGCACGGGTCAGCTCCAGGAAGACAAACCCCAGGCCCGGCGCGGCTTCGCGCAGGTGGTCGCGGTATTTCTTTTTCAGCGCCGAACACGTCAGCACCGGATGCTCACCGGCCTTGAGCGAACGGCGCAGCTCATCGCACAGGATGTCGAGCCAGCCGGCACGGTCGTCGTCGTTGAGGGGGTGGCCGGCGCTCATCTTCTCGATGTTCGCGGCGGGGTGAAAGCTGTCGCCTTCAATGGCGGTGGCACCGTTCAGGCGGCACAGGGCCTCGCTGACGCTGGACTTGCCACAGCCGGAAACACCCATGATGACCAGGGCGGTAACAGGTTGACTCATGAAACACCTCAGGACGCAGATAGCGCTACCTTTGCACGCTGTAAGGCTAGTGCAAAAACAGGCTTTTCCCGCGCCGTCTTGTCTTTTTTTATGGAGTGACGCGTGCATCCGCTCCAATGGTTTTGAACAGGATCAGGCAACCCTTTCTTCAAGAATTTGCAGGCCTTTGGAGACAGCGCTACCTTAGTGCCTCGATTTTTGTTTGGCAAGCCGCCTGATGACCTCCAAGAACGATAAAAATACCCGCACGACGGGCCGCCCTACCCTCAACGAAGTCGCCCGCCTGGCCGGCGTCAGCCCCATTACCGCGTCCCGCGCCCTGCGTGGCATCAGCACCGTTGCCACCGAGCTGGTGGAAAAAGTGCAGCACGCCGCCGCCGAACTCAACTACGTGGTCAACCCTGCCGCCCGTGCGCTGGCCTCTGCGCAGAGCCATTCGGTGGTGGTGCTGGTGCCGTCGCTGTCCAACCTTTTATTTATCGAAACCCTCGAAGCCATCCACCAGGTGCTGCGGCCCAAGGGCTTTGAAGTGCTGATCGGCAACTCGCATTATTCGCGCGATGAAGAAGAAAACCTGCTGCGCAACTACATGGCTTACCAGCCGCGGGGTTTGCTGCTGACCGGCTTCGACCGCACCGAAAGCGCCCGACGGATGGTCGAGGCCAGCAACGTGCCGTGCGTCTACATGATGGACCTGGACCCCAACGCCGGCGTGAACTGCGTGGGCTTCTCGCAGGTGGCGGCCGGCGAAACCGCTGCCGCGCACTTGCTGTCCCGCGGGCGCAAGCGCCTGGCCTATATTGGCGCGCAACTGGACCAACGCACCTTGCTGCGCGGCGAAGGTTTCCGCCGTGCGCTGCAACAGGCAGGGATGTACGACCCCGCGTTGGAACTGCTGACGCCACGCCCGTCCTCGGTCGGCCTGGGTGGCGAGCTGTTCTTGCAATTGCTGGCGGCCCATCCGGAGGTGGACGCGATCTTCTTCGGCAACGACGACCTGGCCCAGGGCGCGCTGCTGGAGGCCATGCGCCATGGCATCAAAGTACCCGAGCGCGTCGCGGTGCTGGGCTTCAACGACTTGCCGGCCTCCTCCTTCATGGTGCCGCGCCTGAGCAGCATCAGCACACCGCGTGAAGCCATCGGCCGGCGGGCGGCGGAGCATTTGCTGACGATCATGGCCGGCAACAAGATCGCCAAACCCGTGGTGGACATGGGGTTTGAGCTGCAGGTGCGCGAGAGTACCTGAGCCCGAAATCATCGGTGGTCGCGCCAGGCACTCGCTGTCCTCGGCGTCGCCTGCTAGATTGGCTGCTCTCCACTGCCAGGGAAGCACCATGGGACACTCACTGAAAATCTTGGGTCGCACGTCTTCCATCAACGTGCGAAAAGTACTGTGGACCTGCCAGGAACTGGGCATCGACTACGTGCGCGAAGACTGGGGCATCGGCTTCAAGCCGACCCAGTCCGCCGAATTCCTTGAGCTGAACCCCAACGCCCAGGTTCCGGTGCTGATTGACGATCACGGTGTGTTGTGGGAATCCAACACCATCTGTCGGTACCTCGTCAGCCTCTACCAACGCACCGACCTGCTGCCCGCCGAGCCTGCGCCGCGGGCGCGTGTCGAGCAGTGGATAGACTGGCAAGCCATCGAACTCAACCGCGCCTGGGGCGATGCCTTCACCGCGCTGGTGCGCAACAACCCGGATGGCCTCGACGCAGCGCAGATTGCCGCCGCCGTGCAGCGCTGGAACGACAAGATGGGCCTGCTCGAACAACAGCTTGCTCGCACCAATGCCTACGTGGCCGGGGATGAGTTCACCCTCGCCGATATCCTCATCGGCCTCTCGGTGCACCGCTGGCAGATGACCCCCATGACGCGGCCGCACTACCCCGCCATTGCCGCTTACTATCAACGCCTCGGCCAGCATCAGGGCTTCCAGACCTTTGCCCTTGCCGGTCACAACTAAGGAATTGCACGTGAAAGGAATCAATGTACTGCTCACCGGTGCCTGCGGTCGCATCGGCAAAACGTTTTTCGAAGCCTCGAAAGACCGCTACCGCTTCACCCTCACCGACCGTATCGCCCCGGACTTCAATCTCGGCGAGCACCGCTTCGTGCAGGCCGACCTCAGCGACAAATCCAGCCTCGCCGCCCTGCTCGACGGCATCGACGTGATCGTGCACCTTTCCGGCATCCCCCATGCCAGCGCCACGTTCGACGAATTGCTGCCCAACAACATCCTCGCCACCACCCACCTGTTCGAAGCCGCCGTGGCCGCCGGTGTGCAGCGCCTGGTGTTCGCCAGCAGCGCGCAAACTATCGAAGGCTACCCGGTGGATCGCCAGATCACGCCCGGCATGCAAGTCATGCCCGCCAACCTGTACGGCGTGAGCAAATGCTACGGCGAGGCACTCTGTGGCTATTACGCGGCCAAGACGCCCCTGTCGACGATTGCCCTGCGCATCGGCGCCTTCGAGTTCCCCGCGACCCACGACCTGAACAACGCGCGCGACCTCAGCGCCTGGCTCAGCCCTCGTGACGCGGTGCAACTGCTGCAACGGTCGGTGGAGGCCGAGGGCGTCAAGCACCTGATCGCCCACGGCATCTCCAATAACCGTTTCAAGCGCCTGGACCTGAGCGAAACCACGCGGGTGTTGGGTTACCATCCGGTCGATGATGCCTTCCAGGAAAATTTCGAGATTCCGATCACTTACTGAGTTTCCCGCACCATGCCTGCACTCCCCGCTACAGACGGCATCGACCCAGTCCGCGCCGCCCACATCAGCGCGCGCATTGACCGCCTGCCCGCCGTCGCTACCGTCTGGCGCCTGGTGGCGTTGCTGTCTATCGGCGGCTTTTTCGAGCTGTATGACCTGTTCCAGACCGCTTACATCAGCCCCGGCCTGATCACGGACGGGATTTTCCACATCGGCAGCGAGGGCGTGTTTGGCTTCTCGGACCAGGCGGCGTTCGCCTCGGCGACCTTCCTCGGGTTGTTCCTGGGCGCCAGCCTGCTCAGCCCCATCGCCGACCGTTTCGGGCGCCGGGCGATCTTCACCTTTGCGTTGATCTGGTACACCGTGGCCACCGTGCTGATGGGCATCCAGACCTCAGCCCTGGGCATCATCTGCATGCGCTTTCTGGTCGGCATCGGCCTGGGCATCGAGCTGGTGACGATCGACGCCTACCTCTCGGAACTGGTGCCCAAGCGCATGCGCAGCTCGGCGTTCGCCTTTGCGTTTTTTATTCAGTTCCTGTCGGTGCCAGCAGTGGCGCTGATGTCGTGGTGGCTGGTGCCCCAGGCGCCGTTCGGGGTCTCGGGCTGGCGTTGGGTGGTGCTGAGCAGTGCAGTGTTTGCGCTGTTTATCTGGCAACTGCGCAAGCGCTTGCCGGAGTCACCGCGCTGGCTCGCGCAAAAAGGCCGCTTCGACGAAGCCGGCCAGATCATGGACAGCCTGGAAGCGCGCTGCCAGAAGGATCACGGCAAACCGCTGGATGCACCGGAACCCGAAGCCGTCAGCGTGCAGGGCAACGGTCGATTTGCGGATATCTGGCAACCGCCGTACCGACGCCGCGCGTTGATGCTGATTGTGTTCCACGTGTTCCAGGCCATCGGCTTTTTCGGCTTCGGCAATTGGTTGCCGGCGCTGTTGTCGGGCCAGGGCGTGAGCGTGACCCACAGCTTGCTGTACGCCTTTATCATCACGCTCGCCTACCCGTTGGGGCCGTTGCTGTTTGTGAAGGTGGCCAACCGCTTTGAAAACAAGTGGCAGATCGTCGGCTCGGCCATGGGCGCGATGATCTTCGGCAGCCTGTTCGCCCTGCAGACCACGGCGGTGGGGCTGGTGATCTGCGGGGTGATGATCACCTTCTGCAACGCCTGGCTGAGCTTCAGTTATCACTCGTACCAGAGCGAACTGTTCCCCACCAACATCCGCGCGCGGGCGGTCGGGTTCTGCTACTCGTTCAGCCGCTTGTCCACGGTGTTCAGCAGCCTGTTGATCGGGTTTATCCTCGAGCACCTGGGCACGCCGGGCGTCCTCGCGTTTATTGCCAGCAGTATGCTGATCGTAATGATCACCATCAGTTGGTTCGGCCCGCGCACGCGCAACCTGGCGCTGGAAAACATCGCCCACTGACGGCAACGGTTGGCCGCCGGCGGGACAATGTTTGCCGCGGCGGCCAGGCCATCCCCAATAAAACCGGGGTGATGCGACCCGGCATGCTAATTGCTCCAGCACTGGCACCGACCATTTTCCCAGGTGACCGATCATGCTGGTTAACAACAACACCCAAGCGGTGTCGACCATTCAACAGATCAAGCGGCCCGACATGGACCCCGCCAATGCCGCCGCCAGCGCGCTGTACAGCGGTGCCGTGCAAGCGGCGCAGCAAAGCGTGACCGTACCGGCCGCGCAGAAGGAACTGGACAAGGCCAACGATCGCATCGACGAAGCCTTTGCCAAGACCCGCGTGCAGTTGCAGGCCACCACGGCGGCAACCACCGCAACCACCGATGTGCCGGCAGCGGGCAGCAGCACCAGCACCGCGCGGGCCGACTTCACTGACTACATGAGCAAATCCCCGGCCGAGCGCATCCGTGAGCAACTGCTCAAGGAACAAGGCTTGACCGAGGCGGATGTGCAGAACATGTCGCAGGAAAAGCAGGACGCCATTTCCAAGCAAGTGGCCGAGCGCCTGAAGCAGCAGCAAGAGCAGCAGGTAGCGGCGAAAACCGCTGACCCGCAGGCACAGGCGGTGAAAGAAACACTGGCCGCCATCTAACAGGCAACCTGATCAACGGTAGGCGCCGGCGATGCAGGCGCCTCGGTGAATCCAGACCGAGGTGATGCTATCGCCGGCAAGCCGGCTCCTTCATGCGTTTATTGCAGTTGCAACGTCGAATTGAACTGACTGATCGCATCCACCACATGCCGTGAGCCTTCCTGAATCTCCAGGATCACCTGCCCCGCCTCGTTCGCCAATTCCACCCCCAACCCTGTGCGGCTCAAGCTCGACTGCATGCTCGACACCGCGCTCAGCGACAGGTCGTGGTTTTTGCGCACCACCTCGACAATCTCCACCGTCGCCTGGCTGGTCCGCGCCGCAAGGCTGCGCACCTCGTCGGCCACCACCGCAAAACCGCGCCCATGCTCGCCGGCCCGCGCCGCTTCGATGGCCGCGTTCAGCGCGAGCATATTGGTCTGCTCGGCAATGCTGCGGATGGTCTGCACGATGGCGCCGATGATGTCCGACTGTTTGCTCACCGCGTCGATGCTCTGCGCCGCCTGGTTCAGGTCATGGGAAATCTCCTCGATGATCTGCACGGTCTGCTGCACCACCTCCGAGCCCTTGCGTGCGCAGGCGTCGTTCTGTACCGAGGTGGCGTGGGCCGAGTCGGCGGCGGTGCGCAGGGTGGTGACCTGGTCGGTGATGTCGCTGGCAAACTTGACCACTTTGTACAGCCGCCCACTGGCGTCGAAGATCGGGTTGTAGGAGGCCTCCAGGAACAGCGTCTTGCCGTATTTATTCCTGCGCTCGAAGCGGTGCGAGTGATATTCGCCGCGATTGAGCGAAGCCCAGAACGCCTTGTAGGCCGGCGACTCCACCTCGCTGCGATGGCAGAACATGCTGTGGTGCTGGCCGACGATCTCATCCAGGGAGTACTGAACCGTCTTCAGGAAGTTTTCATTGGCATTGATGATCTGCCCCTGCGGGGTGAACTCGATCACCGCCATCGAGCGGCCGATGGCGTCGATCAGGCTCTGGTTTTCATGCTCGTGGTGCACCCGCGCGGAAATATCCGACGCGACTTTGATCACGCTCTGTACGTGGTTGTCCGGACCCAGCACCGGCATATAGCTGGCTTCCAGCCACACTTCCTGGCCATGCTTGTTCAAGCGCATGAAGGTGCCACTGAGGGCCTCGCCCCGCGCCAGGTCGCGCCACAGCTTGGCGTAGGCGTCGGTGTGGGTGTAGGCCTCGTCGCAAAAGATGCGGTGATGCTTGCCGCGTATTTCCTCGGCGCTGTAGCCCATGGTTTTGCAGAAGTTGTCGTTGGCATCGAGGATCACACCGTCGCGGTCGAACTCGATCATCGCCATGGAGCGGCTGATGGCGGCAAGTTTGGCGTTGGATTCGGTGAGTGCGCAGGAGAAACGCTGGATTTCAAGCAGGTCGGATTTGTGATGGCGGTTGAACATGGTCAGATCACCCTGGATTCCCGGCGCCTCGAAGGCGCATTCCATTCATTTGTTGGACAGTGCAGCCACACCTTCATGGGGAAATAACCATCCGAAACGCTTTATATGCCAAGCGTCATCAACGGTTCTGGGTGAGCATAGACAGGGCTTGGCGCTATGCAAGGCCACTAGTCAGCAAGCATTTTCAACAATGCGTTGGTAGCGGCCGAAGGCTCGCGGGCAGAGGAACCCACCAACGCGAATTCGCGGTGCAGCGGCACCGTCAGCGGCATGACGCGCAGGCCGGTGCGCTGGGCCGGCAGGGCCATTTCCGGCACCAGCGTCACGCCAACGCCTTCACGCACCAGGCTGAAGGCACTGTTCCATTCGCGCACTTCCACGCGGATATCGCTGACCGTCAGCCCCGCGGCGGCCCCCAGGCTGCGGGCGTTGGCGGTGCAACCGCCGGTGGCGAGCACGAACGGTTGTTCGAGCAGCTCCGCCAGCGACACGCTGGCCTCGGCCGGGCGCTGCGCCAGCGCATGGTTGACCGGCAGCACCGCCATCCACAAATCGCGCCCCAGCACTGTGGCATTGCGCTCGGGCTTGGGGTTGAGCACCACGCCCAGGTCGATCAGGTCGGCGTCGAGCAGGGTCAGCACTTCGTTGTCGGTGACATCCAGGGTGGTGACCTCGATGCCCGGGTACAACTGCGCGAAGCGTTGCAGCAGCGGTGTCAGAAAAGTCGCGAGCACCATCGGGAAACTGGCGATGCGAATCGTCCCACGCAGCATCGGGCGTGCTTCATCCACGGTGCTGCGAATCGTCTGCAAGGCGCCGAGCATCACCCGCGCCTGCTCGATCACACTCAGGCCCAAGGCAGTGGGCAAGGTCTTGCGCGGTTCACGGGTAAACAGCTGCGCACCCAGGGTCGCCTCCATGCTGGCCATGGCCTGGCTGGCGGCCGATTGCGTCATGCCCACCGCTTCGGCGGCGGCGGTGATGCTGCCGCGATCAGCCACGGACACCAGCAGGCGCCAGTGCATCAGGTTCATCATGGCAGTAGCTGTCCTTATGGCAGGGGTCTGAAGGTTTAATTTTACGCACGGTGCCATGCCCGTGAGACTGGCGCAAATTCAACGGAGCTGCCGCAGATGAAACTGTATTTCTTCCCTAACGCCTGTTCACTCGCCCCGCATATCGTGTTGCGCGAATTGGCGCTGCCGTTCGAGCTGGTGCAGGTCGACAACCAGGCCAAAACCACCGCCGACGGCGAGGATTTCCTGCAGATCAACCCCAAGGGCTACGTCGCCGCGCTGCAGTTGGACAATGGCCAGGTACTGACCGAAGCCAGCGCGATCCTGCAGTATCTGGCGGACCTGAAGCCCGCCGCCCACCTCGCCCCCGCCAACGGCAGCTGGGAGCGAGTGCGTTTGCAGGAATGGCTGAATTTTATCGCCACCGAAATTCATGGCGGGCTGGCGGTGTTTTTCAACAGCGCGATCCAGGGCGAGGTGCGTGGCCTGTTCCAGGCCACCCTGTTCAAGCGTTTCGCGGTGCTGGTAAAGACCTTGGAGCACAAGGATTACCTGCTGGGCGAATACTCGGTGGCGGATGCGTACCTGTTCGTGGCGCTGCGTTGGGCGGCATTTCACGCTATCGACCTGGGCGACTGGCCGGCGCTGGCGGCGTTTCAACAGCGCGTGGGTGAGCGGCCAGCGGTGATTGCCGCCCTGACCGCCGAGAATCCATAAAAACACAATCCCTATAGGCGCCGGCTTACCGGCGCCTATAGGGGGAAGGGGCTGGATTCGAGGAAGGTGGCGAGCGCCAGTACATCCACCGAGCCTGAGCGATCCTGATCCAGGTGCGCCACGCGGCTGCGCACCGCGGCATGAATCTGCCGCACGCCCTGCCCCAGTTGCAAGGGGCCGCGCAGGTCCACCGCCTGTGCCGCCACGATCAGCTCGATACTTGCCAGCCACAACACGCGCTCGGTCAGGCGGCGGGTCTTGTCGACCACTGCCAGCGCCTGCCCGGCGTAGTCTTCCACGCGGTCCGCCACCGGCACACTGACGGCGGGCAACGGATTGGCCAAATGCCCGATCTCGGCGACCAGTGCCGAGCTGGTGCGCTGCAACGCTGCCATTCCCACATGCCCTGGCTGGGTGATCAGAAAACGCGGTAAATCGCTGGACGTCGGCGAAAGCAGCTTGGCAATCCGTTCGGCGCTGCACGCGGCGACGCGACTCAGCGCCAGGCCCAAGCCTTCGGCGGCCAGCGCCAGGTGAGTGCTGTCGAAATTGGCGGTGGCCAAGACCAACGCGTCTTCGCTGATCAACGCCGGGTTATCCGCACCACTGCGCAGTTCCAGTTCGACCAGTGCATGCAATTGCTGCAGCGCCTGCTGCGCCGCGCCCTGGACCACCGTGGCACAGCGAAAGCTCAGCGGGTCCTGCAGGCGGCGGGGTTGGTCTGCCAGCTCGCCGCCGGCCAGCAACTGCAACAACGCGGACGACTGTTCAGTCTGCCCCGGCGCCGGGCGCAGGCGTGACGCCCACGACTGGAACGGGCTGAGGTTGGCGCGGTAGCCTTCGCACGCCAACGCCAGCGCCGCCATCAAGGCCTCCAACGCCTGCCGCGCCTCGAAGACCAGCAAGGCGCCCAGCCCGACACTCGCCGCATTCGCCGACACCAGCGCCAGGCCATCCTTGCCGGTCAACGGCACGTCCAGCGCCAGGCTCAGGTGTGCCAGAGGCGCCAGGTCGCTTTCGCCCAGCGATCCGAGCAGCGGCACCTCGGGCTCGACACCCGAGTTGAGCAACGCCAGCAGGGCGTCCGCTGCCGCCGGTGAAATCCCCGCGCGGCCCTGAGCCAATCCGGCCAGGCGCGCCGCCGTGATTGCGCGCACTTCCTGTCGATTGGCCAGGCGCCCGACGCCCACCGCACGCCCCAGGGGAATGTTCGCCTGCAGCGGCGCCACCTGCGTATCCACGGCCGCACCGAGGCCGGTGGTCACGCCATAGATTGGCGTGCCTGCGGCCGCCAACTCGAGCAGCAACCGATGGCCTGCGTCGATACGTTGTCGCGCCTGGACGGTGAAATCCGCCGGGGCATCCTGCCGGGCAATCGCCAGCAAATCGGCGAGCGCCAACCCTTGGGGATCGAAGTGAATCATGCCCAGCGCAGCCGCTGGCCAATCCCCAGGCGCTTGGCTTTTTCCAGCAACGCATGGCCCAGGGCGATGTCGCTGAGGCTCAAGCCGCGGTGCCAGAACAGGATGGTTTCCTCGGGGTTGTCACGGCCGCTTTTCAAGCCGGCGACGATCTGCCCCAACTCGGCGTGCAAGGTCTCGGCGCTGAGTTTTCCGGCGTCCACATGCGCACGCAACGCGCCAAACATGCCGCCCTTGCACTGGCCCCAATCATCCACCACCAGCTTGCTCATGATGTCGGTGAGCGACAGTTCCACCGCGCTCATGGTGCCGTAGGGCACGACAAAGGCGCCGGGCTTGATCCAGTCGGTGCGCAGCAACGGCTCGGGTTGCTCCAGGCGCGAGGCTTCGACCACGATGTCGGCGCCGCGCACGGTGGACTCCCAGTCGTCGGTGACAATCACCGGTTTGCCGAGGTCGCGGCGCAGGCGCTCGGCGAAGGCTTCGCGGCTTTCGCTGCGGCGCGAATGCACGCGAATTTCCTCGAAGTCGAACAGGTGATCGAGCAGCCGCACGTTCCAGTATGCGGTGCCACGCGCGCCGATATGCGCCAGTACCTTGCTGTCGGGCCGGGCCAGGTATTTGGCGCCAATCGCGGTGACCGCGCCGGTGCGCATGTCGGTAATCGCCGAAGCGTCGAGGATCGCCCTGGGGATGCCCGTGGCCGGGTCCAGCAGGTTGAGGATCGCCAATTCCGAAGGCAGGCCCTTGCGGTAGTTGTCGACAAAATCGCCCACCACCTTGACGCCGGCGTAGCCGATATCGCCGCCGAGTACACCGCGCAGTACGTTGAAGTGGCCGTTGATACCGCCGCCGGGAATCAGGTGGGTACGCGGTTCGATCACCGCCTCGCCACGGCCCTGGATACCCAGGCTGGCTTCGATGGCGGCGAGGATTTCATCGTTAGTGAGGCCCAGCTCGTCGATGTCGAGGCCGTTGAGAAAGTCGATGTAGATCGGTTGCATGGTCTGCTCACTGATAATGGAATAGCGCCTGTCCGCCTCCGCAGGAGCCCGGCTTGCCGGGCCCCTGCAAGGTCATGGGGCCTTGAAGACGACTTGCTGCACATCGACCTTTTTCGGGATCAGGCCGTTGGCGAAGAACAGGTCGGCGGTGCGTTGCTGAGTGGCGATGTCGCTGGCTTGCAGCGGGCGGATCGCGGTCGACGAACGGTGTTCGAAGTAGCTCTTGACCACCGCCGGAGGCAGGCCGAGGGTCTTGGCCATCAGCGCGATGCTTTCCTCGGGCTGGTCGAGGGACAGGCGCTGCGCCTTGGCCAGGGTCTGGATAATCGGGCCGATGGCTTGCGGGTGCTGTTGCACAAACGCGCTGCTGGCGACGAAGAACGTACCCGCAGGATTGAGGCCCTGGCCATCGCCGAGCACGCGGGCGGAGCCGTCGACCACCGCCGCCGAATAGTACGGATCCCACACCACCCAGGCGTCGACCTTGCCCTGTTCAAAGGCGGCGCGCCCATCCGAGGGCGACAGGTACACCACGTCGACGTCCTTCCATTGCAAGCCCGCGCGCAGCAGGCTCTTGAGGAACAGGTTGTGCGCGCTGGAGCCCTTGAGCAACGCCACGCGTTTGCCCTTGAGTTCGGCCACGCTTTGCACGTTGCTGTTCTTTGGCACCAGCACGGCTTCGGATTTGCCCTCGTTGGGCTCGACGGCAAAGTACTGCAACTCGATGCCGGCGGCCTGGGCGAAGATCGGCGGGATGTCGCCGATATTGCCGATGTCCAGGCTGCCGCCGTTGAGGGCTTCGATCAGCGGCGGGCCGCCGAGGAATTCAATCCACTGCACCTGGGTGCCGGGCAACGCCGCTTCGAAGAGTTTGTGCTCACGGGCGAGGACCATGCTCACCGAGCTTTTCTGGTAGCCGATGCGCAAGGTGGCGGGTTCGGCGGCCAACAGCTGGCCGGCGATCAACGAGAGGACGACGCCAGCAAACATCTTCAGCATCACAGCGCCTCCTTGACCTTGGCGGCGACATCCGCCGGAACCCACTGCTGCCAGACCTGCGGATGGTCCTTGAGGAAGGCTTCAGCCACCTGGCGGGGCGGAGTGCGTTTCTCACTCATGTCCCCGAGGATGCCGTTGAGCAGATCAATCGGCAGGTCGACCTTCTCAAACACGCTCACCAGTTGCGGGTACTGCGCCTTGAACGGCGCAGACACCCCAATCGCCAGGCGCGCCGGCATCGAACGGGTGCCGATCGGGTTGGGGTTTTTCGCGTCGGACAACGTCTTCCAGGCTTCGGCGTTGAACGGCGGTTCTTCCAGCTTGATCAGCTTGAAACGCCCCAGCAGCGGGGTCGGCGACCAGTAGTAGAACAACACCGGCTTGCCACGGCGGATCGACGACGCCACCTCGGCATCCAGCGCCGCGCCGGAGCCGGTGCGGAAGTTGACGAAGCTGTCCGTGAGCTTGTAGGCCTTGAGTTTCTGGCTGTTGACGATCTCCGAGGTCCAGCCGGTAGGGCTGTTGAGGAAACGCCCACGCGTCGGGTCTTCGGGATCGCGGAACACATCCTTGTAGCGCGCCAGGTCGGCCACCGACTTGAGGTCCGGCGCCAACGGTTTGATGCCGCGTGCCGCGTCGCCCTTGATCACGTATTCCGGCACCCACCACCCTTCGGTCGCGCCCTTGACCGTGTCGCCCAGGCCGAACACTTTGCCTTCGCTTTCGGCCTTGACCCACGCCGGACTGCGCCCGGCCCACTCTTCGCCGATCACCTGGATATCGTCCTTGGCCAGGGCCGCTTCCAGGCTCACGGTGCTGCCGGGCAAGGTGTCGGTGGGCAGGCCGTAGCCTTTCTCGACAATCAGGCGCAGGACCTCGGTGATCAGGCTGCCGCTTTCCCAGGTGATGTCACCGAAGTGGATGGGTTTGATGGCTTCGGCGGCAGGCGCTTGCTGGGCCAGGACGGCCAGCGCCAGCAGCGAGCCACCGAGCAGGTTTTTTAGTGTTCTCATGAGTAGCCTCTTGGAGATTCAAAACAGATCCAGAGTGGGCAGTGTGG
>NZ_JANLOH010000075.1:0-39824 GCF_025466155.1 Pseudomonas sp. 13B_2.1_Bac1 | reverse complement strand
ACATTTTTGACCGCGTCAGCCAAGGACGTCAGCGGTAGACGAGTCCGCCGTCGATCAACGGGGCTTGGCCGGTCATGTAGTCCGAATCCGGCCCGGCCAGGAAGGCCACCAGCCCGGCAACGTCTTCCGGCGTTTCCGCGCGGCCCAGGGCAATGCCCTCCACGTACTTCTTGTACGTCGCGCCGACGTCAGCGCCGGTAATCTCGGCCATGCGCTTGTCGATCTCGACCCACATATCGGTGCCCACCACGCCCGGGCAGTACGCATTGACCGTGATCCCGGCGCTGGCCAATTCCTTGGCAGCCGCCTGGGTCAAGGCGCGCACGGCAAACTTGGTCGCCGAGTACACCCCGAGCAGCGCGAAGCCTTCATGGCCGGCGATGGAGCACGCGTTGATGATCTTGCCTTTCTGATTGAGCGCCTTGAATTTCTTGCCGGCGGCCTGGATTCCCCACAATACGCCCTGCACGTTGATGCCCAGCGTGCGTTCGACCTGTTCCGGGCTGACGTCCAGCAGCGAATCGATCTGCGCCACCCCGGCGTTGTTGACGATGATGTCGAAGCCACCCAGGGTCTGGTGCGCATGTTCGACGGCGGCCACCACCTGTTCGCGCTTGGACACGTCGGCGACAAACACCGAGGCCTTGCGTCCCAGGGCGACCACCTCGGCGGCCACGGCTTCGAGCTTGGCGCCATTGATGTCCACCAGGGCGATGTCGGCACCGTCCTGTGCCAGACGCAGGGCGATGGCCCGGCCAATGCCCTGCCCGGCGCCGGTGACCAGCGCGATTTTTCCAGCAATCCCCATGACGATCTCCTGCAATGATGAGAGAAGCCTTGTCTATCGCAGGTCGCCGGGGCGGCTGTCGAGGCGCGCAGCGATTGGCGTGGGGGCTGAGACGGGATGTCTCAGTGTGCGAATCATTCTCGAAAACTTGTAAAAGCACGCACTTATGCCTAGCTTATGCGCCCCCCGCCCTGCGCTTTAAGGCCCTGCCCCCATGGTTTTGCGTTTTCGTCCCGTCGTCACTTCACGTTTTGCCCTCGGCCTGCTGCTCAGTGGCGGCATCGGTCACAGTCTGGCGGCAGAGCTGGAGCTGCCAGCGGTGCAGGTCCAGGGCCAGGATGAGTCCGGCTATCGCGCTGAAACCGCCTCGGTCGGGGGCTTCGACGAGGCGCCGCTGCTGGACACTCCCGCCTCGATCACGGTGATCAACGCCGCGATGATCAAGGACCAGCAGGCGCGCCTGCTCAGTGAAGTGCTGCGCAACGATGCCTCGGTCGGCGACAGCTATGCGCCCATCGGCTACTACGAAAACTTTGTGGTGCGCGGCTTCTCGCTGAATGCTGCCAGCAGCTACAAGATCAACGGGCGCACCATCACCGGCGAGCAGAACGTCGCCCTGGAAAACAAGCAGCAGGTGGAGGTGCTCAAGGGCCTGGCGGGCCTGCAAAGCGGTATCTCCGAGCCCAGCGGCGTGATCAACTACGTGACCAAGCGCCCGGAGGATGTGCGCCAGGTGACGGTATCCACCGATGATCGCGGCAGCGGTTATATCGCTACCGATGTCGGCGGCTGGTTCGGCAGCGAGCAGCAATTCGGCCTGCGTGCCAACGTCGCCCATGAAGACCTCAATTCCTATGTGGAACACGCCAATGGCCAGCGCGATTTCGTGTCCCTGGCCTTTGACTGGAACATCAGCCCCGACGCCGTGCTGCAGCTGGATGCGGAATACCAGGACAAGCAGCAACGCTCGGTGCCCGGCTACCAATTGCTGGGCGGCACCGAAGTGCCACACGGCGCGTCACCGAAAAGATTGCTCGGGCACCAGAGCGGTTCCAAGCAGGTGGGCATCCACCCACTGAACCTCAACGGCAAGTTCGAATACCGCTTCAGCGATCAGTGGAAAGGCAACCTCAGCGCGGCGCGCAGCAAAGTGGTGATCGATGACTACAGTTCGTTTGCCTATGGCTGCTTCTACGTGACCGATTGCGGCACCGCCTTCTTCAGCCCCACTGGCGACTACGACGTCTACGACTACCGCAGCCCCGACGACACCCGCCGCGACGACGAAGTGCAGGCGGCCATGACCGGGCTGTTCGACACGGGCAGCCTGGGCCATGAACTGACTTTCGGCACCAGCGCCTTTCGCCGGGTGGTCGACAAGCGCGAGTCGGTCAATGAATACATCGGCACGACCAATATCGACGATGATGCACCGACGTTTCCCCCCACCAACAAACCGTTGAACGACAGCCATCGCAACCTCGACAGCCGCCAGTACGGTCTGTTCGTCACCGACCGCATCCGCTTCAACGAGCAATGGCAAACCATCCTCGGCGGCCGTGAAGTGCGCCTGGATGAAAAAGCCTTCGACGGGACCACTGGCAACCAGATTCGCCACACCCAGCAATACGTGTTCCTGCCGCAGGCTTCGTTGATCTACAAGCCGGTCGAAAACATCTCGCTCTACACCAGTTACAGCAAAGGCCTGTCACTGGGCGGCCAGGCGCCGTGGACAACCACCAACGACGGTGAAACCCTCGCGCCGACCGTTTCGCGCCAGATCGAAGCCGGGGTGAAATACGACTGGCGCCGCATCAGCTTCGCCGCTGCCGTATTCCAGACGCGCCAGGCCTACCAGTACGCCAAGCCGGAAGGCGCCGATCAGTTCATCTATGTGCAACAGGGCGAGCAGAAGAACACCGGGCTGGAGTTGTCGGCCAACGGCTGGGCCACCGACCGTTTGCAGATCGCGACCAGTGTGGCGGCGATTCGCGCGCGGGTGACCGGCAGCGGTACGCCGGAATACGAAGACCACCAGGCGATCAACGTACCCAAGCTGCGCGCCAGTGTGTACGCCGACTATGCGTTGCCGTGGGTGAATGGATTGGCCGTGCTCGGCGGCGTGCACTACAGCGCCAAGAAGTACGCGAACCGTACCGGGAATGTGGAGGTCGGGGATTATGCGGTGGTCAATGTCGGCAGCCGCTACACCACCAAGGTCGACGGCTACGAGACGGTGTTTCGCCTGAGCGTCGACAACCTGTTCGACAAGCGCTACTGGCGCGACGCGGGCGAGTACATGGGCGATGACTATCTGTTCCAGGGCGCGCCACTGACGGCGCGCCTGAGTGCTTCGGTGAATTTCTAAGGCTTACTTGGGCATCTTGCGAAAACCCACCGCGAGGCGGTTCCAGCTGTTGATGGTGGCGATGGCCACGCTCAGGTCGACCTGCTCCTGGGCGCTGAACTCGGCGGCGAGTGCATTGAAGTCTTCATCCGGCGCGTGGGTCTGGCTCAGCAGGGTCAGGCTTTCGGCCCAGGCCAGTGCGGCGCGCTCACGCGGGGTGAAGAACGGCGTTTCACGCCAGGCCGATACGGTGTACAGGCGACGCTCGGTCTCACCGCCCTTGCGGGCATCGGCGGTGTGCATGTCGAGGCAGAAGGCACAGCCATTGATCTGCGAAACGCGCAGGCGGATCAGTTCCAGCAGGGGCAACTCGATGGACAGTTTGCCGACAGCGGTTTCCAGGGCGAGCATGGCTTTCATGGCGTCTGGGGAGGCGGTGTAGAAATCGGTACGCGCTTGCATGGTGGTTCTCCGGAACGGTGGGGGTTGATGGCTAGGTTAGTGACCGGAGGTGGTGGGAGGAATATCCAATTCCAGGGAAGAATGGGTGACCAATTGCTGGTGGGCTGGGCCCACCTCCTCAATCAAGCCCCCGCCATGTGCTCCGAAATTCTCGCCCGCAACCACCGCTCCGCCGGGTCATTGTCATGCACCCCGCTCCACACCATCGACAGCTCCGCTGCCTCTATCGCAAACGGCGGGTCCTCGGCCCGCAGCGACGTGCCCTCGGTCAACGCGCAGGCCGCGTAATCCGGCACTGTCGCGATGATCTGCGTGCCCGCCAACAGCGCGCGCAACCCACTGAACTGCGGCACCGCCAGCACCACCCGGCGGGCCCGGCCGATACGCGCCAGGTCCAGGTCAATGTTGCCGCTCAAATCCCCCGAGAACGACACCATCGCGTGGGGCCGCTCGCAGTAGTCGTCGAGGGTCAGCGGTGCCACGCCGGCGTCGCCGCGCAGCACCTTGCAGGGAATATCGCGCAGCTTCTTGCGCTTGGCATTCGCCGGCAATTCAGTGGTGTAGCTCACCCCCACCGTGATCTCGCCACTGGCCAGCAGCGACGACATCAACAGGTAGTTGGCGCGACGCACCACCACGATGATGCCCGGCGCCTCTTCGCGCAGTTGGCTGAGCAACGGCGGGAACAGGCCGAACTCGGCGTCGTCGGAGAGGCCGATGCGAAACACCGCGCAACTGGTGGAAGGGTCGAAATCCTTGGCGCGGCTGACCGCGCCGGAAATAGTGTCCATGGCCGGTTGCAGCTCCTTGAGTATCGCCAGCGCCCGTGGCGTGGGTTCCATGCCCCGGCCGTTGCGCAGCAGCAACGGGTCGTCGAACAGGTCGCGCAGGCGCCCAAGTGCCGCGCTGACCGCCGGTTGGCCCATGAAGAGCTTTTCGGCGACGCGGGTCAGGTTCTTCTCGAACATCAGTGCTTCGAAAATCACCAAGAGGTTCATGTCGACGCGGCGCAGGTCGTTGCGGTTCATGGGGCAATCCAAACGGCTGAAAAGCCCACAGATAAGCACGCAAGCCACCCGGGGTATTGCATGGCTGTGCTGTCTTTTCCGCCGGTTTTTGCCGCCTGAGCTGGCAAAATTAACAACGATTAACTCGTCAGCCAGACGGTCCGGCGCCAAGAATGCAGCGGTCTACACTGCATCCATTCACCGGGAACGCTCCCATCGACTGCGGATATCTGTCATGGCCCGACTTGAGTACTGTGCTCCCCGCTTGCCCGCGACCGGCGGCCTCTGCCCCCGGCGCGAGCGCATTGCCAAGCAATTGATCCTCGCCAACCTCGGCGAAAGCCTGGCGATTGCCGACCTGGCCCAGGCCTGCGCGCTGTCACGCAGCCATTTCTCCCGCGCGTTCAAGTGCACCACCGGGCTGTCGCCGCAGGAATGGATTCGCCAGCAGCGCATCCAGCGGGCCAAGGAACTGATCACCGGTTCCGCCCTGAGCCTGACGCAGATCAGCCTCGAATGCGGCTTCTGCGACCAGGCGCATTTCTGCCATATGTTCACCCGCAGCGAAGGCGTCAACCCGATGACCTGGCGAAATCACCAATTGCGTCACAAGCCCGACGTGATCGCGGCCTAGTGGTGGCGGCGCACCTGGCCTATGCTGGCCGCTCTCCTCTTTCCGAGCATGGCGCGCCATGAGCGACCTCAGCGACCAGGCCGTGCATTTCGGCCCCTACCGCGTCCATCCGCGCCAACGCCTGGTGCTGGAGGCCGGCCAACCACTGCGCCTGGGCCGGCGTGCGCTGGATATCCTGCTGATCCTGCTGGAGCAGGCCGGCAACGTGGTGAGCAAGCAGGCCTTGATCGCCCGGGTCTGGCCGCACAGCGTGGTGGAAGACGGCAACCTGCGGGTGCACATGGCCGCGTTGCGCAAGGCATTGGGCGACGGCCAGGCCGGGCAGCGCTATATCGTCACGGTGGCCCAGCGTGGTTACAGTTTTGTTGCGCCACTGAGCATCGAACCGATGACCTTTCCGGCTGATGGCACCCCGCAAGCCCAGGGCCATAACCTGCCACTGCGGCGCACTCGCGTGATCGGCCGCCAGGCCTTGATCGACCGCCTGGTGCAACAGCTGCCGCAACAGCGCTTTATCACCCTGACCGGCGCCGGCGGCATCGGCAAGACCACCGTCGCACTGCGCGTGGCCGAACTGCTGATCGGACATTACCGCGACGGCATCCACCTGCTGGACCTGGCGCCCCTCAGCGCACCGGCACTGATCCTGCCCAACCTCGCCGCCCTGCTCGGACTCACACACGTCGAGCATGAACCCCTGGATACCTTCGCGCGCCGCCTGCAGGAACGCCAGTGGCTGCTGGTGATCGACAATTGCGAGCACCTGCTGGACGACATCGCGCTGATCAGCGAAAGCCTGCTGCGCCATGCGCCCCGGATGCACATCCTGGCCACCAGCCGCGAAGCCCTGCGCGCCGAGGGCGAGTCGGTGCAACGCCTCGACCCCCTGGCCTGCCCGCCCGCCACCGGCAATCGCGCCCAGGCCATGGGCTACCCGGCCCTGCAATTGCTGATCGAGCGGGCCATGTCGCACCAGGACCGCTTTGAGCTGAGCGAAGCCGAACTGCCGTTGGCGATTGATATTTGCCAGCGCCTCGACGGCATCCCGCTGGCAATCGAGTTGGTGGCGGCGCAGATCGAACGCTTCGGCCTGCCGCGCCTGCGGGTGCAGATGGAAGACAACTTCCGCCTGCTGACCCGTGGCCGGCGCAGCGCCCTGCCTCGTCATCAGACCTTGCGCGCCACGCTGGATTGGAGCTTCGACCTGCTGACCGCGTGCGAGCAGGTGTGCCTGCGTCGCCTCGCGGTGTTCCGTGGCGGTTTCAGCCTGGCCAGCGCGGCGGCGGTGATTGCCGGCGAGCAGATTGCACCGGCCGAGGTGCTGGGCTCGATCACCCAACTGGTGGCCAAATCATTGCTCAATGTGGAGCCGGGCGATGACGAGATGGTCTATCGCCTGCTGGACATCACCCGTACCTACGCCCTGGAAAAGCTCAGCCTCGCCAACGAGCTGCACGCCACGCGCGAGCGCCATGCGGTGCGCTGCCTGACGCTGATGGAGCAAGCGCAGGACGACTGGGAGTTGATCGCGACCCAACCGTGGCTCGACCGCTACGCGCCGCTGCGCGAGGACGTGCGTGCCGCGCTCGACTGGGGCCTTGCCGAGGGCGGCGAACATCTGCTGGCGATCCGCCTGACGGTCAGCGCCATGCCACTCTGGCAAGAATTGTCGCTGGTCAGGGAGCATGCGGTGTATGTCGACAAGGCGCTGGCGCTGATGGCCGAGGCCAGTGCGCCCTGCACGCAATTGACGATGCAGCTGCAATTGGCCCTGGGCAGCCTGTCCTATCACGCGTTGGGCGGCGCACCGCGGACCATCGCCGCGTTTGCCAGCGCCAGGCGCCTGGCCGAGGAACGCCAGGACCTCGCCGGCCAATTGCGCGCGGTCTCCGGCCACATGGCGGTCAACCTGTGCGCAGGCCATTATCGCCAGGCACAGGCACTGAGCGTGCAATTCGACCACCTCGACCCACGCACCGAACCGCTGCTGGAGCTGAGTACCCAGCGCCTGCACGTGCTGGCGCAGCATTATACCGGCAACCAGGCACTCGCCCGGCACACGGCCGAACAGGTCATCCAGCGCATGGCGCACAGCGGCTCGCTGAATCGCTTTGCCTATCGCTTGGGCGTGCAATATGACCAGAGCGTCGCCTCACTGACGGTATTGGCGCGCATCCTGTGGTTGCAGGGTTTTCCCGAGCGCGCCTGGGCCGTGGCCAGCCAGGCGCTGGAGTTGGCGCTGCAGATCAATCACGGCACGTCGATCTGCTACACCCTGGCCCTGGCCGGCGTGGTCATCGCCCGCTACAACGGCGATGACGAGGCGGCGCAGCGCCTGCAGACGCTGCTGCTGGAGCAGTCCCACAAGCATTCGGTGCAGTTGTTCCAGACCTGGGCGGGACACTACGCCGGGATTCCCGGCCACCAGGACCTGCAGGGCCTGGGGCTGATAGACGACATCCTGATCACGTTCGGCGCGCGTGTCGTCGATGAGCAAGCCTTCGAGCGCGCCCGCACGGGGGCAGCCGGCTGGTGCGCCGCCGAAGTGATCCGCGTGCACGCCGAGGGCATGGCCGACACTGGCACCGCCGAAGCGCTGCTGCTCGAAGCCCTCGGCCTGGCTAACCAGCAAGGCGCGCTGGCCTGGGAACTGCGTTGCGCGACCTCATTGGCGCAGCGCTGGCAGCAGCAAGGTCGCCTGCAGCCTGCGCGCGATCTGCTCGGTTCAGTCTACGAGCGCTTTACCGAAGGCTTTGCCACCCGCGACCTACTGCGCGTACGTCGCCTGCTCGACGAGTTGCAGGACAAACGTCCGGCCTGAAAACGCCCCCAGATAATGCCCATACCCCTGCTGCAACCGTGCCACCTGCGCCGGATCGCGCAACTGCGCGAGGGCGTAGCTGCGGGTGCTGTTGAGCAAACGATAACGCGCGGGCCCCGGGCCCGGCTCGACGTTCAGCAACGAGGTACTCACCAGTCGCGCCAGCAGGTAGGCAAGGTCGGCGTGTTCCAGCTCGGTGCCGGCGACCAGCACGCTCAAGGACGGCAAGGTCACGGCCATTTTGAACAAGCCCAATTGCAGGAACAGCCAGCGCTCCGGCAGGCTCAAGCGCTCGTAGCTCCAGTCCAGGGCAGCGGCCAGCGATTGGTGGCGCTCCACGGCCGTGCGTCGACCGCGGCTCAGCGTCTGTATGCCGCTGCGCAGCTGCGCCTGTAAACCGCGCACGCCCAAGGCGTCGACCTGGGCGGCCGCCAGTTCCAGGGCCAGGGGAAGGCCGTCGAGGCGTCGGCAGATGTCGCGCAGGGGGGCCAGGTCCTGGGGGCGCAAATCATAGTCCTGCTGACTGGCACGTACGCGGGCGACGAACAGTTGCACCGCCGGGCAAGCCATCGCGTGGTCGATGCTGCCCAATACCGCCGGTGCAGGCACCGCCAGCGGCGGCACGCGCAGCACCCATTCGCCGGGCACGTGCAAGGCTTCGCGACTGCTGATCAGCACGCTGACCTGCGGCGCCTGCTCGTGCAGCGCGCGCACGAGATGCCGGCACGCGCCCAGCAGCGGGTCAACGCCGTCGAGCACCAGCAATAACTGCCGGCCGGCCAGTTGGCGGCATAATTCGACAGGGCTACGGGTGGGCACCAGGTGCAGCACTGTGGCCAGGTGCTGTAGCAGCATTGTCGGCGCCTGCACGGTGGCGAGGTCCACCCACCACACGCCGGCGCGATAGCGTGGCAATACGCGCTCGGCCAGCGCCAGGGCCAGGGTGCTCTTGCCGACGCCGGCACAGCCGGTGAGGGTCATCAGACGCTGCCCGGACAGGCGCCGCACCAGCACACCGAGTAATTCATCGCGCCCCATCACCGGGCTGAGCCGCGTCGCCAGATTGTGCCGGGGCAACTGCGACGACAGCTCGCCGTGCACCGGCGCAATGAAACAGTAGCCGCGCTGGGGATCGTTGAGGATGCAGCGTTGCCCGTCGAGGGCACGGCGCAAGGCGGCGATGTGCACGCGCAGGTTGCTTTCCTCGACCACGCTGCACGGCCAGACGCGCTCGATCAGCGTGGCCTTGCTGATGAACTGCCCGGGCGCCTCGAGCAGCACCGCGAGGATATCCAGCGCGCGGCCGCCCAAGGGCACCGGCCATCCAGCCTTGCTGAGCAGCCGCTGTTGCCGGTGAAAGGCATAGGCACCGAAACGCACCGTGCCGTTCGCATCCATCGCCTGAAGGTTGTTCATCGCTGTCATCGCGCTGGAACACCCGGCCTTGGGCGTTTGCGCGTCCTGTTCCATGGGCCTGTGGCTATCTTGCCACTTGGCGATGACAGGACAATGCTGGCACGGGGAGCGACACGGACATTCGAGTGCACCAGACGGACATCCTGGCGCTAACTGAACTGCTGCCGGTATTGGGTCGGGTTGAGACCGAGCTTTTCACTGAACAGAAAACGCATATGCCGCACGCTGCCAAAACCTGCGTGGAAGGCCACGGTCTTCAGCGGCAGGTCGGTGGCCTCCAGCAACTGGCGCGCGCGGTCGATACGCGCGCCCTGCAGGAAGGCCATGGGCGTCATCTGCACCTCCTTGGCAAACAGCCGCGCGAAGTGGCGCGCACTCATGCCTGCCAGCGTGGCCATCGACTCGATACTGAAGGGCTGGTCCAGGTGGTCGAGCACGTGCTGCTGCACGCGGGTGATCGCGGTTTCCTGCGGCGCGACGGCGGCTGTCATCGGGCTGAACTGGGCCTGGCCGCCCTGGCGCTTCATTACCACCAGCAGCACCTTGGCCACGTCCACCGCGACCTGCTTGCCGTGGTCCTGGGCCACAATCGACAGCGCCAGGTCGATACCGGCCGTGACCCCACCAGAGGTGATCAATCGCCCGTCCTGCAGGTAGATGCGGTCCGTCTCGACGATGGCCTTGGGGAAGGCCTTGATCAGACGCTCGGTGTAGTGCCAATGGGTGGTCACACGGTGATGATCGAGCAGGCCGGCATGCCCCAGCACAAACGCTCCGGTACAGATCGACCCAAAGCGCCGGGCACGCGGCGCGGCCTCTTGCAGCCAGGGCAACAGCGCGGGATGGCATTCGTTGTAGGCACCGGGGCCGCCGGGCACCAGCAGCAGGTCGTAGGCCGCGTGCGCCTGGCCCAGCAGCAGGTCGGCCTGCACCACCACCCCATTGGAGGCGCGCAGCGGGCCAGGTTCGGTGCCGATGGTGAGTATCTGGTAGTGGTCGGCCGCAGGCAGGTAGCGGTTGGCGATGGAAAACACCTCGAGCGGCCCCGCCATGTCGAGCAGGAGGAAGTCCGGAAACAGCGCCATGGACACGGTTTTCATCAAGCGGGAGACCTATAAGGAAGGGAAAGCATCAGCCATTATGGCACGTCGATTACTGTCAACCTCAGGGAGACAGTCATTCAGAATTCATCTCCTTAATGAATCCGACGGTTACCAGTAACCTTCTTCTCAACGCCAGCGCCCTGCATCTCGCAGCCCGCGCTCACTTGAGGACACCACCATGCTGACCCTTCGCAAAGCTTCGGAACGCGGCGCCGCCAATCACGGTTGGTTGAAGTCGTTCCACACCTTCTCGTTCGCCAACTACTGGAACCCCGCCGAGCAAGGTTTTTCCGACCTGCTGGTGATCAACGATGACCGCGTCGCCGCCGGCAAAGGCTTCGGCCAGCACCCGCACCGCGACATGGAGATTTTCTCCTACGTGCTCGAAGGCGCCCTGGAACACAAGGACACCTTGGGTACCGGCTCGGTGATCCGCCCCGGCGATGTGCAATTGATGAGCGCCGGCAGCGGTGTGGCCCACAGCGAGTTCAACCACAGCCAGAGCCGTGGCGTGCACTTCCTGCAGATCTGGATCGTGCCCGCCGTGGCCGGTGCCGAGCCGCGCTATCAACAAGAGCATTTCAGCGCGGCGCAGAAACGCGGACGCCTGCAGTTGATCATTTCGCCGGACGGCGCCGACGGTTCCCTCAGCGTGCGCCAGGACGCACGGGTGTATGCCGGGCTGTTCAACGCTGACGAAAGCGCCACCCTGGACTTGCCGCCAGATCGCCATGTGTACGTGCATGTGGCCCGAGGCAGCGTTGAGGTCAACGGCCAGCGCTTGCAGGAAGGCGACGGCGCCCGCGTGCGGGATGAGCGGCAGATCCGCCTGGGCCACGGCGAGGATGCCGAGGTGCTGGTGTTCGACCTGCGCCCCAATGAGCTGCCGCAGATGCCATGACCGGCTCGGCGAAGGTCCGCGCAAGCGGGCCATCGCTGGCGTCGATAGTCACCATCAGCCCAATGAAGTTCTCTTAAAAAATCCAACGCGTAACATCAAACCCATACCGGCAACAACCCAACTAAAACACTCGGAGCACACTCACATGAAACGCCAAATCTTGCTTAGCCTCGCTTTCTCGGTACTCGCTGCAAACGCATTTGCTCACCCTGTCGTCGCTGAAGGCGGTGCGGATCGCCTGATCGAAAGCCGTGTTGCAGAGGGTGGCTCGGACCGCCTGCAAGGCAACCGTTTCGCTGAGGGTGGCGCTGATCGCCTGCAGAAACGCGGCCTGGCGGAAGGCGGTGCGGATCGCCTGCAGGAACGTGGCCTGGCTGAAGGCGGTGCGGATCGTCTGCAAGGCAACAACGCATAATCCCGCGCTGTTGGCGGGAACCCCAAACCGGCCTGATCAGCCGGTTTTTTTTCGCCTGTCATTAACCCAAGTCGCGGTCCACCCACAGCACCGCCTTGCCGATCTGTTGCCGAGCCTCGATACGCGCATGCACCTGCTGCACGGTTTCCAGGCGGTAGTGGCCTTCGATCTCCACGCTCAACGCCCCTTCGAGCATTGCCGCGAACACCGCATTGGCGCGGCGCTGCACCGTCGCACCGTCGGCCATATGGTCGGCCAGCCGTGGACGGGTCAGGAACAGCGAGCCAGCCTCGCCCAACTCAATCGGATCGAGGTCGGTCAGCGAGCCCGAGACATTGCCGTAATTGACGATCAGTCCACGTGTGCGGCAGGCGCGGAAGCTGTCACGCAGGGTACTTTTGCCCAGGGAATCGAACACCACGTCCACGCCCTGTCCGTCGGTGGCTGCCAGGACACGCTCGACAAAGCCGCCGTCATCATAGGTCCAGGCCTGGTGGGCGCCGCGCTGCAGGGCAATCGCGCATTTTTGTGCGGTGCTGCCCGTGCTGAACACGGTCGCCCCCACGTGCCGGGCCATCTGCACCAGCAACTGGCCGATGCTGCCCGACGCGGCGTGTACCAGGCAGGTGTCGCCCGCCTGTAAACGGGCCACATCCTCAATCAAGTAGTGGGCCGTGCACCCCTGGAACATCGCCGCAGCGGCCTGATCGAAGGTGATCGCGCTGGGTATCTGCGCAACCTTGTCGACCGGCACCAGCGCGTATTCGGCATACGCGCCCCAAGCGATGCACCACGCCACGCGGTCGCCCACGGCCAAGTGATGCACGCCCGCGCCGACCTCCACCACGACACCGGCGCCTTCCATGCCCAACGTACAGGGCAGGCGCACCGGGTACGTGACTGATTGGGCGTACTTGCCCTGGCGCGTGTGAATGTCCATGAAATTGATCCCGGCGCAGGCCACCTTGATCAACACGTGGCCCGCGCGTATCTGCGGCTTGGCCACATCCAGCTGCAGTTGCGCGACATCCGGGCCGCCGTAGGTTTGCAAAGTGATGGCTTTCATACAGGAACAACTCCATGTGCACGGGGAAGCGGCCATGGTAAAAGGACGCAATCCGTTGGAATATTCCCCAAACCGTCCCAGCCTCTGTGCGGAAATTACCCGATGTTCGATTGGCAGGATCTGTATTACTTCACCGTATTGGCCCGCAGCCAGTCGCTGTCGGCTGCTGCCCGCGAGTTGCAGGTGGAGCACGCCACGGTGGGTCGTCGGGTCGACGCCCTGGAAAAAGCCCTGGGCGTGAAACTGGTCGACCGCTTGCCGCGCAGCCGCCCTCTCACCGCCCATGGCCTGGCGCTGGCCGAACTGGCCGCCGGCATGGACGAGATGGCGACCCAGGTGCTGCGCCTGTCGCGGGTGGCGTCCATCGAAATGGCTGGCACGGTGCGGGTCAGCTGCCCGCCGTCCATTGCCAATTACTGCATAGCCCCGCATGTGGCGCGCTTGCGTGCCCAATATCCCCAATTGAACCTGGTGCTGATGCCCTCCACCCACTTGGCCGCGCTGGACAAGGGTGAAGCAGATATCGCCCTGCGCACGCTGCGTCCCGATGAAGACGCGCTGGTGCGCAGGAAGGTCGGCGTGGTGCGCTTCGGGCTGTACGGCCCGCCGGCGTTGCAGCAACTGCCCACCGAACAATGGACCTTCATCGCCTACGACAGCAGCCGCGACCACCTGCCCCAACAGGCATGGATGCACCAACTGCGCGGCCCACGCGAGATTGCCTTTGCCGCCAGCGAGCTGATCACCCAGCAAATGGCGGCCAGGGCCGCAGTGGGTGTGGTGGTGCTGCCGACGCTGGTGGGCGATCACGACCCGCAATTGGTCAGGCTGCCGACGGCGACCGAGGGTCCGCAGCGCGATATCTGGCTGACGGTGTACCCCGATATGCGCCGCTCGCCGCTGGTGAAGGTGGTGATGGAGTTTCTGGTGGAGTGCATCGAGGGCGAAATACAGCTAAGACGGTGACCCGCCTGAGTGCGTTCTCATCGGCGCATCTTCCAGGAGCTGTGGGAACCCGTCTCAACCCCGCCGACTCACTTCAATAGCGGAAGGCGCCAGGCAGGCTCCTGATAAGCACGCTCGGCCCCTGACAGCGTCACCGCGACGCGGTTGAGCAACAGTTCGGCGTTGTATTTGGGCATCAGGGCGCAGACCAGCAGCACCGCCAGGCCGGCACCGATGAACGCCGGGGACACCTTGACCTCGGTGGGTTCAATCCGCCACAGAAAGGCAATCGCCGCGACGCCACCCAGCACCGCACCGGCCAGGGCTTCATTGAGCGGATGGATAAAGGGGGCGACACAGTAGGCGCTGAACCAGAGCCCAAGCAGCAGGCCCACCAGCGCCGCCGGCCAGCGCAGGGCCGCGTTGAACTGACGCGCCAGCAGGCTTGAGCCCACGGTCAGCATCAGGCAGGTGTTCATGGCGTGGCCACTGAGTACGGCAATGTCCACGTGTTGAAAGGACAAGCCCCAGCCTTTGAACAGCAACTTGCTGAACGCCACGATCGAATACGTGACACCCACCGTCACGATCCACCCCCGCAGTGCCCACGGGCTGGAATACCGCAGCCACACAGCAATGATGAGGGCAGCCGGAATCATCACGGTAATCCCGCCAAACTGCGCTAGTTCTGCTCGCATCATTGCCCAACCGTTGACGTGCCCGTTTCGGCGCCCATCAGACCTCAGGCCAGGCGAAATTACAACGTTAGGCTCGGTCAGCCTTCACCCATGCGCCACGCGCCGCAGGTTGATCGCCGGCGGACGCGCCGCCGGTGCATCGACTTCCACGCCGAGCAGGTTCAGCAAGCGCGCCCGGATCGCCTGGAAACCGTCCTGGCCGGTGTCCCGCGAACGCGGCAGATCGATGCGCAGTTGCTCGGCGATCTTGCCGTCGGCCAGCACGATCACCCGGTCGGCCAGCAGGATCGCTTCGTCCACATCGTGAGTCACCAGCAGCACCGCCGGTGTGTGCTTGCGCCACAGCTCGATGATCAGGCGGTGCATCTTGATCCGGGTCAGCGCGTCGAGGGCGGCGAAGGGTTCGTCCAGCAGCAACAGCTTGGGTTCGCGCACCAGTCCACGGGCCAGGGCCACGCGCTGGGCTTCGCCGCCGGAGAGGGTCGCCGGGTAGGCCTCAAGGCGATGGGCCAGGCCGACTTCCGTCAAGGCTTGCACCGCCCGCGCCTTGGCTTCGGGAATGCGCAGGCCGAGGATCACGTTTTTCCAGGCGCGCTTCCATGGCATCAGGCGCGGCTCCTGGAACACCGCCGCCCGCGCCTTGGGCACCCGCAATTGGCCGCTGTCGATACTGTCGAGTCCGGCCAGGCTGCGCAGCAAGGTGGTCTTGCCCGAACCGCTGGCGCCGAGCAAGGCGACGAATTCGCCGGGGGCGATGTCCAGGTCAAGCCCATCGATGACCCGTTGCTGGCCGAATTGGCGCACCACATTGCGCAACTGCACCGCAGCTTCAATCGTCGACATATCAGTTCCTCACAAAGGATGGGCGCCAGGCCAGGGCGAAACGTTCGAGGGTGCGGATCAGGCCGTCGATCAACAGGCCGAGCACGCTGTAGATCAGCAGGCAGATCACGATCACATCGGTGCGCATGAAATCGCGGGCATCACTGGCGAGGAAGCCGATGCCGGCGGTGGTGTTGATCTGCTCGACAAACACCAGTGCCAGCCACGAGATGCCCAGGGCATAGCGCAAGCCGACAAAAAACGAGGGCAACGAGCCGGGCAAGATCACATGCCAGATCAACTCGCGGCGGTTCAGGCCCAGGGTGTTGGCAGCCTCGATCAACTTGGGGTCGATGTTGCGGATGCCGGCGAACAGGTTGAGGTACACCGGGAAAGTGGTGCCGGTGACGATCAGCGCGATCTTGGTGAACTCGCCAATGCCGAACCACAGGATAAACAGCGGCACCAGGGCCAGCGAAGGAATGGTGCGCAGCATCTGCATGGGCGAATCGAGGATCACCTCGCCGCGCTTGGACAAGCCGGTGATCAAGGCCGCCACCACGCCGATGCTGACGCCGATACTCAAGCCGAACAACGCGCGTTGCAGCGACACCAGCAGGTGCTTGCCCAGTTCGCCGGAGACGATCATCGCCCACAGCGTGCCGCCGATCTGCGAAGGCGCGGCGATCACGCGCGTGGGGATCCAGCCCAGCTGCGAGGCCAGCTCCCAGAGCAGCAACAGCACGATCGGGCTTACCAGCCGCAGCACCGCGTCGGGCGTCCGCCAGCCACGGGTCGCTTTCAGCTGACCCTCGGCTTTAGTGAGGGAAATCGTCTCGGTCATTGGCCTTCCTGTTCAAAACGTCACGGCCGGGAGCGCCGTTGCGGGTCCATGCTAAGCGCATAAAAAACCCTGGTGAAAGTCTTTCTGGGAATAACCTAATGCGATCAAAATGCAAATTACTGATACATCAAATAATTTATGATTCTGTTTTTTAATAATTAGGTTAGAACCAATCGGCATTTTACAGGCCCCTTCCCTGCCCCTACTTTGGACGCGAATAACCGACCCCCTGCCCGGCGGAGGTGCAACCCGCGAACTCGACAAGGACAGACCATGAGCATTGAATTCATCGGCTACATCGGCGGCCACCACGCTTCCGAGATCCACCCGCGCAGCGGCCCGACCCTGCAACCGGACTACGTGGAAACCGTGGCCCGCGCCCACGAAGAGGCCGGCTTCGACCGCGCCCTGGTGGCCTTCCATTCCAACAGCCCGGACAGCACGCTGATCGCCTCGCATGCCGCCAGCGTGACCAAGAAGCTGCAATTTCTGATCGCGCATCGCCCAGGCTTTGCCCAGCCGACCCTGGCCGCACGCCAGTTCACCACTCTCGACGTATTCAACGGCGGGCGCACCGCCCTGCATATCATCACCGGCGGCGATGACCGCGAACTGCGCGCCGACGGCAGCCATATCGGCAAGGACGAACGCTACGCGCGCACTGACGAATACTTGAGCGTGGTGCGCCAGGAATGGACCAGCGAGCAACCGTTCGACTTCACGGGCACCTACTATCAGGTCGAAGGCGCGTATTCCACGGTGAAGTCGCCGCAACAGCCGCATATCCCGCTGTACTTCGGCGGTTCCTCCCAGGCCGCGATTGAAGTGGCGGGCAAGCATGCCGACGTGTACGCGTTGTGGGGCGAAACCTATGAGCAAGTGCGCGAGATCGTGACCCAGGTGCGCGCCGAGGCGGCCAAGCACGGGCGCACCATCCGCTTCAGCCTGTCGTTGCGGCCGATCCTGGCCGAGACCGAGGAATTGGCATGGGCACGTGCCGAGACCATCCTGCAGCAGGCCACCGCGCTGGCCGAGAAGAATGGCTTTGTGCGCCGCGAACCACCGAACGAGGGCTCGCGCCGCTTGCTGGCAGCGGCAGCACAGGGCTCGCGCCTGGACAAGCGTTTGTGGACCGGGATTGCCGGCTTGCTCGGGGCCCAGGGGAACTCGACCTCACTGGTCGGGACCGCCGAGCAAGTCGCCGAGGCGCTGGTGGATTACTACGACTTGGGGATCACCACGTTCCTGATCCGTGGGTTCGATCCGCTCAACGATGCGATCGATTACGGCAAGCGGTTGATCCCGCTCACCCGCCAGCTGATCGCCGAGCGCGAGCAAGCACAACAAGTGGCATAAACACACGCCCTGTAGGCGCAGGCAAGCCAGCCCCTGCAGGGGGCTGGCGCTTATATGCAGATCAGTTCTTGTAGTCGGTATCGGTGCGTTCCAACTGCCGGATCAGCGCATTCCAATGCCGCGCCACCCCCGGTCCATCCCCCGCCTTGAACGCCTCAGCCTGCTTCTCGACCTTGGCCACCACCTCGGCCGGCGGGAAGATCAACTCTGCGTTGCCCGCCGCCTGCGCCGCGATCTGGATATTGCATGCGCGCTCCAGCCCCTGCAGTTGCTGGAAGGCGTGTTCGACGCTGATCCCGGCGGTCAACAGGCCGTGGTTGCGCAGGATCATCACACTTTTGTCACCCAGGTCGGCAACCAGGCGCTCGCGCTCGTCGAGGTCCAGCGCCACGCCTTCATACCCGTGGTAAGCCACGCGCCCGGAGAAACCGATGGAATGCTGGGAGATCGGCAGCAAGCCGTCTTTCTGCGCCGACACCGCGATACCGTCGCGGGTATGCGTGTGCAGCACTGCTTGCAAGTCGTGGCGTGCGCCGTGGATGGCGCTGTGGATCACGTAGCCGGCGTAGTTGATGCCCAGGCCGGTAGGGTCGTCGACGATGGTGCCGTCGAGGTCGACCTTGACCAGGTTGGAGGCGCTGATTTCATCGAACAACAGGCCGAAGGCGTTGATCAGGAAATGCTCCTCCGGGCCCGGTACGCGGGCGGAGAAGTGCGTGTAGATGTGGTCGGTCCACTTGTACAGGGCCGCCAGGCGATAAGCGGCGGCCAGTTTGACGCGCACTTCCCATTCTTCCGGAGTGACGCGCTGGCGAACATTGTTGGAAACGCTGGAGATCGAGGTGACGCTGCTCATGGCAAAACTTCCTGGATGGCCTTAAGGACTTCCAGGCAAGCCTATGGGATGCAAAAAAATAATAAAAAGCACATTTTAATCTAAGCTAATTATCATATTTTTTTATAACCCAACTGACACCATCTGCCCCTGCAGGAGCCCTGCTTGCCGGCGATGGCGTCCTTGAGCAATGCCCTGGTCTCGAGGGGCTCATCGCCGGCAAGCCGGGCTCCTGCACCGGGCGGTGTCAGGCGGCGTTGCGGATCTTGTGCAGGGAGTTTGCGACCAGCTTGCCGAACGCATCCACCGGCCCCTGCAGGTTGCCGAGGAAGTGCGGGTAGATCAGCCACAGGTCCATCACCGGCTTGAAGTCCTTGAGCGGCATCACCGCCAGTTGCTCGCGGTGTGCGCTGCGTTCCAGCAGGGGGCGTGGCACTAGGCCCAGGCCGAGGCCGTCCGCCACCAGGCCCAGTTGCAGCTCGGTGCCGAAGGTTTCCAGGTTGACCCGCAATGCCAGGCCCTGGTCCGACAAAGTGCGCTGCAACCCCGCGCGGAAGCCACAACCGTCCGGGTTGAGGATCCAGCCGCTCTGGTACACGTCCGCCAGCTTGCAGGGTTTCTTCGGCAGTTGTGCCTTGGCACACACCACCACCAATTCCATCTTGCCGATCGACTCGCCCACCACGTTGTCCGGGAAAATTTTGCCGGCCGGGAACAGCGCTGCTGCGGCATCCAGCTCGCCGCGCTCGATCTTGCCCACCAGTTGGCTGCCCCAGCCGGTGGCGACTTGCGCGCGCAGGTCGGGGTATTCGGTGCGCAGGTGCTTGAGTGCGTCGAGCAGCACCACGTCGCCGATGGTCTGCGGCACGCCCAGGCGCAGCAGGCCGGTGGGCGGTGCGTCGGTGGCGACCAGCTCGCGCAGGGCATCCATCTCGCGCAGGATCAGCCTGCATTGCTCATAGACGCGGGTGCCGATCAGCGTAGGCTTGAGGGGCTTGGTGTTGCGGTCGAACAACTCCACACCCAGCGCCTGCTCGAAGTTCTGCACACGGCGGGTTATGGCCGGCTGGGTCAGTTGCAAAGACTCGGCGGCATGGCTGATGGACTGGCAACGAATCACTTCGACAAAGGCATCGATATCGTCAATTTTCATTTGGGCCGCACATAGAGAACAGTCATTAAGATGTGTGCGAAGCATAGTTGCAGGAACGCTGTCTGGATAGCCCGCGCTGCAATCGATAACGTCTAACGCTATTCAGACCGGTTCTAAATTACCTGCAGCTATAAGCTAATCATTAAAAAATAGCATATTAACTATAAACATTATGCTTAGATAAACCCATCAACACCCACCGATGGAATTGTCATGACCCAGGCCCGACACCCCGAGAGACTCAGAGCCTTCATAGGCGCCCTGGCGGAATTGATCGACGGCAATCCACGCGAAGGCGACCTGTTGCACCGTGGCGGCAAACTGCTCGCGCAACTGGTCAGCCATGATGACTGGCTCCCCGATGAATTTGCCCAACCCGACCCCGAGCGCTACCAGCAATTTTTGCTGCATGCCGATTCGCGCCAGCGCTTCAGCATCGTCAGCTTTGTCTGGGGGCCGGGGCAAAGCACGCCGATCCATGACCACCGAGTGTGGGGCCTGATCGGCATGTTGCGCGGCGCGGAATTTTCCCAAGGCTTCGAGCGCGCGCCTGACGGCCGCCTGGTCGCCGAAGGCAAGCCGATCCAGCTGGTGCCGGGCCAGGTCGAGGCGGTGTCGCCCAAGGTCGGCGATATCCATCAGGTCAGCAATGCCCACAGCGACCAGGTGTCCATCAGCATTCATGTGTACGGCGCCAATATCGGCGCCGTGCGCCGCGCGGTGTACCAGCCCGACGGCAGCGAGAAACTGTTTATCTCCGGTTATTCCAACGCCTTCCTCCCGAATATCTGGGATTTGTCCAAAGAAAAGAGCCCTGCCCTATGAGTACCGTATCGACCCGTAGCTTCGCCCGGATTCGCCAGGCCCTGTTGGACCGTGAAGAAGTCGCCCTGGTGGACGTGCGCGAAGAAGCGCCGTTTGCCGAGTCCCACCCGCTGTTCGCCGCGAACATCCCGCTGTCCAAGCTGGAGCTGGAGGTGTATTCGCGCATCCCGCGCCGTGACACCCAGGTCACCGTCTACGACAACGGCGAAGGCCTGGCCGCCCGCGCCGCCGAGCGCCTGGTTGCGCTGGGCTACACCCAGGTGAGCCTGCTGGAAGGCGGGCTGGAAGGTTGGCGCCAGGCCGGTGGCGAGCTGTTTATCGACGTCAACGTGCCCAGCAAGGCATTCGGCGAACTGGTCGAAAGCGAGCGCCACACACCCTCGCTGGCCGCTGAAGAAGTGCAGGCGCTGCTCGACAACCAGGCCGATGTGGTGGTGCTCGACGCCCGCCGCTTCGACGAATACCAGACCATGAGCATCCCCACCGGCATCAGCGTGCCGGGTGCCGAGTTGGTATTGCGCGCCCGTGAACTGGCGCCCGACCCGGCCACCCGCATCATCGTCAACTGCGCCGGGCGGACCCGCAGCATTATCGGCACGCAGTCGCTGATCAACGCCGGCGTGGCCAACCCCGTCTCCGCACTGCGCAACGGCACCATCGGCTGGACATTGGCCGGGCAGAAACTCGCCCATGGCCAATCACGCCGCTTTGCACCGACCTCGGAAGAACACCGCCAGGTCGCCGCCGTCGATGCGCGCGGCGTCGCCGACAAGGCCCGCGTTGGCCGGGCCACCCTCGCCGATCTGCACGCCTGGCAGCAGCAAACCGCGCGCACCACCTACCTGTTCGATGTGCGCACCCCGGAAGAATTCGAAGCCGGCCACCTGCCGGGCGCCCGCTCCACCCCCGGCGGTCAGTTGGTGCAGGAAACCGATCACGTCGCCAGTGTGCGCGGTGCGCGCCTGGTGCTGGCGGATGACGACGGCGTGCGCGCCAACATGTCCGCCTCCTGGCTGGCGCAACTGGGCTGGGAAGTGCACGTGCTGGATGACCTGCAAGCGGCGCACTTCAGCGAAAAAGGCGCCTGGGTCGCCCCGGTGCCTGCGCCGCCCCAGGCCGAATTGATCAGCCCGCAGACCCTCGCCGAATGGCAGGCCCACGGCGACACCGTGGTACTGGATTTCACTGCCAGCGCCAACTACGTGAAGCGCCATATCCCCGGCGCCTGGTGGGCCCTGCGCGCGCAGTTGCCCGAAGCCCTGGCCAAGGTGCCGGCCGCCCAGCGCTATGTACTCACCTGCGGCAGCAGCCAACTGGCGCGCCTGGCAGTGGCCGAGGTCGAGGCCATCACCGGCAAGCAGGTGTTCCTGCTGCAGGACGGCACCGCCGGCTGGATCAACGCGCAACTGCCGCTGGAGGAAGGCGAGACCCACCTGGCCTCCCCGCGCATCGACCGCTATCGCCGTCCATACGAAGGCACCGACAACCCCAAGGAAGCCATGCAGGCTTACCTGGACTGGGAATTCGGCCTGGTCGAGCAACTGGGCCGCGACGGCACCCACGGTTTCTATGTGATCTGATTGACCTGACCCGCCTGCACCCACCCCGGGTGCAGGCCCCCACATCCGACCCCTCTCCAGGCGGAGGCTGAACCCACACACGAGAGGACACCCGCATGACCCTGCATATCACCCGCCTGGAACCCACCCTCGGCGCCGAAATCGGCGGTATCGACCTGCGCCAGCCGCTGACCTCTGCGCTACGCGATGAACTGCGCCACCTGCTGCTCACGCACAAGGTGCTGTTCTTCCGCGACCAGGCCATCAACACCGAACAGCAGATCGCCTTCGCCAAGGAATTCGGCGAGCTGTACGTGCACCCCACCACCCAGCAAAACGACCCGTCGCGCCCCCAGGCCCACCTGATCGAAGCCCAGGACGAGCGCAAGCTCTACGGCCCGCGCACCAGCGGCCGTTGGCACACCGACACCAGCTGGTTGCTGCAACCCACGCTCGGCGCCGTGCTGCGCGCGGTGGACTTGCCGGAAGTCGGCGGCGACACCCTGTGGGCCGACACCGGGGCGGTGTACCGCGCCTTGCCGGATGACCTGCGCGCAGAAATCGACAACCTGCATGTGGTCCACGACTTCAAGAAAGCCCTCGACAAGGTCGGCTACGACTACCCGATCCTCGCCCACCCGCTGGTGCGCACCCACCCGGAAACCGGCGAAGACGGGCTGTTCATCAACTTCTCGCAGAACCCTTCGGTGATCGGCTGGACGCCCCAGCAAAGCAAGCAACTGATCGACCGCCTGCTGCAGGAATTCAACAAGCCGGAACATCAGGTGCGCTTCAAGTGGCGTCCAGGCTCGGTGGCGTTCTGGGACAACCGCTCGACCCTGCACTACCCGGTCTACAACTACGGCGACTACCCGCGTCGCATGGAGCGGGTGCTGATTGCCTATGACGACATTCCGCATCGGGTCAGAGCCGCTGACGCGGCCTGATCACCCTTTAAAAGTCCCACACAGATTCACTGTGGCAGCGGGCTTGCTCGCGAAGGCGGCGGTTCAGCCAGCTCATGGGTAGCTGACACCCCTTTCGCGAGCCAGCCCGCGCCCACACGGGATCTGCGGTGTTCTTTGGTCTCCTGGAATCAGCCCCCATGCCTCCATCCCGCTTTCAATACGGCGCAGTCGCGCTGACCCTGCTCGCCATAAATGTCCCGGCCCAAGCCGAAGACCCGGACAAAACCCTCGGTACCGTGGTGGTCACCGGCAACCGTGGCAATCAGGCGCGGACCATCGCCGACAGCCCCTCGCCCATCGACGTGATCAGTGCCGAACAGCTGCAGGCCAGTGGCAAGGTCGGCCTCAAGGAACTCCTGGCGCGCCTGCTGCCGTCGTTCAACCTGCCGGCGATCAATGGCGGTGGGACGTCGTGGTCGGTGCGCGGAGTGACCATGCGCGGGCTGTCCGGCGACCAGGTGCTGGTCCTGGTCAACGGCAAGCGTCGCCACAACACCGCGCTGATCAACAACCTGGCGCGCATCGGCACGGCGGCGGTACCGGTCAACCTCGACCTGATCCCGGTGTCGGCCATCGACCATATCGAAGTGCTGCGCGACGGCGCTTCCGCGCAGTACGGCTCGGACGCGATCGCCGGGGTGATCAATATCATCCTCAAGGAAAACGACAGCGGCGGCAGTGCCGAAACCTCCTTCGGCCGCTACGGCGCGGGCGACGGCGACACCGTGCACCAGACCGTCAACTACGGCCTGGCGCTGCCCAACGACGGCTTCGCCAACCTGGCGCTGGACAGCAAGGAACAGGAACCCTTCAACCGCACCGGCAGTGCCACCGGCCGCCTCTACGGCACCGCCGCCGCCCCCGACAGCCGCGACCAGACGGTCAACCGCCACGGCTGGAACCCCAGCTACGGCCTGGGTCGCGAGAAGGTCACCAACGCCAGCTACAACCTTGAACTGCCGCTACAGGACGACCTCAAGTTCTACTCGTTCTCCACCGCCAGCTACATGGAAACCACCAAGGTCACCGGCAACTACCGCCCCAATGAGATCACCTCCCTCGCCGGCGACCCGAACACGCCCTACCCCGATGGCATCCACGCGCAACGGCGCAACCGCACCAAGGACTTCCAGGTGGCGGGCGGCTTCAAGGGCCTGGTCGGTGGTTGGGACTACGACATCAGTTCAACCTGGGGTGAAGACGATTCGACCCTCAACGCCAACAACACCCTCAACCCATCCCTGGGGCCGACCAGCCCGACCTCGTTCAACCTGGCCTCGCAGATCTTCGACCAGTGGACCAACAACCTCGACCTCAGCCGCACCTTCGATATCGGCCTGAGCCACCCGCTGCAAACCGCATTCGGCTTCGAGTACCGCTGGGAGAAATACCAGATCGAGGCCGGCGACTACGCGTCCTATACGCCCGGCAACTACGTGCTGCCCAGTGGTCCCTTCGCCGGCCAAACACCGTTGCCGGGCCTGGCGTCGTATAACGGCACCAGCACCGCGGATGCCGGCGAGATCAGTCGCAGCAACGTCGCCAGCTATGTCGACCTGGGCCTGGACGTGACGGACCGCTGGTACATCGGCGCCGCCGCCCGCTATGAGCGCTATACCCAGGACATCGGCAGCACGTGGAGCGGCAAGCTGTCGACGCGCTTCAAGCTCACGCCCGAGTTTGCCCTGCGCGGCACGATCAACAACGGGTTCCGGGCACCGTCGCTGGCACAGACGATCTACGCCTCGTCGACCTTCACCTCCGGCGGCGTAGTCAACGGCCAGCAGGTCTCGGTACCGGTCAAGGTGCTGCCGGTGGACACCCCCGAGGCCCAGGCCCTGGGCGCGGAAAAACTCAAGCCCGAGAAGTCGCTGAACTACAGCCTGGGCTTTACCTACGAGCCGACCGCGAACTACCGGCTGACCACCGACCTGTACCAGATCGGCATTCGCGACCGCATCGTTTCCACCAGTCTGCTGGGCGGGCCGGCGGTGTCGCAGATCCTGGTCGCCAACGGCCTGTCGCCGGGCCTGTACGCGCAGTACTACACCAACGCCGTCGACACCCGCACCCGTGGCATCGACATCATCAACGAATACCGCCAGCAGCTCGACCAGTACGGCCAGGTGCGCTGGAGCCTGGCCTACAACTGGAACCAGACCAAGATCGAAAAACTCCAGGACACCCCACCCGCGCTGGCCAGCCTGGGCTCCAACTACCAGATCTTCGACCGCCGCCTGCAAAAGGACCTGACCGTCGCCACCCCGCAATCCAAGTTGATCCTGGCGGCCAACTGGAAGGTCAGCGCCTACACCCTCAACCTCGCCCTGACCCGCTTCGGCAGCTACATCGAAGGTGACAACAACCCGATCAACGATCGCAAGTTCAGCGCCAAATGGATCAGCGATGTCGACGCCGCCTACGACATCACCAAGCATTTCACCGTGGCCCTGGGGGCCAACAACCTGTTCAACGTCTACCCGGATAAAAAAGGCATCAAGGACTGGGCCGGCGGGTACGAGTATGGGCAGTTCTCGCCCTTCGGCTTTGGCGGCGCGTATTACTACACGCGCCTGGCGTACAACTTCTGAGGCGCGGGTGATGACTGAATTGAAAAGCGATGTATTGATCATCGGCGGCGGGCTGGCGGGCACCTGGGCCGCCATCGCGGCGGCGCGCGAAGGGGCCAGGGTGATCCTCGTCGACAAGGGCTACTGCGGCACCAGCGGCGTGACCGCCACCGCCGGTCCCGGTCACTGGTGGGTGCCACCCGACGCCCGTGAAGCGGCCATCGACAAACGCCTGGGCACCGCCTATGGCCTTGCCGATGCACGCTGGATGGCCCGTGCTATCGACACCACCTGGACCAGCCTGCCGGGGCTGAGCGGCTACTACGACTTCCCGCAGGACGCACATGGCGTGACCCAGTATCGCGGGCTGCGCGGCCCCGAATACCTGCGCGGCCTCAGGCGGCGCGTGCTGGACAGTGGCGTGACGATTCTCGACCACCACCCAGCGCTGGAACTGCTGCGTGACGATCACGGCGCAGTGGTCGGCGCACGCGGCTGGCGCCGCCAGGCCGGCGGTGACTGGCTGATCCGCGCGGGTGCGGTGGTGCTGGCCACGGGCGGCTGTGCGTTCCTGTCGCGCCTGCTGGGCAACCACACCAATACCGGCGACGGTTACCTGATGGCCGCCGAAGCCGGCGCCGAACTGTCGGGCATGGAGTTCTCCAACTATTACTGCATCGCCGCCGCAGGCAGCAGCATGACCCGCTCGATGGTGTACAGCTTTGGCGAATATTTCGATGCCGCGGATCGGCCGCTGGGGATTGCCACCGGTCCTGGCTTCACCGAAGACCTGGCCAGGGCGCTGCTCAACGGCCCGGTGTATTGCCGCCTGAACCGCGTGCCGCCGGATATCCGCGCACAACTGCCGAGTATCCAGCCCAACCTGATGCTGCCGTTCGACCGGCGCGGGGTCGACCCTTATCGCCAGCGATTCGCCGTGACCCTGCATCCCGAAGGCACCATTCGCGGCGTCGGCGGTTTACGCCTGGTCGATGACGATTGCCAGACCACCGTGCCCGGCGTCTTCGCTGCCGGGGATGCCGCCAGCCGCGAGCCGATTGCCGGCGCCACCTCCGGCGGCGGCGCGCAGAATTCGGCCTGGGCGCTCTCCACCGGGCAATGGGCCGGTCGCGGCGCAGCGCGGCTGGCCCGCCAAAAAGCGCTGTATCTCGGCGCGCTGCGAGGCTTTGACGGCGCGGCGGGCGGCAGTGCCGAACTGATCCAGCGCATCCAGGCCGAAGTCCATCCGCTGGACAAGAACCTGTTCCGCAGCGGCGCCCAACTGGCGCGCTCGCTGCGTGAACTGGACAACCTCTGGGACCAGATCAGCGACGGCCCACCCTGCCCCGAAAACCCATTGCGCGCCCGCGAAACCGTGGCCATGGCCGCCACCGCGCGCTGGTGCTACACCGCCGCCGCGTTGCGCAAGGAAAGCCGCGGCATGCACCAGCGCAGCGACACACCGCGGCAGCATTCGCAGTTCGACGCGCATTTGCGGTTGGCTGGAGTGGGCCAGGTGCTGGCGCGTTTCGACCCCATCCATCAAGGCCAACCACAATGATTGAACTGATCTACTCCGACCTGTGCAACGGCTGTGGCCAATGTGTCGCCGTGTGCCCCACCAATGTGCTTGCCGCCAATGCCCTGGGCAAACCCGTGATCGCCGACCAGTTGGCCTGCCAGACCTGCTTCATGTGTGAGCTGTATTGCAGCAGCGATGCGCTGTACGTCGACCCCGACTGCGAGCAGCTGCGCCACCCCGATCCCGTGGCAGTCCGCGAAGCCGGGCTGCTCGGCCAATACCGCCGCGACTCGGGCTGGGACGAATGGGCCGATGACCCTGCCCACCGCAACGAGCACTGGCGCATGGATGGCATCTTCGCCTTGGCCCGCAGCGCGCCGCCAAATGCAATTAGAGAATAATCAATTCACACATAATCAAATATTTTAATAATTAACATATAACCAAAAAGAACTTCACAGCGAGTTTTTATGGGCATAACGTTAACCCCATTCACCGACCCCTTCTCCAGGCGGAGGTAACCGAACCCCTTCTTGATCTGCCTGGAGCCTGCATCCCATGGTCTTTACCACCCCCTTCAAACGCTTGCTCCTGGGCGCCGCCCTTGCCCTCGGCCTGAGCGGCGGCGCCCACGCCGCCGACCTGCAGCCACTGCGGGTGGCCAACCAGAAATCCACCATCAAGGCTCTACTGGAAGTCTCTGGCGAAACCAAGAACGTCCCGTATGAAATCCAGTGGTCGGAATTCCCCTCCGCCTCGCCCCTGGGCGAAGCCTTGAATGCTGGCGCCGTGGACATCGGCGCCCTCGGTGATGCGCCCTACGTGTTCGCACTGGGTGCCGGTGCCTCGCTCAAGGTGGTCAGCATCATCCACGCCGAAGGGCGCAATACCACCGCGCTGCTGGTGCCCAAGGACTCGCCGATCAAGACTGTCGCCGACCTCAAGGGCAAGAAGATCGTCACCGGGCGCGGCTCAATCGGTCATTACCTGGCGATCAAGGCCCTGGCCACTGCCGGGCTGACCACCAAGGATGTGCAGTTCATTTTCCTGTTGCCCAGCGAATCACGCCTGGTGCTGGATAACGGCACCGCCGACGCCTGGGCCACCTGGGACCCGTACACCACCGTGGTCACCTCGCAAAGCCAGGCCCGCGTGCTGATCAGTGGCAGCAACCTGCTGAGCAACCACCTGTACCTCGCCGCCACCAGCCAGGCCATCGCCGACAAGCGCCCGCAACTCGACGACTTTGTCGCGCGCCTCGACCGCGCCTATGCGTGGGCCAACAGCCACCCCAATGAATACGCAGCGGCCCAGGCCAAGATCACCGGCCTGCCGCTGGCAGTCCACGTGGAAGTGGCCAAGGACACCCGCCTGAGCCCGGTCGCCATCGACGACTCGGTGATCAGCGGCCTGCAAGCGACCGCCGACACTTATCAAAAAGAAGGCCTGTTGACCAAGCACATCGACGTGTCGCAAGGCTTCGACAAGAGCTTTAACGCCAAGCGTGTCCCCTTTTCCCAAGCATCGCGCTAACAGGAGCAGAACATGAGCAAGCCACATCCCTCCAAGCCACGCCATTTGAAACTGGGTGCCATGGTCCACGGTGTCGGCCACGGTTGGGGCGAATGGCGCCACCCGAACGCCCAACCGAATGCCAGCACCCACTTCGGGTTCTACAAGCAGCAGACTGAACTGGCCGAAGCTGCCAAGTTCGACTTCGTGTTCATCGCCGACAGCCTGCATATCCATGCCAAATCCAGCCCGCACTACCTCAACCGCTTCGAGCCGCTGACGATCCTCTCGGCCCTCGCCGCCATCACCACGAACATCGGTCTCGTTGCCACAGTGACCGTCAGCTACACCGAGCCCTACCAAGTGGCTCGCCAGTTCTCGTCGCTGGACCATATCAGCGGCGGCCGCGCCGGCTGGAACGTGGTGACCTCATGGCTCAGCGGCACCGCCGACAACTTCGGCAAGGCCGAGCACCCGCCCCACGCCGTGCGCTACCGCATCGCCAAGGAACACGTGAACGTGGTCAAGGGCCTGTGGGATTCCTGGGAAGACGACGCCTTTGCCTACAACAAGCAAAGCGGCGAATTCTTCACCCCGGACAAGCTGCATGCACTGAATCACAAGGGCGAGTTCTTCGCGGTCAAGGGCCCGCTCAACATCGCACGCTCGCGCCAGGGTCAACCGGTGATTTTCCAGGCCGGCACCTCGGAGGATGGGCGCAACTTCGCCGCCGAAAACTCCGACGCGATCTTTGTGCACGTGGAGAGCATCGAGGAAGGCCTGGCCTATTCCCAGGACCTCAAGCGCCGCGCCACAGGCTTTGGGCGTGACGCCGACAGCCTGTCGATCCTGCCGGGTATCCGGCCGATTGTCGGCCGCGATGAAGCCGAAGTGGAACGCCGCTATCAGCAGGCCGTGGACCTCGTCACCGTTGAAGACGCGATTGTCGCCCTCGGCCGCCCGTTCAATGACCACGACTTCAGCAAGTACCCCCTGGACGCACCCTTCCCGGAACTTGGCGACCTCGGCGCCAACAGCCAGAAAGGCGGCTCCGACCGGATCAAGCAACTGGCCAGGGACGAAGGCTTGACCCTGCGCGAAGTGGCGCTGCGGTTCTCGCGGCCCAAGCGTGATTTTGTCGGCACCCCGGAGCAAGTCGCCGATGCCATCCAGACCTGGTTCGAGCGCGGTGCCAGCGACGGTTTCATCATCAACTCGGTGCTTCCGGACGGCCTGCAGTACTTCACCGAACTGGTAGTGCCCGTGTTGCAACAGCGCGGCCTGTTCCGCACCGAGTACAGCGGCCACACGCTGCGCGACAACCTTGGCCTGGACGTGCCGGCCAACCGCTACAGCGTCGCCGCCGAGGTCGAAGCGCAACAGGAGGCGCTGGCATGAGCGAATCCCTCAACCGTCAATTAGCGGCTCTGCACGCCGAACGCGTGGCTTCCTGGGCACCGGCGGCGTTGCAGGTCAACATCGACCAGCGCCAGCGCCTGGTCGATGAAGCACGGCCCGACGACTACGTGCAGGTCGGCGATGAACTGGACCCATTCACCCTGCTCAATGTGGAAGGCGGCGAACTCAACCGCGAACTGTTGCTGGCCGATGGGCCGGCGGTGCTGATCTTCTTCCGCTTTGCCGGCTGCCCGGCGTGCAATCTCGCCCTGCCCTATTACGAACGCCAACTCTACCCACGCCTGCGCGAACTGGGGGTGCCGCTGGTGGCGGTCAGCCCGCAGGTGCCTGAGCGGCTGGTGGAGATCAAGACCCGCCATAACCTGCAATTGCTGGTGGCCAGCGACACCGACAACAACCTCGGCCGGCGCCTGGGCATCCTCTACAGTTTCGACGAAGCCTCGCGCAACGCCGCATTGGCCAAGGGCAACCACATCGGCGACACCACCGGCACCGGGACCTGGGAACTGCCGCAACCGACGGTGGTGGTGATCGCCAGGCACGGCACCGTGGCCTTCGTCGAAGTGAGCCCGGATTGGCTGGTGCGCACCGAGGCCGAGCCGGTGCTGCAGGTGGTGGAGCGACTGCTGGGCCAACAGCCCGTACGCATCGCTATCTAAGCCCACAACCCCCTGTAGGCGCCGGCTTGCCGGCGCCCACATTTTTGACCGAGTACATTGTTATGACCCAACCGTCTCTGCGCTCCGTGGAAGTCGCCAACTTCGAAGCCCTGCTCGAACGCCTCAGCGCCGAGCTGGCGAGCACCGCGCACCTGTATGACGAGAGCGGCGCGTTCCCGCATGCCAACTTCAAGTTGTTGCATGCACACGGCCTGGTCGCCCTCACCGTGCCCAAGGCCCTGGGCGGCGGCGGCGCCAGCCTGCCGCAGGCGCGCAAGGCGATCAGTGCGATTGCCAGGGGCGAGCCGTCCACTGCGCTGATCCTGGTGATGCAATACCTGCAACACACCCGCCTGCAAGACAGCAAGAACTGGCCGGTCCACCTGCGTACGCAAGTGGCCGAGGACGCGGTGCGCGACGGTGCCTTGATCAATGCGCTGCGCGTCGAACCCGACCTCGGCACCCCGGCCCGTGGCGGCCTGCCGGCGACCACCGCAGTGCGCACCGCCGAGGGCTGGCGCATCAGCGGGCGCAAGATCTACTCCACCGGCAGCCATGGCCTGAGCTGGTTCAGCGTGTGGGGCCGCAGCGATGACGCCGACCCGCTGGTGGGCGCCTGGCTGGTGCCCAAGGACAGCCCCGGCGTGAGCATTATCGACACCTGGGACCACCTGGGCATGCGCGCCACCTGCAGCCATGAAGTGGTGCTCGACAATGTGCTGGTGCCGCTGGACCACGCCGTCAGCGTCAGCCCCTGGAGTGCCCCGCAGCCGGAGCTGGATGGCGATGGCTTCCTGTGGATGTCGGTGCTGCTGTCATCGGTGTACGACGCGGTGGCCCAGGCCGCGCGGGACTGGCTGGTGAACTGGCTGGAGGAACGCAAACCGTCCAACCTCGGTGCAGCGTTGTCGACACTGCCGCGTTTTCAGGAAACCGTCGGGCATATCGACACCCTGCTGTTTGCCAACCGCAGCCTGCTGGACGCCGCCGCCGAAGGTCATACCCCGGCAGCCAACGCGGCCCAGTTGAAGTACCTGGTCACCAACAATGCCATCCGCGCGGTGGAACTCGCCATCGAGGCCTCGGGCAACCCCGGCCTGTCGCGTCACAGCCCGCTGCAACGACACTACCGCGACGTGCTCTGCAGTCGCGTGCATACCCCGCAGAATGACGCCGTGCTGCAAGGCGTCGGCAAAGCGGTCTTCGCCCAACGCCAGAAGGAACGCACATGAGTCAGGTGATTATTGCCAGCCAGCTCGACGAGGATTACAACGACGTGATCCGCGAGCGCCTGCGCGCGCTGCACGCCGACGCCGAAGTGATCGGCGTGCCGCCAGGGGTGCCGAGCGACCTGCCGCCGCAGGCGAATATCCTGCTGCTGCGCCCGATCAACGTGCGCGGCTACACCGCCCCGGACACCCCGCCACCGGGCTGGCCCTACGGTGCACAGTGGGTGCACCTGGTGTCGTCGGGCATCGATTTCTACCCGCAATGGCTGTTCAACGGGCCACCGGTGACCACCTCCCGAGGCAGCGCGGCCGACAACCTCGCCGAGTTCGCGTTGGCGGCGATCTTTGCCGCGTCCAAGCATTTGCCGGACATCTGGGTGAAGGACGCCCAGTGGCATTTCACCCCGTTGCGCCCGCTCAAAGGCACCACGCTGGGCATCCTCGGCTTCGGCGCAATTGGCGCGAGCCTGGCGCAGAAGGCACTGGCCCTGGGCATCCAGGTCGTGGCACTGCGCCAAAGCCAGGTGCCGTTTGGTGTTGCCGGTGTGGAAGCGGCCAAGGACATCCACGACCTGTTCGCCCGCGCCGACCACCTGGTGGTGGCAGCCCCGCTGACCGAATCCACGCGGCATATCATCAACCGCGATGTACTCGGCAGCGCCAAGCCCGGGTTGCACCTGATCAACATCGCGCGCGGCGGCCTGCTGGATCAGGAGGCGCTGCTCGAAGCACTCGACAACGGACAGATCGGGCTGGCATCGCTGGACGTGACCGAACCGGAACCACTGCCGGATGGGCACCCGTTGTATACCCACCCGAAAGTCAGGTTGTCGCCGCACACCTCGGCCATTTCCACCAATAGCCGCAACGAGATTGCGGACACGTTCCTGGCGAATCTGGAGAAGTATGTCGCAGGGGCTGAACTGGCCAATCTGGTCAACACCTGACACAGCCACATTGCAAGGATCTACAGACTTACACCGTCTAAAAATGTGGGAGCGGGCTTGCCCGCGAAGGCGCCGTGTCAGTCAACACACTCATCGACTGACCCACCGCTTTCGCGAGCAAGCCCGCTCCCACAGGGGGCCCGGTGTTGACTACGGGATATCACTTGATGCGGTAGTGGAGATTGCAAGGATCTGCAGACTGCACCGATTACAAAGGTGGGAGCGGGCTTGCCCGCGAAGGCGGACTGTCAGTCAACACATTCATCGACTGACCCACCGCTTTCGCGAGCAAGCCCGCTCCCACAGGGGGGCCGGTGTTGGCTACGGGATATCATTTGATGCGGTAGTGGAAGGTGTTGCGCACCGCCGGCACGGGAACGGCTTTGCCGTCAACGATCCTGGGCTGGTAGCGGAAGGTGTTCGCCGCTGCCAGTGACGGCCGGATAAACAGGGGGTGGCAGTCATCGAGCACCTTGAGGTTTTCCACGCGGCCCTGGGTGTTCACCGTGTATTCCACCGAGCAGTCGCCTTCGATGTTCTTGTCGAGGGCGCGCTCGGGGTAGTCCGGCGCCTCCTTGCTCAAGGGCTGGTATTGGCGGCTGTCGAAGGCCGGTGCCGGCGCTGCTGCGGGGGCAGCGACGCGGGCTTTTTCGGCGGCCAGGCGCTGCTGGTCGAGGCGTTGTTGCGCCTGTTCTCGATTGCGCTGCTCGGTGGCCAGGCGCTGCTGTTGCGCCTCGATTTTCTGCTCTTCGACGCGCTTGCGTGCCAACGCGGCCTTCTCGAGTTTCTGCGCCTGGACCTGTGGATCGACCGTGGGTTTGACCGGCACAGGCACGGGCACAGCCACAGGTTCCGGTGGCGTGAAGGCCACCGGCTCAGGTGCGGGAACAGGCACGGGCGCAGGCGGCAGCATCACCAATTGGGTATGCATGACCCTGGGTGTGTCCTCGGGCACTTTTTCCGCCGACCAACCCAGCATCAGCGCAGCCAGCACCCCTGCGTGCAGCGCTACCGCCAGGCTCGCCGCGACGCTGTTTCTCCAGAACCCGGACGACTCCCGGGGCGTCAGCGTCAGCGTCTCACTGTGCATGATCATCGCCGTCATTGCGGGGCCTCGGTCACCAACCCCAGGTTGCTCACCCCGCCTTTCTGCAATACCGCCATCGCCGCGACCACACGCCCGTAGCCGGCGTTATCGTCGGCGCGGATGTACACCTGGGTGTCGCTGCGCGCCGCCACAACCTGCATGACCTTGGCGCCCATTTCGTCGAGGGTCACGGCGCTGTCGGTCTGGTGCTGGGTATCGAGTTCGCCGCCAAGGTTCCAGTAATAGCCGCCGTCAGCCTTCACCGACAGCGTGAGGATCTGCTGGCGCGTGTCGGTGGCCAGCGCCTCGGCGGCGACCTTGGGCAGATCAATCTTCACGCCCTGGGTCAGCATCGGCGCGGTGACCATGAAGATCACCAGCAGCACCAGCATCACGTCGATATACGGCACCACGTTCATCTCGGCCTTGGGCCCGTGCTTGCGTTGCGGCCTGGTTAACATCGGCTTGCTCCTTGTTCAGGCGGCCACGGCCAGGTTGATCGGCGTACCGCGCAGGGTGCGGTGCAGGCGTACTTGCAGCTCGTTGCCGAAGGCGTAGTAGCGCGTGAGCAGCGTCTGGCTTCGCGCGGCAAAACGGTTGTAGGCGATCACTGCGGGGATCGCCGCAAACAGGCCGATGGCCGTGGCAATCAAGGCTTCGGCAATGCCCGGCGCCACCGTGGACAAGGTCGCCTGTTGCACCTGGGACAGGCCGATGAACGAGTTCATGATCCCCCACACCGTGCCGAACAGACCGATATAGGGACTGACCGAGCCCACGGTCGCGAGGAACTGCAAGCCTTTTTCCAGCTCGACTTCCTGCTCGGTGATCGCCACCTGCAAAGCGCGCTCCACACCTTCCAGCACCGCCGGGTCATGGCTGTGCAGGTGCTGGTATTCATGGACCCCGGCGATAAAGATCGGCGCCACGCCGCCCTCACCTGCCTGCACGGTTTCACGGCACAACGCCTGCAAGTCCGGCGCCGCGCGAAAGCGCTGCACGAAGCCATTCAACTGGCGCTCAAGGCGCCGCAGCACACTGGCGCGCTGGATGATCAGGTACCAGCTGAGCAACGAGGCCAACAGCAAGGTGAGCATTACGGCCTTGACCAACAGGCTGGCGTCGCTGATCAAACCCCAGATCGTCATATGTTCCATCGTCGCATGCATGGTGATGTCCTATTCGATTAAAAAGTGATGACCGGGTGATGACGGTTCAGGGCAATTTCAGCGCGCGGGTCACGTCGGCCCAGGGCACGAACTTGAAGTTCTGGGTCTGCTCGGGCATGCGCTTGCGCCCGTCCTGCACCACCAGCATGCCCTGGCTCCATGGCCCGCCGAGGTTGATGGCGGTAACTTCCAGGCCATCGGTTTCCGAGGCGCCATCGATGCCGGCGGCCGCGTTCAGGCCGACGCGGAAAGCGCCGTGCACGGCAAACGGCGGTTCGGCATCCACCACCAGGTAGCTGTCATTGCCTTGGCTGGAGATCACCAGGTAGTCGCGCTTGTCGCTCTGGTACAGCGCCAGGCCTTCGACGTCCGCGTGCAGTTGCGGGCCGACCTTGATCACGTTGGTCAGGGTCGCCGGTTGATCGGCGCGGGCGTCCACCGCCCACACGCCGACATCTTCCTCGCCGATAAACAGGCGCTGGCGCTGGTCGTCGGCCACGCAGCCTTCGGGTTGGCTGTCGACCTTGAACTGGCGCACCAGCTCACCCTGCGCCCGGCCATCCGGCGCGCTGAGACGGTATTGCAGGAAGGTGCCGTCCTTGCCGTTGGCGATCGCGTAGATCTCCCCACTGGCCGGCTGGAACAGGCAGATGCCGTAGATTTCCTTGAGCGGCGTCGGCACTTCACCGACTTCGCGCAACTCGCCGCTCTGGCGGTCGATGCTGAACAGACTCAGGCTGTTGTGATCACGATTGCTCGCCACGGCCAGGTCGACCGTGCGCTGGCCGAGTTTGAAGTTGGGGCGTACATCGACGTTGTTGAGGCGCCCGACGGCCAGCTCCTGCAGCAGCTTGCCGTCGAGGTCATAGGCGAGCAGGCCCTGTTTCTTGTTGGTGCCGAGCACGCGGCTTTTCGCCGGTTGCGCGGGGTGAATCCAGATCGCCGGATCATCCGCCGCATCGCCCTGGCGGCCGACCGGGTCGGTCTGGCGCACGGCGGCGACTTCCGGCAGCACCGGCACCGCCGCCACCGGCTGGGCCTGCCAGTCGAGGGTGGCCTGGTAGAGCGCGCCGGTGTCGTCGTCACGCACCAGCAGTTGCCGGCCGTTGACCGTCAGTTGCTCCGGCTCTTTGAGGCCTGGCAGGCTCAGGCTCGATTGCTCGACCCAACGTTCGCCGGTGTGCTGGAACAGGTGCAGTTGGGCGGTCTTGGGATCCAGTGCGACCATCCCGCCGGGCACCGACGCGATGGCCCCGGCTTCGCGCTTGGGCGTGTCGAACAGCGCCACCGGCGTGCGCTTGACCTCGGCTTCCGGGTGCGCCGGGTAGGCCCACCAGCCGATGTTTTCCTCATTCACCAGCAACTGCTGGGTGGCGTCATCGACCTGGCAGAACTGCGCCGACGGCGGCAGCGGCACCCCGCGCACGCGCTGGGCCTCACTCAATAACGTGGCGCCATTGCCCACCAGCCATTGCTCGCCCTTGCCCTCTTCACCGACCAGGAAAACAAACAGGTTGGCTGCTGCATCGCGGTAAAGGCACAGGCCATTCACCGCAAAGTCGCGGGTCGGCAAGTACAGCGGCTTGCCAAAGCGCTTGCCGGCGACATCCAGGTTGATCAACAGCGCCTGCTGGCGGTCGTTGTCGAGACTGGCGGCCACCACCTGGGCGCCGGCGGCGCGGGTGTCGAGGCTGCTGAAATTGCCCTCGAAACGCGCCAGTTCCGCGCCTTGGCGATCGAGCAATTGCAGGCCGTCGCGGGTGCCGGCGGCCAGGCGCTCGGGGCCGTTGGGCAGGAAGGCCACGGCTTCAGCCTTCAGGCCCGGTGCCCACGGGGTCAGCGCCAGGTCTCCGGCCAGGGCGTGGCCGCAGGTGGCCAGGGCAATCAACAGGTACAGCTTGGACATTCTCATTAACGTGCAAATCCTTCGAATACGGTGGAGATCAACTCCAGGCAAGCCAGCGCCTGCAGTTGGAATGTGTTGAGTTCAGAAATGGGTGAAGGTCAGGCCCAGCTTGTAGGTCGGGCCGTACTCTTCGTATTGGCCGTTGTAGCTGCGATGGCCGGTGTAGACGAAGTACGACTCATCGGTGAGGTTCTGCGCCTCGAAGCTGACCTGCAGGTTTTTGCTCAGCGAGTAGCGCGCGCTGAAGTCCACGAAGGTCTGCGCGTCGACGTGCAGGTCGTGGGCCTTGTCGTTGATCGAGGCGAGTTCATACAGGTACGCCGACTTGTAGTTGGCCGACACGCGCAGGCTGAGCCTGTCGTTTTCCCAACCGAGCATCAGGTTGCCGACGGTGTCCGACTGGTTCGGCAGGCTGATGTTGCGCTTGCGGTTACGGCCGCTGGCACTGTCGAAGCCTTCGATATCAGCGCTGGAGCGGCTGAACGTGCTGTTGGCACCGATCAGCAAGCCGTTCCATGGCGCGGGCAACCAGTCGAATTTCTGCGAGTAGGCCAGTTCCAGGCCGTAGAGCTTGGCGCTGTCGCCGTTGGCGTAGGTATGGGCCTCGGCGAAGTTGGTCCAGGCGCCAGTGCCGGCCAGGTCGGTGTTGTAGACGAAATTCTTGATGTCTTTGTAGAACACGAACGCCGACACGGTCCCGGCGCGGCCCATGAAATGCTCGATGCCCAGGTCCAGGTTGCTCGACTCCAGGGGCTTGAGGTCCGGGTTGCCGAAGGTGGCTTCGTCATCGTCGATGACAAACCCCGGCGCCAGCTGGCCGAAGGTCGGGCGCACCACGGATTTGGTCCAGGCGGCGCGCAATTGGGTGTTCTTGTCGATCTGGTAGCGCGCATGCAGGCCGGGCAGCCAGTGGTGATAGCGACGCTTGGTTTCGGTGGGCGTGAACACCCCATCGGTCGCGCCGGTGCCCTTGGCTTCGAACTCGGTGCCCTCGTAGCGCAGGCCGGCGATAAAGCGCCAGTCGTCGATATCGACGGTGTTCATCAGGTAGCCGGCATTGATGTCCTCGCGGATGGTGAAGTCGTTGACCCGCGATTCGGTCTCGTCATAGAAATCCGCCGGGTTGAGACTGCCGATCAACTGCTTGATCGCGCCAGGGCTGATGCCGGGGCCGTAGTTGCCGAGGCGATAGTCGACAGTGCCTTTCTGAAATTGAGTGAGGTTGAGCTGGTCGGCGGTGAAGCCCAGGGTGTCGAAGTCTTTGTAGACCCAGGCCTCCAGGTCGTTGTCCTTGTTGCGACGGCTGACCTTGCCGCCGAACTTGACCTGGGACGCGTAGCCGCCGAGGTCATAGTCGCGGGCCAGGTCCAGGCGCAGGTTTTTCTCGGTGTCCTTAGTGTTCTGCTTCTCCCAGTCGACCTTGTCGAGGGTGAAGTTGTTCGCGTCGTAGAAACCGGCGCCGATGATCGGGCGTGGCTTGTCCTTGTCATAGAAGCCGCTGTTGGCGAAGTCGCCGCCGTCAAAAGTGGCGCCGGCAATGTGCGCCGGGCTGTCTTCGCTGGACTGGCTGTAGCCGGCCTGGCCGCTCAAGGTCCAGAGGCCGAGCATGCGCTCGCCGCCGAACACGTAGGACTGGATCTCCTGGGTTTCCTCGCGGTTCTTCAGCTTACGCTTGCCCTCGGCATCGCCCAGTTCGCCGGGCGCCTGGGGGTCGGCAAACTCGATGCTGGTGGAGTTGCGGGTCTCGGTGTCCTTGTAGCGGCTGTAGAGAGTGCGCAGGTAGTAGCTGCTGAGGTCATCGGGCTTGTAGTCGAAGTTCAGGCCGCCCCCGGCGCGTTCGCGGCTGATGTCGTAGTCGCGCTGTTCGAACTCGTTGAGTCTGGCGCCATCGGTGAAGTCCCAGGCGCCGCCGGTCTCGACGTTGTCCGAGCCGAAATCGCGCTTCTGCCAGCTGAGGGCGGCGGCCACGCCAAAGTTGTCGATGCCATCGCCAAGGCTGAAACGGTTACTGGCGGCGCCGGAGAACTTGGGGCTGGTCTGGCGGGTGTTCTTGTCGTAGCTGGCCTCGCTGCTGCCGGTGTAGAACAGGCCCTTGTGGTCGAAGGCCGACAGGCTTTGCACGTCGACGGTGCCGCCGAGGGAGTTGGCGTCCATGTCCGGCGTGAGGGTCTTGATCACCGACAGCGATTGCACCAGTTCCGAGGGCAACACATCGAGCGCCACCGCGCGGCGCGCGCTTTCCGGCGCGGGCACCAGGGTGCCGTTGATGGTCACGCTGTTGAGGTCCGGGCCCAGGCCGCGCACGCTGACAAAGCGCCCTTCACCCTGGTCGCGCTCGACGCTGATGCCCGGCAGGCGCTGCACCGCTTCGGCGACGTTTTCATCCGGCAACTGGGCCACGCCGTCGGCATGCACCACGCTCTTGATGCTGTCGGAGCGGCGCTGCTCCTTGAGCGCCTGGTCCATGGCGGCAGCCTGGCCGACCACTTCGACGTGCTCGGTGGTGGCCGCCTCGGCAGCGTTGAGCCGCTCGCTGGCCATCGCCAGGGCCAAGGCAGTGAGCGTGAAGCTGACGAGCCCGGTGCGCTTGTACATGCAATCCTCCCCAAGAATCCATTGGCGCCAGGCAAGAGGCCCGGCAACTGGGAGGGCAAGCTAGGGGTGGGGGATGACGGTTCTGTGACAGGGATCGGCACGAAGGCCCGTAAACCGGGCTTTTGAGGCCATAGGCTGGGGCAAATGAGCTGATATGACCTCGATTAAGTGTGGGAGCGGGGGGGGGGGGGGGGGGGGGGGGGGGCGGCCCGCGGGGGGGGGGGGGGGGGGGGGGGGGGGGGCCC
>NZ_JANLOH010000053.1:0-209966 GCF_025466155.1 Pseudomonas sp. 13B_2.1_Bac1 | reverse complement strand
TCGAGCTTTAGCGAGGCTGCGAAAGCGGTGTCATGGGCGATAGAGGGGTTGGCTGAACTGCCGCTTTCGCGGGCAAGCCCGCTCCCACATTTTGACCGCACCCGGCCACAGATCTCATAGCCATCCCGCAATCCCCTGTGGCAGCCGTCGAGCTTTAGCGAGGCTGCGAAGGCGGCCGCATGGGCGATAGAGGGGTTGGCTGACCGGCCGCTTTCGCGAGCAAGCCCGCTCCCACATTTCGACCGTACCCGGCCACAGATCTCATAGTCATTCCGCAATCCCCTGTGTGTGTCGAGCTTCAGCGAGGCTGCGAAGGCGACGGCATGGGCGATAGAGGGGTTGGCTGACCGGCCGCTTTCGCGAGCAAGCCCGCTCCCACATTTTGACCGTACCCGGCCACAGATCTCATAGCCATCCCGCAATCCCCTGTGGGAGCTGCCGAGCTTTAGCGAGGCTGCGAAGGCGGCGGCATGGGCGATAGAGGGGTTGGCTGACCGGCCGCTTTCGCGAGCAAGCCCGGCTCCCACACAAGCCGGCGCCTGCATTAGATAGCGTTTACCTTCGGCGCTGGCGCAGGCTGCACCGCCGTCTTGCGCCCGAGCATCACCGTGACGATCACCCCACAGGCGAACAGCCACGTAATCGGCTCGATATGTTCGCCAAAGAACAGCGCCGAAAACGCGATGGTGAAGAAGATTTGCAGCAATTGGATCTGGCTGACCCGCGCGATCCCGCCCATGGCCAGCCCGGCGTACCAGGCGAAGAATCCCAGGAACTGCGAGAACAGCGACACATAGCCAAACGCCCACCAGGTGCGCATCGAAATCGCGCCTTGATGCTGCGCCGCCAGGTACCAGACCGGGCCGATCAGCACCGGCGTCGACAGCACCAGCGCCCAGCAGATCACTTGCCAGCCGCCCATCTCCTTGGCCAGCCGGCCGCCTTCGGCATAGCCCAGCCCGCCGACGGCAATCGCGCCGAGCATCAACAAATCGCCGGCCTGAATACTGCCGGCGCCGGTGATCAGCGCGTAACTCAACACCAACGCACTGCCCAGCGCCGCGCAGGCCCAGAAGGCTTTGGACGGTCGCTCATGCGACAGCCACGCGGCATACAGTGCCACGCACAAGGGTTGCAGGCCGTTGACCAGCGCGCCATGGGAGGCTGGCAAGGTTTGCATGGCCCAGGCCGACAACACCGGAAAGCCCAGGATCACCCCGGCGATCACCAGGCACAGCCCGCGCACCTGGCGCCAGGTGGGCCAGCGCTCACGACGCCACAGCAACAGCGCCGCCGCCGGAATCGCCGCGAACAGCGCACGGCCGAGGCCGTTGAGCAACGGGTGGATTTCCTGCACCACGATGCGGGTGAAAGGCAGGGTCAGGCTGAAGATGATGACGCCCAGCAGGCCGAGGGCCATGCCGGTATTTTCGCGCGAGCTCATGGGAGGGATCCGAAATCCAGAGGGCTTCAAGGGAAGCCCATCTAGCCACATCCCCCGCCAATCGCGGGCCTACAGCTGGGTGCGGATTTATCCGTACAGTTGCGTGCCAGGGCGATGGGAACGCTGCTGTTTCGCGGGTAAACCGAGTCGCCCGCATCGCCGGCGCGCCGGCGCCTACAGGTTCAGAAGAACCGCGTGATGCTGATCTTGGCGTTGCGCCCTTCGCTGTAGACACCGTCGCCGCTGAGTGCTGGCTGGTAGCTGCGGTTGAACAGGTTGTCGACGGTGAAGTTGATCTCGGTGCCTTTGAGGCCCGCCTGCTGCGGTTTCCAGTTGGCGAACAGGCCCTGGGTGTCGTAGCTGGGGTTCTCGGTCTGGTCGTAGATAAAGTCGCCAATGGTGGAGTTGAAGCCGCCAGGATAGATGTCGGTAGGCACGCGATCGGTCTTGCGCACGAACTGGCCCTGCCAGCCCACTTGGGCGTCCCAGCTCGGGATCTTGGTGCCGAGCACTACCACCCATTTGGCCGGTGGAATATCCCGTGCCCACACGTGCCGGTCGGTAGCCCAAGGGTTGGTGTAGGGGTTATCTCGTTTACCTGTAGCCCAGGAGTAAGTCAGGGAGCCGAACACGTACGTCGAGTCGTAGTAGCTTTCCAGCTCGAAGCCCTTGATGGTCATGCCGCCCACGTTGCGATAGTTGGTCCTGGACGCCGCGTCGGTGCACACCGCATCGATACTGCCTGGCACGGTCATTTGCCGTTCGCAGCCGAGGCCGGTGGCCTTCATGATCTCGTCTTCGATGCGGTTGTGAAACAGCGTGGTGCGCAGCTGCAGGTTGTCATCGCGGGTGAAGACGCCGGAGAAGTGCGTGACGTTGCCCGCCGTAATCGCGGTGATGCGCTCCGGGTCGAGGTTGAGGCTGGTGGCGCTGCGCGTGCTGGCAGAGCCTTGCACCTCGTACTGCTCATCGATAACCGGCGCGCGCCAGGTGCGGTTCCAGCTGGCGAAGAAGGCGACATCCGGAGTCACGTTCCAGAAGGCTGCCAGGCGTGGCGACCAACCGGTGTAGGTGCGGTCGCTGTAGTCATGGCCGACGCGCGGGTCCGGGCTGCTGTAGTACGGCGCGTCGTTGGCTTCGCCGCGGTTGCGCACGTGGTCATAGCGCAGGGACGGCGTGAGGGTGACGTCGCCAAGTGTCACGGCGTCCTGCAGGTAGAACGCATTGGTGTCGACTTTGCCGTGGGGCATGAAGTACGGCTGGAAATGGCCATAGTTGTATTTAGCGGTGTTGTAGGTCGCGCCCGGCATCCAGCTTTCGGTTTCGCGATCGTGCTTGCGCATCTGCACGCCGGTGGTTACGGCGTGTTCCAGCGGGCCGGTGGTAAACAGGCTGATGTTGCGCAGTTCAAGGATGCGGTCAGTGTAAGACGTTTCCATCTTGCGCCCGCCGGTGGCCAGGCTGATCACCGCATTCTCGGCGCGCTCGTCGGTCTGATCGGTCTTGGAGAACGAGTAGCTTAATTTCAAGTCGATCAGCGGGTTGTTCAACGGCTGGTATTCGTACTTGCCTGACCAGGTGGTGTCCACGGTTTCGCGGTCGGCCAGAAAGCGTTTCAGTGCGCCTTCGTAGCCATATCGGTCGATGGCTGATTGCGTCGGCGGCGACGGATAGGTTTTAGCCGAGAACGGCGCCATGCGCTCGCTTCTGGCGCTGGAATAGGACAGGCCCATGCTGTGCTCGTCGGTGAAGTGCGCGTTGAACTTGAGCAGCTCGCCTTCTACATCCTGCGCGCTGTTGGGCAGGCGCTTGGGGTTGATCGGGTATTCGTTGCGTGGGTCGGGCGGGGTGCCGGCGAGCTTCAAGTCATCGCCGTCGCGTTTGGTCAGGTAGATCAGGCCATCCATGCGGCCGTCGTCGGTGCGGCCATACACTGCGCCGGTGTACACCTGTTCGTGGGTGTTGCTGGAGTAGCCGTACTTGGCCATCGCCCCGGCGTTACGCCCATCCTTGAGCAGGTCCGGTGCATCCTTGGTGATCATGTTCACCGTGCCGCCGAAACCGCCGTTGCCGTTGAACGGCGAATACGGGCCTTTCTCCACCTCAATGCTTTTGATCAGCTCGGGTTCGATGAACACCGTGCCTTGCTGGTAGCGCTCGAAGCCGCTTTTGGTCGCGCCATCCACGGTCATTGGCACATCTTCGGCATCGCCCATGCCGCGAATGTTGATGGTCTGGCCACCGGGCTTGGGCGAGCCGCCCATGGACACTCCCGGCAAGGTCTGCAGCAGCGAAGGGATGTTGTCGGGCTGGTAGCGGTCGATATCGGCCTGGGTCAAGGTGGAGCGCCCGACGGTGCTGGAGTCGACCTCGTTGCCGGTGCCGATCACGCTCAGGGCTTCCAGCTGGATCGCGCCGCTCTGGGTGGTTTTTGCCTCTTCGGGCTTTACCACGTAAGTGCTGCCGACCCTGATCAGGATGAACTCGCCGTTTTTCAGCAGGGTGCGAATCGCCACTTCCGGGCTGAACTCACCGTTGAGCGCCGGTGCCTGCACGTTCTTGAGCAGTGCTTCATCGAACAACAGCTGGATCTTCGCCTGCTGCGCCACTTGGCTCAGCGACGTGGCCAGCGACTGGGCGGGCAGTTGCAGCTTGAACGACTCGGCCTGGGCGCTGAGGCTGAAGGCCAGGCAGGTGGCAATGACGGTCGGTCGAAGAAACAGGTGCGAAGCGTGGCAAGGCGCGCGAAACATGAAATCCCCCGGTGTGGCCAAGTGGCCGAAAAATGCGTGCGTATCAAACGCAGACCGGAGGAAGACGGGGCAGGCAAAAAAATCCACACCTGCGAATGAAAAATATTCTCAAGTACTGTTTCGAGGGTTATTTGCTGGGCTCGATCCGTACGATGCCATCGGCCGAGGCCACGGTTTTCACTGGCAGCAAGGCGGGCAGGGCGTTGAGCAGGGCGTCTGGGTCGTTGACATCGAGATTGCCCGAGACCTTCAGTTGCGCCACCGCATTGCTCACCTGCAACGGCGCCTGGGGACGGTAGAGGCTCAGTTCATCGATCAGGCTGGCTAGTTCGCGGTTGCGAAATGACAAGTGCCCGCTGCGCCAGTCGGCCACTTCTTCGGCGGTGAGGGTTTGTTGCTGCACGGTGCCCTTGGCGTAGCTGTAGGTGGCGCGCTGCTGGGCGCCGAGCAGGGTCACCGGGCTCTTTGCGTCCGGCTCGAAAGCCACCTTGCCGTGGGCGATGCTGACCACCAGTTGCTGTTGGCTGCGGCGTACATCGAAGCCGGTGCCGACCACCCGCACATTGGCCTCGCCGGCCTGCACGAACAGCGGCCGCTCCTTGTCGGCGGCCACCTCGATATACAGCTGGCCCTTGTCCAGGTGCACGATGCGTTGGTGCGCGGTGAAGTCCACACGCAGGCGCGTGTTGGCATTTACATACAGCGTGCTGCCGTCGGGCAGGTTGAAGGTGCGCATGCCCTTGGCATGGGCCGCCACTTGCGTGTGATACAGCTCGCGGGGCGCGCCGATATGCGTGGCCAGCACGGCGCACAACACTGCCGCGGCGACGGCCAGGGCAGGGCGCCACACCGATGGCTTGCGCTTGGGCAGGGGCACCGGTTTGTTCAGTTGCTGCAACTGTGCCAGGTCGGCCCACAGTTGCTCGAACTCGGCATAGGCGCGAGCATGCGCCGCAACCGCATGCCAGGCGGCAAACGCCTTGCGGTCGGCACGGCTCGCGTCATTACGGTTGCGTGCAAACCAGCTGGCGGCTTGGGCATCGATGGAGTCACTCGCTTCGATATCCAGGGCGTCGGTGTCGCTCAGGCGGTTCATTCTGGCTGCTCCGTGCCGGGGGCTGATTGAAGGCGTCGCTTGCAATGCAGCAGGGCAAAAGCGATGTGCTTTTCCACCATGCTCGTCGAAATGCCCATGCGCTCGGCGATCTGCGCCTGGCTCAAGCCTTCGAAGCGGTGCAGCATAAGGGCTTCTCGCCGGCGCGGCGAGAGTTCGGCGAGGACTTCTTTCAACTGTTCCAGGCGTTGCAAGCGCTGCGCGGCGGCCATGGGATCGTTTTGCTCGTCGGTGACCGGTTCGGCGTCCCTGTCGGCCTGATCGGAATGGGCGGTGTGCCGTACCTTCTGTCTGCGCCAGTGATCACGCAGCAGATTGCGCGCCATCTGGAACAGAAAGGCCCGTGGCTGCTCGACCTTGGCCCGGTCGCGGTAGTCCAGCCACTGGGTAAAGACATCCTGGGTCATGTCCGCCGCGTCGCTGGCGTTGTCCGTGCGTTTGCGCAGGAAATGCAGGATATCTGCATAAAACCCGCGAAAAGCATCGGCCGACAGCGGGTCGGGCTTGGGACGAGACATGGATATCCTTCGTGACGAAGCACGGCGTAGAGATGCCGCGAATGATATCGAGAATTATTGTCATTTGTCTCGGTTTAATTGTCGACGCCAGCTTGTCGGCAATCGCGTCGGGGGCAGTCGATGTTGATGTTGACTGCGAGAGCGCTATCGCCGGCAAGCCGGTTCCTACAGGGTCAGCGCAGCAATGTCTTTAGTTGCTCGATCCCGGCTTCACTCAACGGGAACACCGGCAACCGTGGATCGCCGGCTTCCAGCCCGGTCAGGCGCAAACCGGCCTTGATCGTTGCCGGTAGCCCGCCCTTGAGGATGAATTCCAGCAGCGGCAGTTGTCGGTAGAACAGTTCTCGCGCCTGGGTCAGATCATTCGCCAGCACCGCGTCATACAAAGCCAGGTTGAGCTGTGGGATCAGGTTCGGCGCTGCGGTGCACCAGCCTTTGGCACCCGCCACGAAGGCTTCCAGTGCCAGCGGGTTGCACCCGTTGAAGAACGGCACGTCGCTGTGGCGCCGTAATTGGTGCATGCGTTGAATATCGCCGGTGCTCTCCTTGACCATCGTCACGTTCTCCACGTGCTTGACGATCCGCAGGATCAAATCCACCGACATGTCCGTGCCGCTGGTGGCCGGGTTGTTGTAGAGCATGATCGGCACGCCGATGCTGTCGCCAATCGCAGCGTAGTGGGCGAGGATTTCCGCTTCGCTGAGTTTCCAGTACGAGGCCGGCAGCACCATCACCACATCGGCGCCATTTGCCTCGGCGTAACGGGCGCGCCGCACGGCTTTAGCGGTGGTCAGGTCCGAGACGCTGACCACAGTCGGTACGCGCCGGGCAATTTTTGCCAGGCTGTAGGCGCTGACTTCATCCCACTCGGCATCGCTCAGATAAGCCCCTTCGCCGGTGCTGCCCAGGGGCGCGATGGCATGGACGCCGGCGTCGATCAAGCGGTCGATGGAGCGGCCGAGGGCGTCGAGGTCGATGCGCTTACCGTCAGCGCTGAAGGGGGTGATGGTGTAGCCGATGATGCCGTGAATATCGGGGCTGGACATGGGAAGTCTCCTGTCAGAAAAGGGGCGGGTCAGTTCAGGCAATCGGCGTGCTGGCGCAGGTTCTGTCGCACGTAGTAATTGAACGCGGCGCCATGGCGCTTGGGCCGGGAGATCCAGTCGTGGGCCTCCCGCCCCAGCTCCGGCAGGATCGGCTTGATCGTCCCGGCCGCCATCGCCAGCAACTGCAGCTTGGCGGCACGCTCGATCAACTGTGCAATCACGCAGGCCTCCTCGACGCTCGCGCCGGTCGACAACTGGCCGTGGTGCGAAAGCAGGATCGCGCGTTTGTCACCGAGTGCCGCGGTAATGATTTCGCCTTCTTCGTTGCCCACCGGCACCCCGGGCCAGGCCTCGAGGAACGCGCAGTCTTCGTACAGCGGGCAGAGGTCCATGTGGGACACTTGCAGCGGTACTTCCAGCATCGACAGCGCGGCGATGTGCGTGGGGTGCGTGTGAATGATGCAGTTCACATCCGGGCGTCCTCGGTAGACCCAGCTGTGGAAACGGTTGGCCGGGTTGGGAATGCCGTGGCCTTCCAGCACTTCAAGGTCCTCGTTTACCAACAGCAGGTTGCTGGCGGTGATCTCATCGAAGCCCAGCCCCAATTGCTGGGTGTAATAGGTGCCCTGTTCGGGCCCGCGCGCAGTGATCTGCCCGGCGAGGCCCGAGTCGTGGCCGTGCTCGAACAGGATACGGCAGGTCAGCGCCAGCTTTTGCCGCACGGTCCACGTATTATCCGCCAGGGTATTTTGCATCTGGATCAGCGCTTGCTTGACCAGCTGGTCTTTCGGGAGTGCTAATGTCTTGGCCATATCGGTGTCCTTTGGGTGGTTCAACGGACGTCTGGTTTGCTGGTCTCCCGCTGCTCGCAAGGTCGCTGGGTGAACGCAAATGACACTAAAGATGCTATATGACACAAAGTGTCATTGGCAAGCACAGCTCATCGCTTCCTGCATGGATTAACCGCGGCACATGTCTATCCGTTTGAAATTATTGAGAAAAAAACTTGGCGTAACCTTGGAGAGCCTGGCTGAAAAGTCCGGGATGACCAAGAGCTACCTGTCCAAGGTTGAGCGCGGCCTCAACACGCCGTCGATTGCCGCCGCGCTGAAACTGGCCAAGGCGCTGAACGTGAAGGTCGAAGAGCTGTTCAGCGAAGACAGCGTCAGCCTCGACAGCTACAGCCTGGTGCGCAGCCATGAACGGCCCGACACGGCGCCCGGTTACGCGGTGCTCGCCCATCAAGTCAGTGAACGCAGCCTGCTGCCCTTCATCATCTACCCGCCGGCGGAATTCACCGACAAGAGCTTCAAGGAGCACGTGGGGGAGGAGTTTCTGTTTGTGCATGAAGGCCAGGTCGAAGTGGATTTCATGACTGAGCGCGTGATCCTCGAGCGTGGCGATGCGCTGCACTTCAATGCGCAGAAGCCCCACCGCCTGCGCTCGGTGGGGCCGGTGCAGGCGCAATTGCTGGTGGTGGTGCACAGCGCGCAGGACTGACGTCACTTGGCTGTTGTGAACACGCTCATGGTGGGCGCTGGCAAGCCAGCGCCTGTATTTGATCGAAGTCGCCCGGAAAGTCAGCGTTCGACCGGGACTGACAGCGCAGGATTGCCCAGCGGATGGGTGCGCGCCGCAAAGAATTCCAGCGCCACGCCCGACCCATCAAACAGCTGCGAGTACCGCCGCTTCTGCTGGCGAATAAACCCGTCGCTGCGCCCCGATACCGAGATTGCCAGCGTGGTCACCGGGGCTTGGCGAATCGCATCCACCAAGTGTTTATCCTGCGGCCCGAGGTCGTGGCCGAAGAGGCACAGCGCGCCTTCATGGGTCAGCAGTTGCTCATAGCAGAACGACAGGTAATCCGAGCTACGGATGGTCTTGAGCTTCTCGTCTACCGTGCCTTCGCTGACGAACAGCGGCACATCGTCGAGGGTCTTGATCGTGTTATTGATCGCAAAACTGCTCAGCAGGGTGCTGTCGGTGGTCGGCAATTTGCGCGCGGTACCGTCGAGGTTGCGCACCAGGTGCAGGCCTCCGTGCAGGTACAGAATGCGCGTGGCCTCGGTGCGCGTGTTGCGCAGGTCGAAGCTTGAGTCGGCGCTGCGAAACAGGTCGTCGATGCCTGGCGTGTGCAGGATCGCCCAGTAGTTGAGCAAGTCGTAGTTACTGGTAAACACCGTGGTGTATTGCGCCAGCTCCGCGTTGATCGTCGCCAGCGTCGACGGCTGCACCAGGCGCCACGGAATGTGCACCGCGTGGATGGTATTGATCAGCGCTTCCTTGATCGCGTAGTAGCGATTGCGCGGTGCCGCCGAGCTGACCGCCAGGGCCTTGTTGACCCGGTTGGTGGTCTTCAGCGCGCCAAGGGCCTGTTCGAAGCTGCGGGTTTGCAGGGCGTCGAACACGCTGAGTTCGGACTGGCCGAGGGGTTTTTCTTCGACGGTGCGCGCGTTTTCGAACAGCGAGTCGTAGGCGAAGTCTTCCCAAATCGTACGGCTGGCGCCGTTGCCGATCAGAATCCCGCTGAAGGCAGTGCGGCTGCGCAGTGCGCTCCAGTCTTCAAGGTGGGCATCAATATCCTGGAAATCCTTCATTGCGGCGGGTCTACTCGAATTCGGCTGGACGGTGACTTTATCACGAGCCGGCGTTGATCCTGATCAAGATGCCGCAGGCGGGTGAAGTCGATGCTGTAGGCATAAACGTCATCCGAGGATTCGCCATGAGCAGCACCTTCTTCATTCCCGCCGTCAACATCATGGGCACCGATTGCCTCGACGAAGCCATGACCGCCATCCGCAACTACGGTTTTCGCAAGGCACTGATCGTCACCGACGCCGGCCTGGCCAAGGCGGGCGTGGCCAGCATGATCGCCGAGAAATTGGCGATGCAGGACATCGACTCGGTGATCTACGACGGCGCCAAGCCCAACCCCAATGTGGAAAACGTCGAGAACGGCCTGGCGCTGCTGCAACAGAGCGCCTGCGATTTCGTCGTGTCCCTGGGCGGCGGCTCGCCCCATGACTGCGCCAAGGGCATCGCCCTGTGCGCCACCAACGGCGGGCATATCGGCGACTACGAAGGCGTCGACCGATCGAGCAAGCCGCAACTGCCGCTGGTGGCCATCAACACCACCGCCGGCACCGCCAGCGAGATGACCCGTTTCTGCATCATCACCGACGAAAGCCGCCACGTGAAAATGGCCATCGTCGACCGCAACGTCACGCCACTGCTGTCGGTCAACGACCCGGCGCTGATGGTCGGCATGCCCAAGGGCCTCACCGCCGCCACCGGCATGGACGCCCTGACTCACGCCATCGAAGCCTATGTGTCCACTGCTGCCACGCCGATCACCGACGCCTGCGCGATCAAGGCCATCGAGCTGATCAGCGCCAACCTGCGCCTGGCTGTACGCGACGGCAGCGACAAGGCCGCACGGGAAAACATGGCGTACGCTCAGTTCCTGGCGGGCATGGCGTTCAACAACGCGTCCCTGGGTTTCGTGCACGCCATGGCCCACCAGTTGGGCGGCCTCTACGACCTGCCCCATGGCGTGTGTAACGCGGTGCTGTTGCCCCACGTGCAAAGCTTCAACGCCAGCGTCAGCGCCAAGCGCTTGAGCGACGTCGGCCGCGCGCTGGGAGCGGATGTCAAAGGCAGCACGGACGAAGAGGGCGCCCAGGCCGCCATCGCCGCGATTCGTGCGTTGTCCCTGGACGTCGAAATCCCCGCCGGGCTGCGCGAGCTGGGCGCCAAGTTGCAGGACATTCCGCTGTTGGCCACTAACGCGTTGAAGGACGCGTGCGGGCTGACCAACCCGCGCCGGGCGGATCAGCGTCAGATCGAGGAGATCTTTCGCAGCGCGTTCTGATCCGTACGGCACCCGGCGGCGCAGAGAAATGCGCCGCCTGCCAACGCCATGCACAACAGTGCCAATGGCCATGATTGCGGACTCACCAACAGGCTGGCCACGCCGCCGATCATGGCGGCCATCAGTTGATGCATAAAACCGCTCAAGGCCATGGCGTAAGGGCCGTTGATGGGGGAACCATCATTGGCCAGGGACAAGCTGATCGGGTAACTCATCGACTGGCCCAACACTGCCAGGCAATACGGTAACCACAGCAGCACAGCGAGCCCGCTGGCAAATACACTGCCGAGCAACATCACGGCAGTCCCCAGCAATATCAGGGCTACGCCCCAACTCATCATCGTCAACCGCCCCGTTTGTACAACGAGGCGATTGACCATCAACGCCCCTGCCAGATACGCGCCGCTTATCGGCCATCCCAGCCAGCCATACTGCGTCGCGCTCCAGTCGAAGCGCCCCTGCAATATCAGTGGTGCGCAGGTGTTGAACGCAATGATGACGCCATAGCCCAGGCCGCCGATCATGGCCGGGTGGAGAAAGCCGGGGTGTCGCATAATCGTGGCGTAGATCCGCCAGGTCGGTAGCGAGGAAGCCGCCTTCACCAGCCGCGCAAACGTTACCCACCGCAAGATCACCATCAACGTGACGGCTGCGATCGCCAACGTATAAAAGATCGCTTTCCAGCCGAATGCCACTTGCACCAACGAACCTGCAAACTGGCCGATACCCAGCGCGATCACAAAGGTCATGCCCAACCACGACAAGCCTTTGGCCAACAGTTCCCCGCTGAAGCTATCCCGCACCAACACTCGCGCCATCACCGAAACACCGCCCGCGCCCACTCCCTGAATCAGCCGCAATACCAAGAATGTTTCTACGTTCAACGCCGATGGAATGGCGGTACTGGCCATGGCATATACCGCCAGTGACGCCAGCAATACCGGCTTTCTGCCAAACCGTTCGCTCAGTCTCCCCCACAGCAGCATCGGCAGCGCCATACCCACCAGGTACACCGCCAGAGCCAAGGCTACCTGGTCCTCGGCGGCGCGCAGGGCTAGGGCGATGGCGGGCACTGCGGGCAAGTAACCGCTGATGCCGAGCTGGGCGAGGAAAGCGGCGCAGCAGGCGAGGGTAAGGGTTGTGGTGCTTTTCAAGGGCTGACATCCGTCAGTGGAACTTCTGAAGTCATCATCGAAAATCCAGCTGCCAACCTGAACCGTGCGATTTGATGTTTTGGTTATTGAGCAACCGCAAACGTCAGCGGTTGTCGTGTTCTTCTAGAAGCATCACGAGTCTTGAACAAAATGAACGTATCGTTTGAGGGAGCATGTCCGCGCGCAGTGTTATACGAATGGCGGCTTTTCCCCTGGGCACGACCGGAAAGAATACCGCACCAGTGAAGAAGCCACTGTGTGAGAGTTGTGCAGCAATGGTGGTGGCTTTTTGTGCTTCGCCACAGGTGATCAAACGGATCGCTGTGTGCGTGCCTTGCTGGTCGGTATGTACAAGGCTATCGAATAACCGAATGTTGGTGAGGAGCTTTTCCTGAAGTAGAAGCAGTTCTGTCGTTTGATGTATTTTTATAGACGCCAGGCCTGCGCCAATAGCCGCGGAATTTAGACTTTGGGACCAATTGCTTGGCCCTCCATACCGGTTCATTAAGGTTTTTTGTTTTTCGCTGCCCAGCATGACTAGCCCTCCGCTGGCACCGAATGACTTGCCGAGCGAGGCGACAATTAAGGTTTGATCGTCTAGCGCTGAAAAATGTGGTCGGATGAAGCCACGTCCTTTCTCTCCAAATGCAGACAGTGCGTGAGAGTCGTCGAGATAAAGAAATAGACCGTAACGTGCTTTGAGATAAAGCAAGCTTTCAATATCTGTTTTCCCACCCATGCTGTAAACGCCATCCGCTATGTAAGCGACTTTTTTGCGCTTTTTACATAAGTCTTCAATGAAGCCTATGTCATTGTGCGGCGCGGTTATTACTTCCGTTTCATCTGCGCAGCATGCTTTTGTAAGGTTCATTGAGTAGTGAGTATATTTGTCAAATGCCAGGGTTGGGGGCGAATGGTCAGTTAATGCGCCGCTGGCGAGTAAAGGTAATAATCCAGCACTGGCTGCGCTGCAAGATAAAGTGCTTAGGCATTGTGAATCAAATAGCGTTGAGAGTTGTGTTTCATACTCCTCCAAAATAGCGAGCTTGCATCGATTTTTTGAGTTTGCAATTCGAAGAGTCTTGGCGGCAACGATGCCTTGTATGGCGCCATCCAGTATGTCTTGATGGTAGTCAAGCCCAAGGTAAGAAGTGGTGCAAAAGTGATAAAGGTCTCGTCCATATTGGTCGATGAGGTGGTTGGTACCTTTAACCGTTACATTAAGCTCGCAAAGCTTTCCTGACTTGGCTGATTGCCAGTCCTTATCAGCAGTCTGGATTATTTTTTTATAGTTTGAAAATTGGTTTTTTGACGGCAGGTTTTCCATTTTTTCGTCCTTGAAGAGGATGGGCGGAAAACATTAACGGGGAAATTCTTGAAGGGTAAGTCAGGCGTTTCCTGTAGAGAGGACGTCGCGCGGACTTTCTAATGTGGGCAGCCTCCTACGATACTCAGTTGCAATTAATCGCCTTGGGCTGTCCAGTCATGGCTCAAGGCGCCGGCGCCGTTCAATTTGTTGAGGTCGGCTCTCACGATAGTGAGTAAGGTGGCAGCGTAGGGGGCGAATGTGACGACGGCTTATGACGGCCTGTCTCTCAGATAGCCAAAACGAGCGGGATGAAGGGAGTGCTAGATGAGAGTTCTGTTATTCGGTGCCACCGGCATGGTCGGCCAGGGCGTCCTGCGCGAGTGCCTGCTTGCCCCTGACGTACAGGAAGTGGTCGCCGTCGGGCGCACGCCGCTGACCCAGGAGCATGGCAAGCTGCATCAGGTGTTGCACGGCGACATGCTGGATTTCCAGCCGTTGGAAAACTTGCTGCAAGGCTTTGACGCTTGCTTTTTCTGCCTCGGGGTGTCCTCGGCGGGTATGAATGAAACCCGCTACACCCACCTCACCTATGACCTCACCCTCGTTGCCGCCAGCACCCTGGCACGCCTCAATCCGCAGATGACCTTCATTTACGTGTCCGGCGCCGGGACGGACAGTTCCGAGGCCGGCAAGTCGATGTGGGCGCGTGTCAAGGGCAAGACCGAGAATGCCTTGCTGCGCCTGCCGTTCAAGGCGGTTTACCTGTTCCGACCGGGGATCATCCAGCCGTTGCATGGGGTGCGCTCGAAGACGCCGTTGTATCAGGCGTTTTACTCCGTGCTCGGGCCGTTGCTGTCGTCTGTGCGTCGGCTCAAGCCGGGTTGGGTGGTCAGTACTGTAACCGTTGGCCGGGCCATGCTGGCGGCGGTGCGCCATGGCGCGCCACAGCCGGTGGTGGAGCAGGCCGAGATCAATCGCCTGGCATCCGAGCGCGGCTGATGTTGCACAAGAGCCTGGTGCGCCGCCTGGACCTGATCACCCTGCAACTGTTCGTCGCGGTGTTCGAGGAGGGCACCCTGACCCGCGCCGCGGCCCGCGAAGCCATCGCGGTGTCGGCTGCCAGCAAGCGCCTGATGGAGTTGGAGCAGGTGCTCGGCGTGAGCCTGTTCGTGCGTCGGGCCAAGGGCATGGACCTGACCGCGGCCGGCGAGACCCTGTTGCACCATGCGCGGCAGATGCTGTTCAACGTGGAAAAAATGGGCCTGGAACTCGGTGAGCACAGCCACGGTGTGCGTGGTTACGTGCGGATGCTGGCCAATTTGTCGGCGATCATTGAGTTCCTTCCGGAAGACCTGCGCGATTTTTCCGAACTGCACCCCGAAGTCAAGACCGACCTTGAAGAGCGCCCCAGCAACGGCGTGGTCCAGGGCGTGCTGGATGGCGTCGCCGATCTGGGCATCTGCTCCAGCGACACCGACACCAAGGGCCTGCCCAGCGTGACCTATCGCCATGACAAACTGGTGGTGCTGATGCCGGCGGATCACGCGTTGGCGGCACGCGCATCCCTGGCTTTCGCCGACACCCTGGACAGCGACTACGTTGGCCTGCACGCCGCCAGTTCGATCAACATGCGCACCCACGCCGCCGCGCGCGAGGCCGGCAAAATGTTGCGCCTGCGCATCCACGTGCCGGGGTTTGATGCGATGTGCCGGATGGTCCAGGCCAACATGGGTATCGGCATCCTGCCGCAGAAGGCCTACGAACTGTTTGGCCGCGCGCTGGGATTGCACGCGGTGCCGCTGACCGATGCATGGTCGCACCGCAGCCTGATCCTGGTAGTGCGCGATGAAGCGCAGTTGTCGCCCGTCAGCCGCTTGCTGTTCGACTACCTCAGCGCGCCCCTGTAGAAGCCCTGCGGCGATGGCGATCTCGACATCGCCGCAGGGCTCAAGCACCGGGTCGCCCACCAGTGTGTTCGCGTTTCGCGAACGCTCCTTGCCAACTGACGGTTGGATTTTTCCTGTGCCTGTCCTCTAGCCTTGGCCACACATTCCAAGAACAAGAGGTACACCCCATGACGGCTCCCCTGAGCGGCATCAAGGTGATCGAGATCGGTACGCTGATTGCCGCGCCGTTCGCCGCCCGGCTGCTGGGCGAATTCGGTGCCGAGGTGATCAAGATCGAAGCCATGGGCCAGGGCGATCCACTTCGCAAATGGCGAAAGCTGCACGAAGGCACATCGCTGTGGTGGTACTTGCAATCGCGCAACAAGAAGTCCCTGGCGCTGGACCTCAAGTCCGCTGAAGGCCTGGGCCTGATCAAGCAACTGCTGGGCGACGCCGACGTGCTGATCGAAAACCTGCGCCCCGGTGGCCTGGAAAAACTCGGCCTGGGCTGGGACGTGCTGCACGCGCTCAACCCCAAGCTGACCCTGGTGCGCATCTCCGGCTATGGCCAGACTGGCCCTTACCGCGACCGCCCAGGCTTTGGTGCGATCGGCGAGGCCATGGGCGGCATTCGCTACACCACCGGCAACCCGGATTCGCCACCGGCGCGGGTCGGCGTAAGCCTGGGTGACTCCCTTGCCTCGTTGCACGGTGTGATCGGCGCGCTGATGTCGCTGCTGCGGGTCAAGACCGGCCAGGGCGACGGGCAGATTGTCGACGTGTCCCTCGCCGAAAGCGTGTTCAACCTGATGGAAAGCCTGGTGCCGGAATACGACATGCTCGGCCACGTGCGAGAACGCAGTGGTGGCGCCTTGCCTGGCATTGCGCCGTCCAATACCTACCTGACCGCCGACGGTGCTTATGTAGTGATCGCCGGCAACAGCGACCCGATCTACAAGCGCCTGATGACCACCATCGGCCGCGTCGACCTGGCCGAAGCCCCTGAGTTTGCCCACAACGACGGCCGCGCGGCGAAGAGTGGATTACTGGATGCCGCGATCACCCACTGGACCAGCAGCTTGCCCATCGACCAGGTGCTCAGCGCCCTGGAGGCTGCCGAAGTGCCGGCCGGGCGCATCTACTCGGTGGCGGATATCGTCAGCGACCCGCATTACCAGGCGCGCGAAATGCTGCTCGATGCCGAGTTGCCTGGTGGTGTGTCGGTGAAGATGCCGGGCATCGTGCCCAAACTTTCCGAAACCCCCGGTGGCGTCAACTGGCAGGGCCCGGCCCTGGGCCAGCACACCGATGACATCCTTGGCAGCCTGGGCCTTACCGGCGCCGATATCCAACGCCTGAAAACCTCGGGAGTGGTGCAATGATCACTGACTATGGCGACCCGCTGATCGTGCAGGAAGTCTCCCCGCGCGATGGCCTGCAAATCGAACCGACCTGGGTCGAGACCGTCGACAAGATCGCGCTGATCGATCAGCTGTCGCTGGCCGGTTTTTCGCGTATCGAAGCCGGTTCGTTTGTGTCGCCCAAGGCCATCCCCGCGTTGCGCGACGGCGAGCAGGTGTTCCAGGGCATCGCGCGCAAACCCGGGGTGATCTATGTGGCGCTGATCCCCAACCTCAAGGGCGCCCAGCGCGCCGTCGAGTCGCGCGCCGATGAGCTGAACCTGGTGATGTCCGCCAGCCAGACCCACAACCTGGCGAATATGCGCATGCGCTGCGAGGCCTCGCTGGCAGCGTTCGGTGACATTGTGCGCTTTGCCGCCGATCACCCGGTGCGCCTCAATGGCAGCATCGCCACCACCTTCGGTTGCCCGTTCGAAGGCAAGATCGATGAAGACCGCGTGCTACAGATTGTCGACGCGTATCAAGCCCTCGGCATCCAGGGCATCAGCCTGGCCGACACCACCGGCATGGCCAACCCGCGCCAGGTGGAACGCCTGGTCAAACGTGTGTTGCAGCGCGTGCCGGCGGGCGACCTGACCCTGCATTTCCACAACACCCGCGGCCTGGGCTTGTGCAATGTGCTGGCTGCCTACGAGGCCGGCGCCCGACGTTTTGATGCGGCGCTGGGTGGCCTCGGCGGCTGTCCGTTTGCGCCGGGGGCGTCGGGCAATATCTGCACCGAAGACCTGGTCAACCTGTGTGACGAGGTCGGCATTCACACCGGTATCGACCTGCCGCACCTGCTGCACATGTCCCGGCGCTTGCCGGCCTTGCTTGGCCATGAGTTGCCCGGCCAGGTGGCCAAGGCCGGGCGCAACAGTGACTTGCATCCGCCACCGGCCTACATCGCCACGCTGTAACGCCGCACCAGACAACAAAAACAATCGGACGCCTGTGAGCAGTCCGCTGGAGAGAAACCCATGAGCACTAATACGTTGGAGGCCGGCGCGCGCCCGGCCGCTGAAATCGATGCCGAAAAAGCGCTGGTCAGCAAGGTCGCCTGGCGCCTGATGCCGCTGATCATGGTGTGTTACCTGTTCGCGTTTTTTGACCGTATCAACATCAGCTTCGCCAAGTTTCAGCTGCAAACCGACCTGAGCCTCAGCGACACCGCCTACGGCCTGGGCGCCGGTTTGTTTGTGGTGGGCTATGTGATCTTTGAAGTGCCGAGCAACATGATGCTGTACAAGGTCGGCGCCCGGCGCTGGATCGCACGGATCATGATGTCCTGGGGCCTGGCCACGGCGGCGATGGTGTTTGTCACGGCCGAGTGGCAGTTCTATGGCCTGCGCTTCATCATCGGCGCGATGGAGGCGGGCTTCGCACCTGGCGTGTTGTACTACCTGACCCTGTGGTTCCCGCAGCATTTCCGTGGGCGCATCACCTCGATGCTGTTCCTGGCCTCGGCCTTCGCCGGCCTGGTGGGTGCACCGTTTTCCGGCCTGGTGCTCGAGCACCTCGACGGCGTACTGCAGATGCGCGGCTGGCACTGGTTGTTCCTGCTCGGCGGCTTGCCGTGCATCGGCCTGGGGTTCCTGGTGTTGACGTTGCTCAAGGACCGCATCGAAGACGCCCATTGGCTGACTTCTGCGGAAAAGGTCTTGCTGTCGAGCCGCATCGCCAAACATGAGCCGAATACCCATGGCGGCTCACTGCTGTCGGCGATACGTATTCCGGGTTTCCTGATGCTCGGCTTTATCTACTTCCTGATCCAGGTGGCTTCCTACGGCCTCAACTTCTGGGCACCGCAATTAATCCGCAGCGCCGGCACCCAGAGCCCGGTGATGATTGGCCTGCTCACGGCTATCCCGTATGTGTGCGGTGCGATCAGCATGGTGGTGATTGGGCGTCTGTCGGATGCCACCGGCGAGCGCCGCAAGTTTGTCTGCGGCCTGGTGGTGCTCGGCGCGGTGGGCTTCTTCAGTGCCGGGATCTTTGCCGACCACACGACGTTCCTGATCATCGCCCTGGGCATGCTGGGCGCGGGCATCATCGCCTCGATCCCGACCTTCTGGACGCTGCCTCCCAAGCTGCTGGCCGGCGCCGGTGCGGGCGCGGCGGGTGGGATCGCGGTGATCAACACCCTCGGGCAGTTCGGTGGGATCGTCAGCCCGGTAATGGTAGGGCGGATCAAGGACCTGACCGGCAGCACCACCCCGGCGCTCTACGTGATCGGTGTGTGCGCGCTGTTGGCCGCGGCGCTGCTGCTGTGGGGCCTGCCGCAGAAACTGCGCACCCTCGACAAAGGCTGATCAGCCCGCCGTCGCCAAGGCCCGGGCCGGCGTGGCGCTGAACTGAATCAACGCCACGCCGCCGATCAACAGCAACGCCCCCAACACGCGGGGCGTTGTCAGTTGGCGCTCCACCAGGCCGAACAGGCCGAAATGGTCGAGCAGCAGCGAGGCAAGAATCTGCCCGGCCATGGCCAACGCAATAAACCCCGACGCGCCCAGCTTGGGCAGCAACATCAACGCCAGGGAAATAAAACACACCCCGAATGCGCCGCCGGCCCACATCCACAACGGCGCCTTGCTGATGAATGCCAGGCTTGGCAACGGCAGACGCAGCGCGATGATGACCGGCAGCAGCACGATAATGCTCACCAGCAACGAGGCGAGCGTGGCCCAGAGCGGGTGGCCAAGCCCGCGACCGAGGTTGGCGTTGATCGCGCTTTGAAACGGCACCACCGCGCCGGCAATCACCGCCAACGCCAATAATCCCAGCCAATGCAACGTGGTCATGATGAATCTCCCAGAGGTTTTGCTGGACTCTAGGCTATTCGTCGCGCAAATTTAAATTCCAAATTATTATGTCAGGCATGCAGCTGATGAATGATCTGCGCCGCATCGACCTTAACCTGTTGGTGATCCTCGACGCCTTGCTCAGTGAGCAACACGTCACGCGGGCCGCCGAGCGCCTGCACCTGAGCCAGCCCGCCGTCAGCCATGCGCTCGCGCGTCTGCGTGACCTGCTGGGCGACCCGTTGCTGGTGCGCCAGGGCGGCAGCCTGGTACCCACCGCCCGCGCCCTGGAGTTGGCGGCACCGCTGGCCGAAGCATTGGCCCAGGTGCAGGCACTGCTGGCGCCGAATCGCTTCGACCCGGCCTCGGCCAAGCGGCGTTTTCGGCTGGCGATGTCGGACTACAGCGCGGCGATATTCCTGCCCGGACTGGTGCGCACCCTGCGCCGCGAAGCGCCGGGCATCGACCTGCAAATCATCCAGGCCAGCCGTGAAGGCATGGTCGACGGCGTGCTCAACGGCGACCTCGACCTGGCCGCTGGCGTGTTCCCTGACATGCCCGCCGAACTGCGCACTACGCCATTGTTCGACGAGCACTACACCTGCCTGGTGGACCACGCCAGCCTGCCGGAAGGTGGTGTGCTGGACCTGCCCACCTACCTGTCGCGGCCCCATGTACTGCTGGAGATGCGCGGCAGCGGCACGCCGGAAATCGAGCGCGCGCTGACGGCGATTCGTGAGCGCCGACATGTGGCGATCAGCCTGCCGCACTGGGGTGTGGCGCCGCAGTTGATCCAGGGCACGGACCTGATCCTGACCGTCTCATCCCGAGGCTTGCTGAACATCGATCATCAGCACTTGGTAGCCGTGCCGCCGCCGTTTCATATTCCCTCGTTTGCGTTCGAGCTGGCGTGGCATACGCGTCGCGGTGGGGATTCGGGGTTGCAGTGGTTGAAAGAGCAACTGCAGGGTGTATTGTCCGTAGGCCCCCGATAACAGGAAATACACATGCTTTCAGGCCTCAACCACCTGACCCTGGCCGTCACCGATCTGGACCGCAGCGTGCGCTTCTACCATGAGCGGCTGCAGCTGAAACTTGACGCCACCTGGGACACCGGTGCCTACCTCTCTTTGCCGGGCCTGTGGCTGTGCCTGTCGCTGGACCCTCTTCGCGAGTCCATGCCGGCGGCGGATTACACCCACTACGCGTTTACCGTCGAGGCGGCTGATTTCACCGCGCTGGTTGCCCAACTGCGCGCCGCCGGCGTTCAAGAGTGGCGCGACAATCGCAGTGAAGGCGCTTCGTTCTACTTCCTCGATCCCGATGGCCACAAACTCGAAGCCCATGTCGGCGACCTGGTCTCGCGTCTTGAGGCCTGCCGCAACAAGCCCTACGCCGGGATGAAGTTTTACCCCTAGCGCACATCCACCACACCTTTCCACCGTCTGTCAGAGTCGTGTCCATGACCCCATCCTTGCTGTTTGCCGTCCTCGCCTCGGGTTTCATCTACGGTATTACGCCTGGGCCGGGCGTGCTGGCCGTGTTCGGCATCGGTGCCGCCCGTGGCCGACGTGCCGGAGCGGGTTTTCTGTGCGGGCACTTGCTCGGCGACGTGGTGTGGTGCAGCACCGCGCTGATCGCGATTGTGGGCGCGCGCGAAGTCGGCAGCCGTGCATTTGATGTATTGGGTGTGCTCAGCGGGTTGTACCTGTTCTGGCTTGGCTGGCGCGCGATCCGCACCCAGCGCCGCAGCAGTGATACGCCCCAGGGCGCCGCGCGGCATCCGTTCTGGCACGGCATCCTGTTCGGCCTGACCAACCCCAAGGCCTACCCGGTGGCCGTGGCGACGTTTACTGCGTTGCTGTCCAGCCGTGCCGAACTGCTGACCTGGGCGATGCTGCCTTCGTTGATCTTGCTCAGCTTTGTCGGCGGCCTGCTGGCCTACGCGATCCTGATCGGCGTGGTCGGTGCCCAGCGGGTGCGCACCGTGTATCAGCGGCATGAAATCCTGATCACCCGACTCTGTGGCGTGATGTTCATCGGCTTTGCCATCAACGCCCTGGCCCACGCGTTGCCGGGGCTGTTTGGCAGCAAACCGGCCTGAGGCGGCAGCGACCGTTCGTCGTACTGGCGAGTTTTTTCTAAACCTTTGCCGCCGTAAAAATTCGAATTCAGGGCGGGGTGTAGTCCCCGCACCCATTTTTGCCCTGGAGGAACCCATCATGAGCCGCATGGCTATCCGGTTACGCACCGCCAGTTTCGCGATGCTGCTGGGCCTCGGCGCCAGCAATGCTTTCGCCCAGTCGCCTGCTGAATTCATCGAGCAGGCTTCGGCCAAAGGTATGGCCGATATCGAAACCAGTCGCATGGCCCACGCCAAGACCTCGTCCCAGGAAATCAAGGACTACACCATCGAGGTGATCAACGAGCGCACCCTGGCCAACCAGCATCTGGCCGCCATTGCCAAGAAGCTCGACCTGCCGGTGGCGCCGCGCGAGAAGATCGTCGACAAGGCCGAGACCTTGATGCCTGAACTCAAGGACGGCGACTCGTTCGACGCCGCCTACACCGCCCAGCAGGTCAAGGAAAACGAAGACGCCATCGCCCTGTTCAAACAGGAAGGCGCGGCGTCGGATGTGCCGGAAATCAAGGCATTGGTGGATGAGACGCTGCCCAAGTTGGAGGAGCGCCTGCAAAAAGCCCGTGCCCTGGCATCGACCTACGGTAAAGGTCATCAAGGCGACGGCTGAAACTCTCGCCAGTAGAAAAAAACGGCGGTTGGAGCACATCCAACCGCCGTTTTTTTATGCCTGGTTCAAATCGGTTTTATTCGGCACCGCATCGTCGACGGCTTCTCCGCAACTGCTATTGAGTGTGACGCTGCCGGTAGCGCCGATGCTGCGGTATTCATTGCGCAGTTTTTCCAGCTCCTTGCGGTCCAGCCCGTCCAGGCTCAGCACCGCGTTCTGCGCATCCTTGGACACACGCAGCAGTTCGTCGATCTTGATATGCAGGATGTCGTTGTCGCGGTTTTGCGTGTTCTGGATCAGAAACACCATCAGGAAGGTGATGATGGTGGTCGAGGTGTTGATGATCAGTTGCCAGGTGTCGTTGTAGTGGAAGTAGGGTCCGCTCAGGCTCCACAGGAAAATCAACGCGACGGCCGCGTAAAACGTCCGGGCACTGCCTGCCCAGCGGGACAGAGATTGGGAGACTGCGGAGAATTTCATGACCGTTTTCCTCAAGGGTGGGTGATGAAAATACTGACCGCAGGGATGCTCTGAAATTTCTTTTTACAATTGCTGGGCGTGACCGAAGGTATGCGCTTTTTTTACAAGTGTTTAGGAGGGGGCCTACGCCGCCCCTGCCGCGATGGGCGCGAGACTGGATTTTTATCCGGATATTGCTCATGCACGCTGACGTCGCCTTTGACCTGCCCATGCTTTACCACCGAACCGAGGACCACTATTTTGCCGCGACATGCTCGCTGCATCGCCGCTACAACGCCTGTATCAACGCTTATCTGACCGACGAAGCGCTGGACCCCTTTAACCTGTTATTCATCCGGGTAGGAAGTGGCCCCCTGGGCGACGCGGTGGCCGCGATGCTCGACGTGATTCGCGGTACAACGCTGGATATACGCGTGGTGATCCATGAGGAAAAGGTCGAGGGGTTGCGTGACGTAATCACGGAGCTGGGCTTCCAGGCGGCTGAAGTTACCACCGCGATGGTGCTCGAACAGTCGCACCTTGTTCCGTCGATGAGTGGCAGCGCCGTGCAGATCAGCCTGACGCAGCACCTGGATGACTGGGCAGCTCCGCTCGGCAATGCGTTTTCAATGCTGCCCGAAGGCCTCGCGCGCTATCAGGCCCGGCACGAACGGGCGCTTGAGGCGGGTGAGGCCCTTTACCACTTCATCTTGTCCAGCGAAGGGCAGGTGAGGTCTTCGCTAACGTTGTCGATGTGTGACGGGGAAGCGCGGCTGAATGATGTCGGCACGCTCATGGACTTTCGCGGACGAGGCTACGCCACCCAATTGATTCAAGCGGCCTTGCGTCACGCTACGAGCCTGGGGGCCGAACGGTGTTTTCTTGAAGCATCGACGCAGGGCCTAGCGCTGTATCGAACGTTGCGCTTCACGCGCTTATTCGACTACCAGTCGTTTGTTCGTGGACCCCTCGCCGCGCCGTCATCAGAAGGCCATTTTGACTTGCCCGCGATCCTCGAGCCGTAACAGATACTGCTTGGCCTCAAGCCCACCGGCAAAGCCGGTCAGCCCGCCTGACGCGCCAATGACGCGATGGCACGGTGCAATGATCGAGATGGGGTTACGACCATTGGCCGCCCCCACGGCACGCACGGCCTTGGGGTTGCCGATCTGTTGGGCGATCTGGCTGTAGCTGCGGGTTTCGCCGAAGGGGATGGTCAGCAGTGCCTGCCAGACCTGCCTCTGAAATTCAGTGCCGGCGAAGTCCAGTTCCAACTCGAATCGATGGCGCGTACCGGCGAAATATTCCGCCAGTTGACGCTTGGTTTCCAACAGCACCGGGCTGTCATTGGCTTCGTGCAAGGCGCCCAGGCGCACACGGTTGGCGCGCTCGCACTCCCACAGAATGGCACTGAGTTTGCCGTCGCGCGCCACCAGGGTGAGGACGCCGACAGGGGAGGGCATGAGGGTGTATTCGTAAGCCATGATCGAGCTCCTGGGTGGGCGGGTATGGGTTCAATCTAGCGCAGCCCGCTCCACTGAAAACTTCGTTTCTTGCGGTTGAATTCAGGCCGGTCAGTGCTCTTGCTGCAGCACTTTGAGCGCCGCCGACGCGAGGAAACCCGAGCGGCTTTTTTCCTCGGGGTGATGCAGCACGTATTCATCGATGCGGTTGAGCAAATAGCCCGGCAAGGTGATGTTGAGCTTTTGCGCCTTGCCCAGGTACTTGGTGACGTCAATGTCCACCACCGCCCAGGTGCAGCCGGCGTACTGTGGGTTGGCTGCATGCACGGTGACTTTCTGTGCGCTGGGGATCGGCGCACCGTCTTCGGCAAGGATCTCGAAGTGTCCTTCAATGGCTTCACGCGCCATGGCCATGGCGTCATCGAGGTCGTCGCCGGCCGAGAAGCAGCCAGGAATATCCGGGACTTCCACGCCCCAGGCATGGTCTTGGTCGCCGGTTGAAATTGCGATGGGATACAGCATGTTCGTTGTCCTCCAGGGACGGCTTAACTCAGCAGAGCTTGTTTGAGAATGCTCTTGGCGGTCTTGTCCAGCAGGTCCTTCTTTGGATGAGGAATCGTTACCAGCCCCGGTTTGGTCGGGTGCCTGAAGTGATGATGACTGCCCCTGATGCGGACCAAGTACCAGCCATCGGCAACGATGTGCCCCATCAAATATCGGCTATCTACAGCACCTCCTTGTGGTGTGTGTTGGTGGTGACTATAACCACGGAAAATAAATTATCAACACTATACCTACCAGCGGTCGGCGACCAGTGTTTCGGTAGGCGGTATCTGGAGTGTATGACCGCGCAGGAAGGGCGTTTGGAAGAGGTATTGCGGGGTTTTGCGAATGCGTCAGCGAGACGGCATTACCTCTGCGATCACGGCGAGGAACGCGTCGACCAACACACTGTGTCTGTGTGTGGGGGTCAGCACCAGCAACGGTGCGCACGCATCCGCTTCCACCAAGGGCCGATAGGTGACGCCCTTGTTCATCAAGCTGCGGGTACAGGCCGGCACCAGAGCGACCCCTTGCCCGGCCGCGACCAGCGCGATGATCGAGGTGATCTGTCGCCCGGTCGGCCCGGCCCGCAGCGGCACGCCGTGGTGGCGGTAAAGCTGCTCGATGGACTGGTTCAGTCCCGAACCGTAGTCGGCGGGAAACAGGATCAGGGGATAGGTGCTCAGTTGGGCCAGGCTGATGTGCGCCTGCTGGGCCAGCGGGCTGTCGCTGGACACTGCGGCCACCAACGGCTCCTGACCCAGCGACAGTGCCTGCACCTGCTCGTTTTGCGGCAACAACCGGCTCAGGCCGATATCCAGCCGCCCGTCCGCCACCTGCGCTCCGAGGCTGCCGGAAGCGCATTCCACCAGCGTCAATTGCACATCGGCAAAGCGCTGGGCAAAGGCCTGGATGGTCTGGCTGAACAAATCCGAGAGGGCAATCGAGCTGACGTAACCCAATGTCAGCTGCCCGGCAGTGCCCGCCGCGAGTTTGGTGGCGATCACCTGCGCGAGTTCCACCTGTTCGAGTACGCCACGGGCGTAGGGTAAAAACGCGCGGCCCTGGGCAGTGAGGGTCACCGTTCGGCTGGTGCGATCAAACAGCTTGAACCCCAACTCGGTTTCCAGCGCCGAGATCTGCCGGGTCAACGGTGGCTGCGCCAAGTGCAGGCGCAAGGCGGCGCGGCCGAAGTGCAATTCTTCGGCGACCGTCAGAAAGTAACGCAGCTTGCGTAGGTCGAGCATCCTGATCCTTGGGTATTGATCGGTCGGAAATCGGTATTGGTCACGATCATGCCGCTCATTCTATAAAGGCGTTACAAAATAAAACGAGAGGTTTCATGAAACCGCGCCTGCATTGTGCCCGCCTTGCCCTGTTCTTGTGTGGCTGCGCGGCGTTTCTCAACCTCTATGCAACCCAGAGCATTCTGCAGACCTTTGCCGCGCAGTTTCATATCAGCGCCAAGGCGGCAGGGTGGAGCATCACCGTGACCACCCTGGCGGTGGCGATCACGGCCCCTTTCGTCAGCCGCCTGACCGGGCGTTTCCAGCAGCGCAGCGTGATCGCCGTGGCTGCGTTGTTGCTGGCGGTGCCGGCGTTGATGACAGCCTATGCCGACAGTTTCGCCGAAGTGTTGGTGTGGCGCTTTGTCGAGGGCATGTTGATCCCGGTGGTGTTCGCCACCAGCGTGGCTTATATCGGCGATCGCTGGAGTGGCGGCACAGTGACTGAAGTCACCAGCCTGTATGTCGCGGGCACCGTGTTGGGCGGGTTCGCCGGGCGCTTTGTCACCGGGGTGATGACCGAGTACGTGGGCTGGCGCGAAGCCTTTGAATTGCTCGCGGCCCTGAGTTTGATGGTCGGCGGGTTTATCCAGTTTCTGCTACCGCCCAACCGCGCGAGGACGGTCGCGGTCAAAGCCTCTTCATCGGGGGTGTTTCGCCTGCCTTTGCTCGCCGCTTACGCCGTAGGTTTCTGCGTGTTGTTCTCGCAAGTCGCGGCGTTTACCTACGCAGGTTTGTACCTTGGCTTACCGCCTTTCAATCTCGGGCCTGCAGCGTTGGGCACGCTGTATATGGTGTTCCTGTTGGCGTTGATCGTGATCCCCATCGCCGGGCGTCTCAGCAAAGCCCGTCCGCACACCGAGCTGCTGACGGTCGCTGCGGTGCTCGGCGTCAGTGGCTCGGCGCTGACCCTGACGTCGTCGCTGTGGTGCATCGTGGTGGGCCTGGCGCTCAGTTCCACCGGCGTGTTCCTCGCACAGGCCGCCGCAAATGCCTACATCAGCGCCACCGCCGATGGCAACAAGGCACGCGCTGTGGGGCTGTATCTCACCTGTTACTACCTCGGCGGCAGTTGCGGCGCCATCGTGCCGGCCTTGATCTGGGAACGCTGGGGCTGGGCGGGCTGCGTGACGCTGATCATCGGTTTCCAACTACTGACGTTGCTGATCGCCTTGACCGGCTGGAAGCCGCCTAAATCCGAGCTGATTCCTACCTCATGAACGACACCGTCGCTGTGCCTGCGTCTGAAATATCCACTCGTCGTCGCGTGCTGTTCGCCGGTTGCAGCGCTCACGCCATCCACGATGGACTCACCGACGCCATCTACGTGCTGCTGCCTATTTGGCAAGCTCAGTTCGCCTTGTCCTACGCGCAGATCGGCCTTTTACGCGGCGCCTATTCCGGGATGATGGCGGTGTTCCAATTGCTGGCCAGCCGCGCCGCCAAACGCTGGGGTCGCGTACCGCTGCTGGTGGGGGGGACGGCGTTGGCAGGGTGTGCCTACCTGTTGGTGGGGCAGGCGACCGGATTGACGCTGCTGCTGGTGGCGCTGTTGCTGGGCGGCTTGGGCGCCAGCACTCAGCATCCGCTGGCATCCTCGATGATCACCGACGCCTATGAGGACGGGGGCGGGGTCAAGCAGGCGCTGTCCCAGTACAATTTCTCCGGCGACATCGGCAAAACCCTGATCCCGGGGCTGATCGGCCTGCTGCTTACCGTCATCAGTTGGCGAGCGAGCGCCACACTGCTGGGGCTGATTGGCCTGGCGGCGGCGGGGCTGTTGTGGTGGCTTATTCCTACTCAAGCCTGCGAATCCACCGTCAGCAAAAAAGCCAAGCCGCTCAAGGGCGTCGGCTCCGTCACTGGCCTGCGCGCATTGATCCTCACCGGCACGCTCGACAGTGCCGTGCGCATGGGCTTTCTCACGTTTCTACCGTTCCTGCTGCAAGCCAAGGGCGCCGGTACCGCCGGCATCGGCCTGGCGCTGACGATGCTGTTTATCGGTGGCGCCTTCGGCAAATTGCTGTGCGGTTATCTCGGTGCACGCATAGGCATGATGAAGACCGTATGGATCACCGAAACCAGCACCGCGCTGCTGATCGTTGCCGCCGTATACCTGCCGCTGACCGGGTTGATGGTGATGTTGCCGCTGCTGGGGTTGGCGCTCAACGGCACGTCTTCGGTGCTCTACGGCGCGGTGCCGGACCTGGCCGGCGCGGGCAAGCGCGAGCAAGCGTTTGCGCTGTTCTACACCGGCACAATCGGCGGCGGGGCGCTCGCACCGGTGGTGTTTGGCGGCGTGGGGGACGCGCTGGGTGTGCCGGTGGCGGTGATGGTGCTGGCAGGAGTCTTGTGTGCGACGTTGCCGCTGGCGTGGGTAGTGCAGCGGGGAGTGGACAGGAACGAACGATGATCGCTTTTCGCAGGTGAAACTCAGTTCCGTCCTACGTCATGACTTGGGCCTCCTGGGTTGTAGCGTTCGCGCTTCATCAACGGATGGAGCCAGGATTCAAAGTGTCGCCGCCAGCGAAAACGGAATGCGCAACGCCCCGATCGGTCCCTCGCGCGTACCGCACATCTCGTCATGAACGCAGTGCTGCACCAGTACACACGGAAACGGCGGAACCCTTTGCAACAGATCGCGCAAATGCGTGGTGGAGCCGATGCGCATCGGCTTCCCGCTATCGTCCAGTAACGTCATCTCGACGTCATCCAGTCTCACGCGAGCGATATAGAAACCGCCTTCCAGCGACAACAATTCCAGCTCACGTATTTCGCCTTTCCCAGCCAGTTCGGCCAGTTGTTGCAGATTCATGATTGAGCCTCGCTTCAGGGTCATTGGCGACGAAAGAACAAAGTGACCTGACCCCACTCGACACCAAACTTGGACATGCTCGAGCGGTTGATCAGGGTGTCCTCGTCCATCAGGTACATCCAGTCGTCAAAGCTGACTTCGTAGACGGAGCCATCCACCGGTAGATTGAGACGGTAGCGCCATCGCAGTGCGTTGCCTGCCACCTCGCCGATAGCTTCGCCGACCACGTCTCCCGCCCGCCCGCGCCAGCGTCCCGGGCCGTCCGGGGTCAGCGTCCAGATTCGTTGCTGACGCGTGCCGTCGCTGTAGAGAAACCGCTCGTCGAGAATCAACGCATCGCCCTCGCGCCGGCTGGCGATATTCACCTCAAAGCGCTTGGCGACTTCACCCGAACGCTTCTGGAAAATGCCCCAGGCTTTCACGGGCTTGCTGAAGAAACGCTTCAGGTCCAACTGCGGTTGCTGGCCGGCATAGTGATCGACCCCCACGTTGCCGCAACTGCTCAAACTCAACACCAGCAACAATGAAATCCATAGACGCGTCATTGTCCGGCTCCATGAAGGTGCGCGGCGTAGTGCCATCGCTCAGGATTGATACTTGTACAAAAATATTGATTTGTACATGTTTGTGCGAGGCGACTGACGAGTAGCACAAATCCCGCCCATAAAAAAACCGGCCACCAAGGACCGGTTTTTTTAGGCCTCCCCCGTCAGAACCATCCTGACGTGGGCGCAAAATCTGAGTGGAGCGGGTAGAGGGAATCGAACCCTCGTCGGAAGCTTGGGAAGCTACTGTTCTACCATTAAACTATACCCGCTCAGAGCGGCTGACTTTGTACCAGATGTACGTCGGGATTTGAAGTTTTTCTTCGAAAAATGTGTGGGTTGCGTGCGCCAGGCGAGGCAGCAAACTGATCTCGTTGTGGCGCGAGCGTGCGTAAGGGCTGGGTTTGCCCGCGATAGATGGACCTTGGAGGTCAGGCTATCGCGGGCAAGCCAGTGCCTAGGCACGCTGGCGAGCGTATTTCAGATGGCGAAGGCATGCTGGGTCTGGCCCTGGTGATAGCGCAATCGGTTGACCTGCCGCTCGGGTTTGAGAAAGCCCACCACCGCCGCACGACTGTCCCGGCACGCCGCCTTGTGCTCCATGTCCAGGAAGTGCCCGGTCGCCTGGATGGTGCTGAAGCTGCTGTTCGTCACGTACTGCCCGAACTGCCTGGCGTCGTCGGCGCTGGTGTATTCGTCCCACTCGCCGTTCAAGAACAGCACTGGTACGTCGATCTGCCGTGCGGCCTTGAGGTAGCACAGGCGGTCACTGTGCAGCACCTGGCTGATGTGAAAGTGCATCTGCCCGTACTCGTGCTCGGCCAGGCTGCTCACATGCTTGTAGTTGAAACGCTTGAACAGGGACGGCAAGTGTTTGCCGATGGTGCTGTTGACCAGGTGGCCGACGCTGTGGCGATCGAGGTTGCCGAGGTAGTCGACACCACGCTCCAGATAGTCGCGCATCGGCGCGTTAATCACCGGGGAGAACGAGCTGATCACGGCCTTTTCCACGCGGCGCGGGCGGTGAGCGAGGGCGACCAGGGCCGCGGCGCCGCCCCAGGAAAAGGACAGCACGTGCTCGGCCGCGAAGTGGTCGATCAGTTCCAGCAGGATCTGGCCTTCGACTTCTTTCGTCAGCATGTGCTCATGGCGATTATGGATCTTGGAGCGACCGGCGTAGGGCTGGTCGTACAAAACCACATTGAATTGCGGGTACAGGCTTTTCACGGTTTGGGCGAAGGATGCCGTGGTGGCCATGGAGCCGTTGACCAGGATGATGGTCTTTTCAGCAGCGTCCGCGCGATAGAACTCCGTGTAAACCCGATACTGACCCTGTATATCCAGCACAGCGATTTCTGGCCTCATGTCGTAAGACTCCTGGCAAGCGGGTAGGGCGCGCAGATGACTCTGCACGAGCTTTGTGACAGGTAGGCATACGCCTGGAAAATGAGGGCCCATGTCGATCCGATGACGGCTGGCCGACGGGTGTTGTTATGGCGGGCTGTTTGCCTGGGAGGCCCGTAGATCAAGCGCGGGCGGGGCAAGGTGTTTCTTGGAGGTTATAGGCGACTCGCCAGTCATAATTTGGCTGACGGTTTGATTCAAGCAGTCGAGTGGCCAGCTCGCAAGCCGGCAGACGGGTTTTTTGCCATCACCGGCTGAACGGTCGTCAGACCTGCCGGATTTCTTCCTCGGACAACGCCCGATACTCGCCCGGCGCCAGGCTCAGGTCCAACACCAACGGGCCCATCCGCTCCCGGTGCAAGCCCGTCACTTTGTTGTTGAAATGCCCGAACATGCGCTTCACCTGGTGATAGCGGCCTTCGACGATGCTCAGGCGTGCGGTCCTGGGCCCCAGCAATTGCAGATCGGCGGGTTGCGTGGTCAGGTCTTCAAACGCGAAATACACGCCCGCCGTAAAGGTAGCCGCGTAGTGTGGGCCGATGTCCTGCTCGGTCTGCACGAGATAGACCTTGGGCAGCTTGGTCTGCGGTTGCGTCAGGCGCCGTGACCACTGGCCATCGTTGGTGATCAGCATCAGGCCCGTGGTGTTGAAATCCAGACGACCGGCGATGTGCAGCTCGTCTTTGTCCGGCTCATCCAACAGGTCCAGGACCGTACGGTGTTGCGGGTCCGAGGTAGCACTCACGCACCCCTGGGGTTTGTGCAGCATGAAGTAACGCGCCGCGCGCCCTGCCTGCAACACTTCAGCGTCCACGCACACGCGGCTGAATTCGCGTACTTCATGGTGAGGATCACTGACGGCGACACCATCAACGCTGACTCGCCGCTCGACCAGCAACACCCGCACTTGCTGGCGATTGAAACGCGGCAGATTGCTGAGGAAACGGTCAACGCGCATGGCGAATCTGTTCATCGACCTGTGCGCATCGTGGGCACAGGCAGGCCTTGTTGCGCAGTTCATCGGGCAGCGCTTCAAGTACCGCCGGGTCGATGGTGACGCTATAGCACCAGCACGGCTGATCGGCGGTACGTGGGTCGGCCAGGGCGCAGTCGTTGCGGGCACCGCAGGCAGGGCAAAGGGTTGGCGTGGTCATGGTCGGTGGGGCAGGGCCTCGGAAGTCCCTGCACGATACAGCGCCGTTCAGTCGCGTTCCAGCACGACGACCCGCTGTCCGGCACCGATGCTGCTGCCCGGCTGTACTGGAATCTTGCGCACCACCCCGGCAAACGGCGCCAGCACCGGGATCTCCATTTTCATCGACTCCAGGACCACCAGCACATCGCCGGCCGCCACGCGCTCACCCGTGGTCACCTGGACTTGCCAGAGATTGCCGGCGATATGGCTGTCGATGCTGTACTCATTGGCTTGCAACGGTGAGTCCTGCGCCAGCGGCGGCGCCGACTCTTCACTGTCGAAGTGCGCCTGGCCGCTGGCGATCCAGCGTTCGCGCTCGGCGTTGAAAGCGTGCTGCTGGTGCTCACGAAAGGCATCGATCGTGGGTGCTTCCTGCGCGAGAAATGCCTGGTAATCCGCCAGGTTCAACGTGCTGTCTTCGATGCTCAGCTCAAAGCGCCCCAGGGGAAAGTCCCGCCGAATCTGCAGCAGTTCCTGCGCGCTCACCGGGTAGAAGCGAATCTGGTCGAAAAACCTTAGCAGCCATGGCTTGCCATCGAACGCCGCTACCTCTCGATAGCGGTTCCACATCTGCAGCGTGCGCCCGACAAACTGATAACCGCCGGGGCCTTCCATGCCGTACACGCACAAGTAGGCGCCGCCGATGCCCACCGAGTTCTCGGCGGTCCAGGTGCGCGCCGGGTTGTACTTGGTGGTCACCAGCCGGTGGCGCGGGTCGAGCGGCGTGGCCACTGGTGCGCCGAGGTAGACATCGCCCAGGCCCATGACCAGGTAGCTCGCCTCGAACACGGTGTGGCGCACCTCATCGAGGTTGGCCAGGTCGTTGATACGGCGGATGAACTCCAGGTTGCTCGGGCACCAGGGCGCGTCCTTGCGCACCGTGGTCATGTATTTTTCGATGGCCAGCTGGCACGCCGGGTCGTCCCAGGACAACGGCAAGTGCACGATGCGCGACGGCACCTGCAGGTTTTGCCGGGCGCACACGGCGCTCCACTCGCTGGCGATCAGTGCCAGCAGATCCGCCAGGGGCAGTTGTTCGGGCTGGTAGTGGATCTGCAGGGAGCGGATGCCCGGCGTCAGGTCGATCACGCCGTGCAGCGCACGGGCTTCGAAGGCTTGCATCAGGGCGTGGCCGCGAAAACGCAGGACCAGGTCCAACTCGGCGGCGCCGATTTCCAGCAGCAGATGGGTGTCGCCAGCGAGGCGGGCGACCAGGCGGGTGTCGTCCTCGCCGATATCCAGCACCACCGGCGACGTGTAGGCGCCCGGCGTGCCGGCGATGGCGGCGCCTTGGTCAGCCTGAAGCACCGAGTTGTCGGCATCGCTGGCAAGCTTGCTCCTGCAGACGCGGTTCTCGTTCATGGCCAGTTCACGGGCGGTCTTGAGGTCGACCGGCTCGAAGCGCACCTTGTCGCCGGCCTTGAGCTGCCCCAGTTGCCACAGGTCCGCCTCGATCACTGTCACCGGGCAGACGAAACCGCCGAGGCTCGGGCCATCCGGGCCGAGGATCACCGGCATGTCGCCGGTGAAATCCACCGCGCCAATGGCATAGGGATTGTCGTGGATATTCGACGGATGCAGCCCCGCCTCCCCGCCGTCCGTGCGTGCCCACGATGGCTTGGGCCCGATCAATCGCACGCCGGTACGGCTGGAGTTGAAATGCACTTCCCACGGCGTGGCAAAGAAGGTGTCGATGTACTCCGGCAGGAAATATTCCGGCGCGCCGTGGGGGCCATAAATCACTCGCAGCGTGCGCACCTGCGGCAGCGGTTCGGCGAGGCACTGCTGGCCGGCACTCGCGTCCAGCAGCGGCGCCAGGTGCAACACATCCCCGGCGCGCAACGCCCGTCCACCATGGCCGCCGAACTGGCCGAGGGTGAAGGTACTTTTACTGCCCAGGTAGTCCGGTACTTGCAGCCCGCCGCGCAGGCACAAGTAGCTGCGCGCGCCAGCGCCGGCGATGGTGCCAAGGCTCAACACCGTGCCGGCCTCGATCAGCAGCGCGGTGTTCATCGGCACCGGCTGCTCATTCAACAACAATGGAATGTCCGCGCCGGTCACCGCGACCACCGCCGCACAGTTGAAGCGCAGCAGCGGCCCGCTCATGGTGATTTCCAGCGCGGCGGCGCCGTCGTCATTGCCCAGCAGGCGATTGCCCCTGCGCAGCGCGCGGCTGTCCATCGGCCCTGACGGTGGCACGCCCACGGCCCAGTAACCGAGGCGGCCGGGATAGTCCTGTACGCTGGTTTGCGTGCCGGCGCTGAGCACCTCGAAGGTGTTGGCGACGTAGACCAGATCTTCCAGGCAACGCGTCCAGGGCCGGCCGCTGGCGAAGGGGGCGGCGAGCAGAATCTGGCGCAGGTAGTCGCGGTTGGTTTCCACCCCATACAGCTGGCTGTCACTCAAGGCCTGGTGCAGGTCCAGGCGCGCCTGTTCGCGGGTCGGGGCCCAGGCGATCAGCTTGGCGATCATCGGGTCGAAGTACGGCGGGATCTCACACCCGGCCTCGACCCACGTGTCGATGCGCAGGCCATCGCCTGCGGGGAAGTCCACACAGGTCAACAGCCCTGGGCTCGGCTGGAAGTCGCGGCCGGGGTCTTCGGCGTAAAGCCGCGCCTGGATCGCATGGCCCCGAGGTTTTAAGTCCAACTCACTTAACGGCGGCAGTTCACCCGCCGCCAGTTGCACCATCCAGCGCACCAGGTCCACGCCCCACACCTGCTCGGTGACGCCGTGTTCCACTTGCAGGCGTGTGTTCACTTCGAGGAAATAGAAGCGCCCGTCGGCGCTATCAAAGATAAATTCCACGGTGCCGGCGCTGCGGTAATTCACCGCCTTGGCGAGGGTGATGGCGGCTGCACACAAGGCCTCGGCCATGCCTTCGGGCAGGTTCGGCGCCGGGGTTTCCTCGAGGACTTTCTGGTTGCGCCGCTGCACGGAGCAGTCGCGCACGCCGAGGGCGATCACGTCACCTGCACCGTCACCGAACACCTGCACTTCAAGGTGACGCGCGTGCTCGATGTACTTCTCGATAAACACACCGGCGTCGCTGAAATTGTTCTGGCCCAGGCGCTTGACTGCCTCGAACGACTCGCTCAACTGCGCCGCGCTGCGGCACACGCGCATGCCAATCCCGCCGCCGCCGGCGGTGCTTTTCAGCATCACCGGGTAGCCGACGGTGTCGGCGGCCAGCAATGCTGCGTCGAGACTGTCGAGCAGCTCGGTGCCTTCCAGCAGCGGGATGTGCTGTTGCCTGGCCAGGGCGCGGGCGGTGTGCTTGAGACCGAACACGCGCAACTGTTCGGGCGTCGGCCCGACAAAGGCAATGCCTGCGTGTTCACAGGCTTGGGCAAAGGCGGCGTTTTCCGACAGGAACCCGTAGCCCGGATGAATCGCCTTGGCACCACAGGCCTTGGCGGTCGCGAGGATTTTTTCCACCGCCAGGTAGGTCGTGGCGGCGGCGCCTTCACCGAGGCTGTAGGCCTCGTCGGCGTGTTGGATATGCAGGCTCGCCGCATCGGCTTCGGCATAGATGGCGACGCCCTTGACCTGCAGTTCGCGCAAGGTGCGCAGGATGCGGCAAGCGATGGCGCCACGGTTGGCGATCAACAGTTTTTCGAACATGGCAAAACCCTGCGGGCCGTCCCGCTTGTGGGGTACACGCCAGGGTCGTCCATGGCGCAGATCTGTGGAGGTGATGGCGGTCAACTGTGGGAGCCGGGCTTGCCCGCGATGGCGGTACATCAGTCGCCTTGTTTATTGGCAGATAGACCGCTATCGCAGGCAAGCCAGCTCCCACAGGGTGGGCTTCAGCGTTTGTGGAGGCACTGCCCGGCGCGGGCCTGGCACAGGGCAAACAACCATTGACGCAACCGGCTCATTTTCAATTCCATACCAGCAGCTCCGCAGGGGTGGGGTTGTAGGCGTTGCACGGGTTGTTCAGTTGCGGGCAGTTGGAGATCAACACGATCACGTCCATCTCCGCGCGCAGGTCGACGTACTTGCCAGGGGCGGAAATCCCGTCTTCGAAGGTCAGCCCGCCGTCGGCGGTTACCGGCACGTTCATGAAGAAATTGATGTTCGGCCCGATGTCGCTTTTGCCCAGCCGGCCATCGTGGGCGCAGGCGCGCAGGTAGTTGTCGCGGCAGCTGTGCATGTAGCGTTTTTCCAGGGCGTAGCGCACGGTGTTGCTCTCCTGGGCGCAGGCGCCGCCGAGGGTGTCGTGGCGCCCGCAGGTGTCTTCGACGATGGTCAGCATCGGCTGGCCGAGGTTGGAATACAGCACGCTGCCGGTACCCAGGTAGACGCTGTTCTGGCGACGCAAGGTGCGTTGCACGTCGTAGCGCTCACGTGGGTTCTTGAGGCTGTAGAACAGCGTGTCGACGGCCTGGTTGCCCTCAAGGTCGAGGATGCGCAGGGTCTGCCCGGCCTTGACCTCCATCAGCCACGGCTCGCCGGCGGGGATGGTGGCGCGGTATACCGCTGCATCCGGTTGTTTCAGTGCGATAGACATGGCAGCTCCTCAGGCGAACAGACGGTCGGTGTTGATAAAGCCGCGCGCGTTTTCCGGGCGCGAAGTGCGGCAGTGTTCGGCGACGCTGGGGTCGGCGTTCATCCAGCTCAGTTTCAGTGGTTGTGGGGCGTAGTCAGGGTTGGGGTCCATCGGGTGTTGCAGCGCGGTGAGCACCACCAGGGTGTCCATCGGGGCGTAGAGTTCGATGTAGTCGCCGGCCTTGGAGTTGCCCGGCACGAAGTGCAGGCCGCCGTCGGCATCCACGCTGACGCGGCTGAACAGGTTGAGGGGCATCAGCAGGTCGGACAGGCCCAGGCCCCACTTGCCCAACTCCACCAGCAGGTTGTCGGTGCCGTTGCGGAAAAAGCCGTTGCGCAGTTCCTGATAGCGGCCCTGGCCGTACTTCTCGGCGACTTCGGCGGCGCACAACACGCCGCCAATGCTGTCACTCCAGCCGCAGGTGTCGGCGGTGATGGCCGCCAGTACGCGGCCCATGTCCGAGTACAGGCAATGGCCGGTGGTGAGCTTGGCGGTGTGCTGGCATTTGAGGCTGTCGGGCAGGTTCAGGCGCTCGGTTTTTTCGTTGGCGTTGAGCAGGGTCAGGCTGACGTTGGCGCCGCCGCGAATATCCGTGAGACGCAGCAATTGACCGCGCTTGAGCACGAACGAACGGTGACCACCACCGGGTAGCATTTCCTCGGCGAACGGCGGGAACAGCGGGTTGGAATCAGTCATTTGGAAAGAGCTCCAAGTTCGGCGGCGAGCGCCTTGCGACGCTCGCTGTTCAAAGGGATGTCGTAGGTGATACGGGCGCCATAGGCGCCGGGGGCGTGGGGGTCGACGCGCACTTTGTCGAACACCAGCAGGCGCGTGCCGAGGCTGAAGCCTTCGCTCAGGTCGTGGGTGACCATGAACACCGTCAGGCGGGTTTCGCGCCACAGTTCCAGCAGCAACTGGTGCATGTCTTTGCGAATGCCCGGGTCGAGGGCGCCGAAGGGTTCATCCAGCAGCAATACGCGCGGCTGCATGATCAGCGCCTGGGCGATGGCCAGGCGTTGTTGCATGCCGCCGGAGAGCTGCGCCGGGTATTTGTCCAGGGCGTGGCCGAGGCCGACCTTGTGCAGCAGCGCGGCAGCCTGTTCGCGGGCGTCCTTCCTGGCTTTACCGAACAGCCGGCCCAGCAGGCGAGAACGCGGCAGTTCCAGGCCCAGGGCGACGTTGTCGAGCACGCTCAGATGCGGGAACACCGAGTAGCGCTGGAACACCACGCCACGGCTGGCATCCGGCTCGGCGGCGAGCGGTTGGCCGTCCAGCAGGATCTGGCCTTTGCTCGCGGTTTCCTGGCCCAGCAGCAGGCGCAGGAAGGTCGATTTACCGCACCCCGAGGTGCCCACCAGCGTGCAGAACTCGCCCTCGGCGACGTGCAGGTTGAGGCCTTCGAGCACCACCTGGTCGCCATAGCGCTGCCACACATTGTTGACGCTGATAAAGCTCATGCCCGCGCTCCTTCGTACCAGGGGAACGCGCGTCGGGTCAGGGCCTTGAGGCCCCAGTCCATCAGCCAGGCCAGCAGGGTGATCCACACCACGTAGGGCAGGATCACGTCCATCGCCAGGTAGCGGCGCACCAGGAAGATGCGGTAGCCCAAACCGTCGGTGGAGGCGATGGCTTCGGCGGCGATCAAAAACAACCACGCCGAGCCGAGCATCAGCCGCAGCGAGATCAACAGGCGCGGCAGCAATTGCGGCAATACCACACGCAGCATCAGGGTCCAGGTGGAGGCGCCGAGGGTCTGCGCCTTGACCAGCAGCTCGACCGGAATCTCGCGCGCGCGCTGCTCCAGGTCACGGGCCAGGGCCGGGGTGATGCCGATCACGATCAGCATCACCTTGGACAATTCCCCGAGCCCGAACACGATGAACAGAATCGGCAGGATCGCCAGCGGCGGCACCATCGACAGCACCGTGAGCAGCGGCGACAACGGCGCGCCAAACAGCGGCAGCGTGCCAGCGGCGATGCCCAGGCACAGGCCGGCGAGGGCGCTTATTCCCAAGCCGATGGCCAGGCGGCGCAGGCTCGACGCGCTGTCTTGCCAGAGCACGTATTCCCCGGTGCGCGCGTCGGCGCTGAACGCCAGGCGTTTCACCGCGTCGCTCATTTGCGCGGCGCTGGGCAGCAGCTTGTCGTTGGGATTTTCCGCCAGGCGCTCGGCGGAGCCCACGAAGTAGGCGAACAGCAGCAGGGCGAACGGCAGTATCACCAACAACAGGCGGCTGGAGCGTTCCGGATGACGGTTGATCAGGCGCATGGCCAGCTCCTCTTACAGCTTGCCGTCGGCGGCCATCTGCACGTAGCTGGGGTCGAAATGCAGCTTGAGGTTGGCGGTGTCGCCGCTGGTCACGCCGTTGGCGAAGCTCATGCCCACGGCGCTGGTGTCCTTGGCGCCTTCGCCGAGCAAACCGTGTTCAAACGAGAACTCGGCGACCTTGCGCATGGTCGCCGGCAGCTGCGCGCTGGTGGCGAACGCCAGGGCTTCCTTGGGTGTGGCAAACAGCTTGGTGGTGTCCAGTTGCGCCTGGAAACCCTTGAGGTCGGTGCCGGAAGCCTTGGCCATATGTTCCAGGGCCTCGGTGCTGGCGGCGCCCTTGGCGTTCATCAGTGCGACCACTTCAAACCAGGCGCCCGTCAGCGCTTTGCCGAGCTTGGGGTTGTCCTTGAGGGTCTGGGTGTTGACCACCATCATGTCCATGATTTCGCCGGGCACTTTGCTCGAGTCGAACACTTCGCTTACGCCGGGCTTGGCCTTGATCTCCGAGAGCATCGGGTTCCAGGTGGTGACGGCCTGCACCTGATCGGTGTTGAAGGCGGCAGCGATATCGGCGTCGGAGGTGTTGACCACCTTCAGGTCTTTTTCAGTCAGGTCTGCCGATTCCAGCGCACGGGCCAGCAGGTAGTGGGACACCGAGAGTTCCACCAGGTTGACGTTCATGCCCTTGAGGTCGGCGACGGTCTTGCCCGTGCCCTTGATGATCACCCCGTCGTTGCCGTTGGAGAAATCGCTGACCACCAGCGCGGTGCTGTCCACGCCACCGGCGGCGGGGATAGTCAGCGCGTCCATGTTGGTCATGGTGCAGCCATCGAACTGGCCGGCGGTGTACTGGTTGATGGATTCGACGTAGTCATTGAGCTGGACCATGTCGATGCTGATGCCGTACTTCTTCGCCCATTTGTCGAGGATGCCTTGGCTGCCGGCATACTCCCAGGGCATCCAGCCGGCGTAGATCGTCCAGCAGACGCTGAAGTGGTCTTTGGTGGCGGCCTGGGCCGGCAGGCTCAGCACGGCGGCGAACGCGGCGGCGAGGAGGGCGGGTAAACGGATTGAGGGCATGGGCTTCTCCAGTTGATCAAGGGCGAGCAGGAGCAACGCGGCACCGCGAACGGTGGCTTGTCTCCCGGGCTTTTATCCCGCCGTGTAACCTCAACTGGAGGTCGCCAACTCTCGGACCAGCCACTCGCTTTCGGCGAGCCGGAACCCTAGTCGGCCATTGCAAATTGTGGTGCCGCGAACCTGTGATGAATCCTGCACGCAAGAGACAAAGCGAGAGTCGTGCCAAGTGGCTGCGATGCCCGGCGGTTCAGCCGGGCGGGCGGGAGAGGAGGGTGTAGAAGAGGGCATTGTGCGCCACGCGGGTGCGTTGGCGCACTGCTATGAGGCGCTTACAGCTGGAACTTGCTGACCAGCACGTTGAACGAAGTGGCCAGGCGTGACAGGTCCTGGCTGGAGGCGTTGGTCTGGTGCGCGCCGGCGGCGGTCTGGGTCGACAGGTCCTGGATGTTGAGCAGGTTGCGGTCGACTTCGCGGGCCACCTGGGCCTGCTCCTCGGAAGCCGAGGCGATCACCAGGTTGCGCTCGTTGATCATCGCCACACTCGCGGTAATCCGCTGCAGCGCGTCGCCGGCGTTCTGCGCCAGGGCCTGGGTGTTGTTGGCCCAGGTCAGGCTTTTGTTCATCGCGGCCACCGCGTCATCGGCGCCGACTTGCACTTCGCCAATCATCTTTTCGATGTCCACGGTCGAGGTCTGGGTGCGATGGGCCAACGCGCGGACCTCATCGGCGACCACCGCAAAACCGCGACCTTGTTCACCCGCGCGGGCGGCCTCGATGGCGGCATTCAGGGCCAGCAGGTTGGTCTGGTCGGCGATGCCGCGGATCACATCGATGACCTTGCCAATCTCGCGCACCTGGCCTGCGAGGTCGGCCACCGATTGGGTGGAGTCGTTGATCTCGTCGACCATCGATGACATCCCGGACACGGCCTGCTCGACCTGCTGGCGGCCATCTTCCGCCTCGGTGGTGGCCTGGCGCGAGGCTTCTGACGTCGACACCGCGTTGCTGGCCACCTCGTCGACTGCCGTCGTCATCTGATTCACGGCGGTGGCGGCTTGCTGGATTTCGTCGTTCTGGCGCGTCAGGCCACGGCTGCTTTCGTCGGTGACCGCGCTCAGTTCCTCGGCAGCCGAGGCGAGCTGGTCGGCGGCGTTGGCGATTTCCACCAGGGTGCTTTTCAGGCCACCCTGCATATCGGCGATTGCCATCAGCAGTTGCCCGGCTTCGTCGGTGCGCTCGGTGAGGATGGCTTGGGTCAGGTCGCCCTTGGCAATGCGTTGTGCACTTTCTACCGCCTGGGCGATGGGACGGGTGATCAGCCGCGTGATCAGCACGCCAATGATGATCGCAATGATAAAGGCCAGCACGATGCCGGCGATCATCCAGGTCAGCGCACTGCTGCGCAGTTCATCGGCGGCGACGGCGCCTTCCTGGATCTGGCGGTTGTTGGAGTCGATCATCACGCGGATCAAGTCGCGGGCCTGGCGGAACAGTTCATTGTTGCTGCTGTTGAGCTGCGCGCGGGCCTGGTCGACCTGGCCGCCATCGAGCATGGCGATGATGCGTTCGGAGTTGCTGACATAGGTCGGCCAGAGCTGGTCGAGCTTGTCGCCTGCTGCGCGTTCGTCATCTTCCAGCGGCGTGGCGCGGTAGGTAGCGTAGGCGGCCTGGCTGCGCTTGAGTTCGTTGCTGATGTCATCGCGCACGCGGTTGCGGTCCTGCGCGGCGACGTCACCCTTGCTGGCGTCCAGCAGGCGGTACAAACCACGGTTATGCGCCACCAGGCCATTAAGGGTGGCGGCCGTGTTGCTGACGGACACCAGGTTATTGGAGAACGTCAGCTCCAGCGCGCTCGCCAGTCGCACGACGCCTTTGATCCCCAGCAGGCCGACCCCGAGGGTGACCAGCGCGCACAGTAGAAATGACAGCAGCAGCTTGGTGGAAATTTTCATGGCTCGAATCCGCAGATGTTGGCGAAGGGCGCACACTAGAGCCTTCCTGGCATTGTGCGATGTCATAGTGACATCATCGCAATCGACAAAGTTTCGAGCCAGATAAATTTACTGAATCGTTAAAGCTTCAAGCAGACTAAACACGCTCTCCCCATGCAGCCATACGGCCCTTCAAGCCCCCGGCATTGATGTATCAAGTTGTTACCAGAACGCACCAGATTCTGTTTTTGATGTCAGATATTTCGTCATTCGTTGAAAGATGAATGCCGCCCTCCAGCGTCGCTGGAGGAGCTCTTCCGCGGTCCAGGAGGCCGCCATGTATCGACGATTGCTACTCAGTGCGTTACTCGGTCTTACGCTTTCTGCGTGTGTCCCTTACTACGATGGAGGCCAGAGCTATTACCGCTCCGAGGTCTACACCGCACCGGCGCCGGTGTATTACTACGGCGGTGGCCCGACGTACCAATACCGTCGTGACTACTACCCCGCACCGCGTTACTACGCCCCTCCACCGCGTTATTACTCGGCACCGCGCTATTACGCGCCGGCGCCTCGCTACTACCCGGCAGGCCCGAGGGCGGGCTACCGACCTTACCCGAACCAGGGCTGGGGTGATCATGGCGGTAATGGCGGGCATGGACGTGGAGGTGATCACGGCGGCGGCCGTGGCGGTCACCGTTGATCGATCAAATACGCAAACGGCGCAGGAAGCGCCGTTTTTTTATGCCTGTAAACCCTCAGTAATCCGACAGATCCGCCAGCGGGTGCCGGCCTTCCCAGGCCTTGGTGAAATGCGCCTGCACCACGGCGTCCGGGACCGTATTGATGTCCGGCCAATGCCAGTGGGGTGTCTGGTCCTTGTCGATCAACCGCGCCCGTACCCCTTCGCTGAACTCCGGATGACGGCAGCAATTGAGGCTCAGGGTGTATTCCATCTGGAACACCTCGGCCAGGGACAGGTGGCGGGCCCGCTGGATCTGTTCCCACACCAGGTGCGCGGTCAGCGGGCAGCCTTCGCTCAATGTCTTGCCGGCGCGATTGAACAGTGGGTCCGCGTGGTCACGCAGCGGGCTCAAGGCGCGCCAGGCGCTGCGCACATCACCGACGTCCAGCCATTCGTCGATCTGTGCCCGGCGCGGCAGCCATTGCGCCTCGGGTTGCTGGGCCACGGCTTCCTGGGCCAGGGCCTTGAACAGGCTGTTGAGCTGTATCGCGGTCTGTTCCTGCCAGTTCAGTTGCAGCAAGCCATCGAGCAACTCGTCTTGTTGATCGTCGCGCAGGAAACGGTCGGCCAGGCCCAGGTCGAGGGCATCACGACCATTGATGTGCGCGCCGGTGAGGCCCAGGAACAGGCCAAGTTTGCCCGGCAGGCGCGACAGGAACCAGCTGGCGCCCACGTCCGGGTACAGGCCGATGCTGATCTCGGGCATGGCCAGGCGACTGCTCGGCGTGACAATCCGTATGGCCGCGCTTTGCAGCAGGCCCATGCCGCCGCCCAGCACGTAACCGTGGCCCCAGCAGATCAGCGGCTTAGGGTAAGTGTGCAAGCGGTAGTCGAGGCGGTATTCCGCCGCGAAGAATTGCGCAGCCAGGGCCGGCACTTCTCCTGGATGTTCACGGGAGGCCTGGGCCAGGCTGCGCACTTCGCCACCGGCGCAAAAAGCCTTGGGGCCGTTGCCGCGCAGCAGTACGCAGACGATGTTCGGGTCTTTGGCCCAGGCATCCAGGCGGTCGGCCAGGGCCAGGATCATTGGTAGGGAGAGGGCGTTGAGGGACTTTTCAGCGTCCAGGCTGGCGATGCCGATGCGGGCGCCGCCACTGCCGGTCAGTTCTTCGAAGTGCAGATTCATCGTGACCTCAATCGAGAAGGTGAAGGATCAGTATGATCGCTTCGTGGGAAAGTGCCGGTGGTGTGTCAGATCAATTGACAAGCAGGGCCGGCTTTCCTAGGGTTCGCCTCATTCTTTTCTACAAGACATTTCAACTATGACCGAAGGCGACCGTATCAAACTCGAACCCAGCTGGAAACACGCCCTGCGTGATGAGTTCGATAAGCCCTACATGGGCCAGTTGCGCGAGTTCCTGCGCCAGGAACATGCCGCCGGCAAAGAGATCTACCCGCCCGGTCCGCTGATCTTCAATGCGCTTAACTCAACGCCGCTGGACAAGGTCAAGGTAGTGATCCTCGGCCAGGACCCGTACCACGGCCCCGGCCAGGCCCACGGTTTGTGCTTCTCGGTGCAGCCGGGCGTGCCGACGCCACCGTCGCTGGTCAATATCTACAAAGAGCTCAAGCGCGACCTGAACATCGACATCCCCAACCACGGCTGCCTGCAGAGCTGGGCCGACCAGGGCGTGTTGCTGCTCAACACCACCATGACCGTGGAACGTGCCAACGCCAATGCCCATGCCGGCAAGGGCTGGCAGTTCTTTACCGATCGGATTATCGAAGTGGTCAGCGAACACCAGCCGCACCTGGTGTTCCTGCTGTGGGGCGCGCATGCCCAGGGCAAGCAGAAGCTGGTCGATGCCACCAAGCATTTGGTGCTGACGTCGGTGCACCCGTCGCCGTTGTCGGCGTATCGCGGATTCCTAGGCTGCGGGCATTTCAGCCGCACCAACAAGTTTCTTCAGCAAAACGGAGAAACCCCCATTGATTGGGCGCTACCACCGGTCTGACTGGAACGCCCTACCTGTTATTTCCGACAGTATCGGATAGGTCGTTTTGCGCATTTAATAATCTCCTTGGCCTTGTCGATCTGGCGAACACCAGAACGGTAGTCAATGGTCGATCATCGATTGATTGCTCAAGGAGATTAAACATGTCCGAGTCGAATCTGCCCACTGACGCCCAGCCCGTTGACCCGCGGCAGCCGGCTGGCGATAAGCGCCCCCCGCGCAAACGTTCCGAGTCGATCATGAGCCTGGACAACCCCATCCCGAGCCAGGCACTGCCGTTGCTGTGGGATGAGGCGGCGTACACCCTGCCAGTGAGCCTGCAGGACCAGGATTTGCTGGTGACGATCGAGAGGGTCTGGCCGGTCCATCATTCCAATTTCGAAGTTAACACGTTGGTGGAGTACCTCTGGCAGGGGCAGGTCGAACATACGTACACGATCCCGGGGCCGTACGACCCCGACGTGGTGTTTCCATTGACTCAGGCATTACCCGCTCACATCCTGTCTACCGGGGGCATTCGGCGTTTGAATTATCGAGTCAGCTCGGTGTTTGTGCCGCTGACTGAATCCTTCCCGACGTTTATCAATGTCGACAAGACTGCGCCCAATTTCAATAACCCCGGCCTGCCGCTGGAGTTTGAGGACGAGGTCCTGGTTGAAGTGACAGATGACTATCTGGTCAGCAATGGCGGGGTGCCTGCCATCGTACCGCGGTGGCTGGATATTCGGACTGAAGATGTCGTCAGGTATTACTGGGGCGAATTTCCCGACGTCAACCTGGTGGGTGTCGTTGTTATCGAGCGGTCGCATGTTGAAGGTGCGCCTATCGAGTTCACTTTTCCCGAGGCATTTGTACGTACCAGCGGCCCGGGGCAACGTTTTGCTTCCTACACCCTGACTGATCGAGCCGGTAGGGTGGGGCCGTTTTCCGAGCCGGTGACGCTGAACGTGTCACTGGCAACGCTGCCCGACCTGCCGCGGCCGTTGGTGCCCTTGGCCGAGGCGGATGGTTTGATCAACCTGGAGGACGTGCGCCAAGATGTCACCGTGTCGATTCCACAGATCACCGACGCAGCCCCTGGGGACCGAATTTTTCCGTTCTGGAACACCCATGCCCTTGCACCGATTACCATCGGCGCGGTGCAGCAGTGGCCCATTCCAGTGCCGGTGCCCTGGCCGATTCTGGCTGACGGCGGCTTCGACAATACTTACCCGGTACGGGTGCGCTATCTGTACCGGCGGGGTACGGCGTCGAAGAACTCTCCCGACAGCTTCTACCTGGTCGACCTTTCGGTTGCAGGCGTTTCGCCCATTGGTCCTGACCCGATCAATCCCGGTTTGGAGAGGGTCACCGTAAAAGGCCGTTCTGGGGATAATGTCGTTACGGCTGTCGATGAGCCGGGGCCAGTCCCCGTGGAGGTTCCCCTGTTTTTTAACCCTGTCGTGGGTGAGAGGCTGGAGTTGTATTGGGGCAATGATGGCACTTATGCCGGCGAGTATGTGGTGCAGCCAGGCGATGTTGCAGGGCAGTTGGTCACGATACAGGTGCCCTGGACAGTGGTGTCGACCGGCTCCAATCCAGCGCTTGAGGTCTACTACTGGACTGACAATGGCGTCAATCGTCAACGCAGCCCGTTCACGCCGGTACGGGTGGAGTTCGATACGTTGATTGGCTTGCAGCGGCCTCGGTTGCTCAATGACAGTCCCCGCGACTTTGTGGCCTGCGGCACCACTCCGGAGCCTTGGGAGGGGGTGTTCCTGGGAATAGACTGGAACTCGCAGCATTTCGAGGTCGGCGACACGGTTCGGCTGTATTGGAAAAGCTACCCGAGCAAAAATGGCAGTGGGGAACATTTTGATGTCACGGATGTGTGGTTCGATCACCGACTGACGAGTGATGATCGTGACATCGGTGTGGCGCAAATCCAGATCCTGCCCTTCAATCCGTTGATTACCCTTCCAGGTCTCGTGGCCGAATGGGGGTCTGCAGTTGTTTCTTACCGACTGTACAAGGCCACGGGGCCTACAGGGCTATCGTTGAGGAAGCTGATTTACATCGATCTGAAACGGCCGGGTGGGGGCACCTGCCTGGGACCGTCGAGTAAAATGTGACCCGTGCAAGCAATGATAAAGAAGAGGGCGCAAGCCCTCTTTTTTTACTTTGATTTTCGACCAATGGCGCAGCGCTATTGGCGATGAGGGACTTCCAAGTGGCAAGACTATGTCGGGTTAGATTTTATGTTACTAGTCGATGATGTTTGCGCATGAGTAAGTTATTAAAAACACCCCATCGCAGGTTGTTATCTTCAAGCACACTTTTTCATATTGTGCATCTGTCAGATTTGACAGGCTGTGCCTCGAAGTTAAAAGGCGTTTAATTAATCTGTCCTTGGTTCAATTGCATTGGGCGAGCACAGTCCTTAACCTTTCGAGTACATACCGATGGCAAACTCAAATAACCAAACCCCACCCATTCAGCCGACGGATGCTCTATTGAAACGACATCCGCGAGGTTATTCGCCGGGTGGGGTGTATGTTGTCGACGACTTGCGCGTCGTCAATGCGCTCCCTGATATCCCCGGTGGGCAGCCTAACTTGATGCGGGTGGCCACGCTTTATCAACAGGGTGTCCAGTGTGAGATTGATAGCTGGACCGATACCTTTCCGCTTCCGATTGGCGACCCGGATAATTTGCAGCTCTACATTAATGGAGCGCCCTACGGCGCGCGTATTCCCTTTACGAAACCGTTGTCCGCGCATACGTGGCCTTATACATTTTCGATTCCGGAACAGGACATTGGCGAGCACGGCGAGAAAAGGCTGAGTTATGAGGTGTTTGTGGCGACGGGCGGCACTGAGCGTTCGGGCAATACGCGAGTGACGATCGACCGCCTCGATCCCAACGCCCGAATCATCCCCGAAGCTATTGGCCTACCCGCCTGGGTGGTGGGCGGTTTAATCACACTGGAGGGCTTGGCGGAGCACAATAATGAACTTGAGTTGACCGTCCCCGGCCGCCTTGACCCCCAAGAGGGTGACTTGACGATGGTGGACTGGGGGTTCCCTACCCCGAGTCCCATTTTCAGTTCGGCTGTAAACAGAACCACCGCACCGTTTATTCTTACGTTGACCACCGCTCAGATTGTGGCGCGAGGCGCCGGCATGAAATATCTTGCCTACCGATACACGGACCGTGCTGGCAACAACACTTCTTGGCCGCCGGAACTGACGCAAGTGACGGTAGTGACGGAGCCCTTCCCAGCCAACCTGCAACCCCCCCGCATTCCAGAAGCGCCTCTTGACCTCACCGATGTGCAACTGGGAAGGGCGGAAGTCTTTATCGATGGCTATGACAATGCCCAAGTGGGTGATGATATCCAGATTGACTTCAACGGCCTGGTGATCACCTATACCTTGCCGTCAGTGTCCTGGCCGCAGAGGGTCCCCATCCCGTGGGATATCCTCAGGGACGCGGGTGGGCTGGACGCTCCCTATCAGGCAGACGTCCGTTACCGGGTGGTTCGTGCGGGGGGCACTTCGCCCTATTCAACCACCATCACGGTGGATGTGGACCTGACCTCGGCGGGTGGGATTCCTGAAGACCCAGGTCCTGTCAATCCTAACCTGGCCCTGATCGAGATAGAGTCTTCGCAAGGCCTGATCAACGAGATCGGGCCGGGAGACACGGGTGACGCTACCGCACGCTTTGCTGTCTACCCCGGAGCGCGCGCTGGGCACAGGATTCAGATCTTCTGGAAAGGCATACCGGCCCTCATGCCGCTCTACACCGTGACATTGGCGGACGAGAGCGCCGCAGAGTTCGTAATTACCGTTCCGGCCAACGTGATTGCCCAGGGCGGTAACGGCGAAAATCTACCGGTGTGGTACGAGCTCAATAACGGGGTCAATGGCAACATTATCTCCTCGTTGGAGACGCCGGTTGATGTGTTTGCCAGCCAACTCATCGATCTTGCGCCCATCGTATTTCCTGATGCGCTACCTGCAGGCGGAGGATTATTCGTCATCTCCTGCGACCAGGGTGTCACCGATGGCATCAGAACGAAGATCCTCGACCCTGAGAACCTGCGTACCGGTGATAAGGTCACTCTGGTGTGGGTGGTCTACGGTCCTGATGATCTCACTTCCACGATCATCACGGTTGAACATGCCTTTGATCCAGTCACGGTCACGGGGGATCACAACGTGCCGGGGCACCCAGGCGAGCTTCGTACCGTGCCTTTCCCGGTGTTTATCCAACCCGTTACGCAAGGCCGTATCGAAGCCTACTATCGAGTTCTCAAGGCTGATGGCGTAACACAGGGAGAGTCCGACCCCACAGTGGTGTATTTAACTCGTCGTAGAGGCGATGGGACTGTCTGCGGATAATCCATTGCTCGCTGTTTGAAATGCACGAACCGGTGAGGGTTGCCTCACCGGTTCGTGTGTTTTTATCACCCCGCCCTAGTTTCCTTTCTATCAAGTCTCCTTTACTGGTGCGTGATTAGGATAAGTCCTACGCGCTCTTGGATTCGGCTGACATGCATCGCCCTCTTCGTTCCGTACTCTCTGCGCCTCTGAAAGCCTGAGTCGATGGTCCTGTAATCGATTGGCTTGCTCAGTCATCCGAGTAGAGGTACTACCCTTGAGTAACAAAACGTCTTTTCCTTTATCACGACTCGCCACTGCAATTAAGGTCATGGCGGTCATACCGTTTTCCCTGGTCGCCACACAAGCCTTGGCTGTGGATATTCATCCTGGTCAGAACGTGGTTATCGATGAGAGCTCGCAGCGTGACCGCTATCAAGTCACCGATGCCACTTTGACCGCCGACGGCGCGGATATCGTGAGCGTTACGGCCTACGGCTCGACGTTCAACATGACCGGTGGGCAAGTGAAAACGACCCTCGACGGTGAGGTGGGTGTTGCCCTCTACGGCAGCCAAGCCAACATTGACGGGGCGTATATTTCCAGTGCCGGCAGCGCTGGCATGATTGTGGGTTCCCTGAGCACCCAAGGCTCCAGCGTCCAGGTCAGCAACAGCCTGATTGAAGGTGCGACCGACGGCATCCTGCTCAACGGTTCCAGCACCTTGACGCTGGACCACACCAATGTCTATGGCGGCACGACGGGTTTGTCGTCGTATGACGGCCAACTGACGGCCAACAACAGCCTCATTGTCGGGGGCACCAACGGCATTGTGGCCTACCGCCTGCCGACTCAGGACAACCCCTCCGTATTGACCTTCAATCACACCGACGTGGTGGGTGAAACGGGCGCGGCGATCCTGGTGGACTACCCGGGGGGGACCCAGATCAACGTCGCCAACGGCTCTACCCTGGTGGGCGGCAACGGCAATATGCTGGAACTGACCAACGGCGGCTCCGCTGACATGCGCGTCAGTAGCACGGCCCTCAGCGGCAATATTCAAGTCGGCACGTCGAGTGTGCTGGACTTGAGCCTGGACCGCGCGATCATGAATGGCGACGTGATCAACAACGGCGGCACGGCCAGCGTTGGCCTCGACAACGGCTCGATCCTGACCGGCCGCCTGGAAAGTGTCGATAAGCTGGCCATCAACAATGACGCGACGTGGGTGATGGTCGACAACCAGCAACTGGGCGACCTGTCGCTGAGCGGCGGTAACGTCAAGTTCGGTGACACCGGGACGTTCTACCAACTGGATGTGAACAACCTGTCGGGCAACGGCACCTTCCACATGAGTGCGGATTTCTCCACGTTGACCGGCGACTTCCTCAACGTTACCGGTACTTCGTCGGGTGACCACAAGCTGTTGATTTCCAGCAGCGGCGCCGACCCATTGCGCGATGACCGTCTGCACGTGGTGCATACCGCCGATGGCGGCGCGAGGTTCAGCCTGTTGGGCGATCGTGTGGATGTGGGCACCTACTCCTACAGCCTGATCGACGATAACGAGAGCAAGGACTGGTACCTCGACCCGGACAGCAAAGTCATCAGCCCGAGCACCAACTCCGTGCTGGCGTTGTTCAACGCCGCGCCGACCGTGTTGCTGGGGGAGATGACCACCCTGCGCACCCGTATGGGCGAGTTGCGCTTCAGCGACGGCAAATCCGCAGGCCTGTGGACCCGCGCCTATGGCAACAAATACGAGGTGTCCAACGACACGACCGGCCTGGGTTACAACCAGACGCAACGTGGTTTCACCCTGGGTGCCGATGTACCGGTAGAGGGTGGCGACGGACAGTGGTTGATCGGTGCCATGGCCGGTCACAGCAGCTCGGACCTGGATCTGAACCGCGGCAGCAGTGCCACCATCAACAGCTACTATGTGGGTGGCTACGCCACTTGGATGGATGCCGAGAGCGGCTTTTACTTCGACGGTGTGCTCAAATTCAACCGCCTGCACAACGAGTCCAAGGTGGCCATGAGCGACGGCAAGAAAGCCAAGGGCAATTACACGCAAAACGCGGTAGGTGCATCGGCGGAAGTCGGCCGGCACATCAAGCTGGACGATGATTTCTTCGTCGAGCCTTACGGCAAGGTGGACGCGGTGATTACCCAGGCCCAGAGCTACACGCTGGACAATGGCCTGGATGCCAAGGGGGATCGTTCGAGCACGGTGATTGCCGAATTGGGCACCACGGTGGGGCGCAATATCCAGCTGGAAAGCGGCAGTGTGCTGCAACCGTACCTGAAGGCTGCGGTAGCCCATGAGTTCGACCAGAGCAACAAGGTGTTCGTTAACGATAATGCCTTCAACAACGACCTGTCCGGCTCGCGCTTCAAGGTCGGCGCGGGTGTGGCAATGTCGGTATCGCAGAACCTGAAGCTGCATGCGGACCTGGAGCACAGCGTCGGCAAGAATATCAAGCAGCCTTATGGGGTGAACGTGGGGTTGCGGTACGATTTCTAAGTCGGTAAATGCAGGGTTTGGTGGCAGTTCAAACTGTGCCGGTAATAAAAAATGCCCCCGTTCGAAAGAACGGGGGCATTTTTTATGGCTTAAAGGCTGACGATAATGACATTGTTATTTCCGGAGTTGGCAACGTACGCCACCCCGCCATCAGAGCTGATAACAATTTCTTTTGGACGATCCAGCGGGTGGGTGGTGGTATTGATTTCTCCAGTGATGAGTCGGGTTGTCGTATCGATGATTTTTATCGAGTTGTCTGCATGCAGGCACATATAGGCTTTATCGCCGTTTGGTGCGAATGCTATTCCCCAAGGCTGGGGAAGGCTCTCGATCTTCTTGATAAGAGAGGGCGGGGTGGTCGTTGCAGAAAGTATATTCAGGGTGCCATTGGTAGGCGTCCAAAGGGTTGTCACGTAGAGGACTTCTTCAGTAGGGCTATAGGCAATACCTCTGGATTCTACAGATCCGTTGAAGTAACTGCCTAAAAGCGTGCCGTTAGATTGATTGAACTCACTTACATAGTTACCCGTTGTGTAAACTCGACTGCCAGAACGGTTGGTTGTAATCGCACTTGTATAATAGTAGTTGCCGGTGAGATATCTCACGGCTGTATTAGTTGAGGTGTCGATTTCTTGTGTAAAGTTGTAGTAATCATTGCCTACATATAGACGTGAACCTGTAGGGTTCAGGCGCAATGCTGAAGTATTAGCATATCCACTAATGGTTTTGATTGTCTGGAAGTTATCAGTCTCAATGAAAAGCGTCACACCCAAGGCATCGGTGACATACAAGGTTTGGCCGTTCGGATGAATGGCTATGCCGCGAGGTGCCGATGTAAGCGAGATCGTGTGTGTCACTTTTCGTGTAGCGGTATCGATGACAGAAACCGTTTTACTGCCAAAGTTGGCCACATAGAGTGTCGAATTGTCAGAACTCAGCGCAAGGTGGTTGGGCGTGTTGCCCACCGCGATTGCCCCTTCAACCACTCCCGATGCCTTCTTCACCCTGTACGCCGGCGAAAGTGTCAACGGCATAGCCGAAGACTTGTAGCCGGTGCCATCCAGCGACACCAGCACCTGGGCTCTGAGCGTGTCACCTTCGTGCAGGCTTCGCAGGTAACTGGCCGGTATCGGTGCCCGGATGCGTTTGTCCGTGAACTCCTCGTTGCTGACCGGCACTGCGATCCGTAAGTCCAGATTACTGCTGCTGAACAGGTCGATCCAAACCGCCTGGCCCTGGCGCATGAACGGCCATCCTTGTACCAGCACGGTGTAGGACTTGCCGGTCTCCACCTGGTTGCCCACCGCTTCTGGAATGGTCACCAGGTCCAGTTCCTGCGGCGCCAATGCTTCGATTTTCAGCGTCAGGTCATCGGACTTGCTGGTCTTGCCGATTTCAATCACGTTGTAAAACACCGTGCATTCCCCACCCAGGTACGCGCCGACAAAGTCGCTGGGCACGGTAAAGCTGGTGTAGTTTCCGCCGGGTTCGGGCCGCGCCGGTTTAATCGGGATATCCGGCGAGCCGACCCCCGGTTTGCCGATGATGTACACCTTGATATCCGCACTCGGTGGCAGCGTGTCAGTGATCACGCGGATGGTCACGATTTCTGGGCGCGGCGGCAGCACGTGCAGTGGGTTGAGCGTGGCGATACCGGTGCCTGTCACCGTGGCCTCGACGACTGTCGGCGCGCGCAGCAGCAGCCTGGAACCGACCCCCATGTTCACCGGCTGCGAGAAGCGCGTCAGCGTGTTATCGCGTTCGCGGGTGTAGTAGATGCGCATGCTCTGGCCCAGGTTGGGCGTAATGAAACGGCGCTCAAGTGTGAAGGGCAGGTCGCGGCCGACCCAGAAACTCTGGATAGGGAAGCGTTTCGGTGGCTGGGTACCGCCGGGCGCAGTGCCTTCGCAGTGCAGGACGACGGTATCGCCGACGTGGAAGTCGGGATTGCTCTTGACCAGGATCTGGGCATCGTCGAGTGACACGGCCGGGTCGAATTGATACAGCGGTGGGGGCGCTTCTTCTACCAATGGTTCGGGCAACGAGGCGACCGGGTTGCCGACGTTGAACGTCGCATCCAGCGAGGTGCGGCTGCCCTGGGCGTTGGTTACCTTATAGAGGACCCGCAACGTGCCCCCTTCCAGTTTGGCGATGTCGCCGTTGGGGCCGTTGTTGAGTCGGAACAGGATAGCGCCGGTGCCCGCCGGCTTGTCGATTTCCCGGTAGTAGCGACTGCCATTGGCGTAGGTGCCGTCGAGGATCAGGGTAACCAGGTCGAACGGATCCCGACCGTCATACGCCAGCACTTCGACGTTGACAGCCAGCAGTTGGGGGTCGATCACCTCCCCATTGGCTTCGATCACGATGGGCGCACGTAGGCCGGTTTCGATGGGCGTACCGATCACCTGCACGATGCTGCTTTCGGATGGCCGGTTCGGCACGCCGCTGCGCACGCGTTCGTAGGACAGCTGGAAGCGTCCTCCGATCAGCTTGCGCAAGTCTTCGTTAGGGCAAGGGATGATGACAAAGCTGGGAGCTGGCAGGGGCGGGGAATCATACGTGGTGGTAATGAGGTTTCCGCTGACCGTACGACCCACGACGGTGGCTCGCACGATGTCACCGGCCATGAAGTTCGGAGGCGGAGTGGATACAAAGATGCTCGCATTCGCGCCATTGAGTCCATCGTGGTTGAGCGTGCCCGTGGGTGCTTCCAGGACAAACGCCGCCGGCAGCAAGGGCTCGGCGCCATCGTTGAGACGGACATTGAGCAACTGGGGCGGCGACCATCCTTGAGAGGCGTTGCCCACTTCATCGATGACCTCGTATTCGCACACATGCGAACCGCTGCCGACTTGCTGCCAGAACCCGTAATAAAGTGTGACGGTGATATCGCCACGGCCAGCCGCCTGGGCGTCGGAGAGGGGCGGAATGGGTGCAAATGCCCCGCCAATGCTCAGGCGAATACGGTCGCGTGCTGCGCGGTAAGTGTTGGCGGGCTGGCCGTCATCGACCGGGTAGAACCTGAATGTAACAGGCACGCCGTGCTGCGCATCGGCATCGGTCACGCCGAAATCAACGATTGCCTGTGGAAATATCGGCATGGGCAGGTTTTCATTCTGCAGGGTGCTGGCAATCGGATTACGGCCAGCAGGCGAGACGGTATCGACCTTCAATCTTAACCGAGTGGTTTCTTCGGAGCCCCCTCCAATGAACTTGGCCCTCATGAACACCGGGGTGACCGTGCCGTCGATCAGACGTGAACGAGGGATATAGAGCGGAATTGCCCGGCTTTTTGCGACATCATCACTGGTCACGTTGTAGATAGCGGCCGGCACGAGCGTGTCAACGCAAAACAACTCGATGAAATCGCCCTCAGCCATATCCAGATAAGGCAAGAGAATGCATAACAGACCCGCCTCACGGTGCACTTCCAGTGCCGCTTTGTTGATGCCGCCATCAAAGCCTTGAACACCGGATGTCAGCCCCGGAATGTATAAGGGCAGGCCTGAAAACGGCACTCTGGCGAAGTCTGCCGGGGTCAGCACGTCTTGAGTTGACTGGGGGGGAGCGAAGTATTGGGGGAGCAGGTGTTGGGGGGCGGACAGGTCCACATCCAGCTCGTCTTCATCGTCGGCATTCGCAGGTGCTGGAGTCACGGCAGGAAGGTGGGTGGATTGCAGGTCGGTACTAAGATCAATATCAAGACTCATGATAGCTAATCCTTTGTCATGCACGAGGGATACGACTGGAATGTCGATTGCGCATTCGTCGTTTCAGCAACTTAGCGCCGTCCCAGGCAGCGCGGATAGCTGTGAGAAATGACAGTGCCGACCAATGGTCAGTGGCCCAGAACGAGCCCTTGAAACAGGAGGGTTATGGCTGCCGGTTCCAGTGCCGGAAGAGTGGCTCCGCCAGGAACAGCACAAACAACAAGCGCATCACCTGCATCGCCGTCACCAACGGCACTGACAGTTGCAGGGTCTCGGCCGTGAGGCTCATCTCGGCAATCCCGCCGGGCATCATGCCCAGGGTCAGCGAGCGAAGGTCCAGATGGGTGAGGGCACTCAAGCCCACTGCCGCCAACGTTGCCAGCGCCATGGTCAAGGCCGTGCCGATCAAGGTGCGGCCCATGAACGACGGCGCTCGACGGAAGAACTGCCGATTGAAGTGACAGCCCAACCCGCTGCCGATCAACCACTGGCCGATCTGGCTGCCGCCGTCGGGCAGGCCGATATGCAGGTCCCACACCACGCTGGCCGTCGCACTGACCAGCAACGGGCCGAACAGCCACGGGTTTGGCTGGCGCAAGCGTTGCCATCCCCAGGCTACCAACGCCCCGAGCGGAAACAACAACGCCAGCCATGCCCAACTGACCGGTGCCGGATGAAACTGCGGCGCGCCGCCTTCAAGCAGGTACTTGAAGATTGCCGGCACGCACAGCACCACCACCAACACGCGCAAACTCTGCCCCGCCGCGACCCGGCTGAGCACCGCACCATTGCGCGCGCCGAGGTTGACCATCTCTCCGGAGCCGCCCGGCATGCTCGAGAAAAACGCGGTGGCGCGGTCTTCGCCACTGCGGCGCATCAACCACACGCCGACGATGCTCGACAGGCTGGTGATCAGAGCCCCGAAGAAAATCAGGCCGAAGTGGCTCATCACCTGCTCGATCACCACCGGGGTGAAGTGCAGGCCGATGCCGATGCCCACCACCCATTGGCCGCATTTGCGTCCGCCGGGAATCTCCGCCAACTGCCACGGCGTGAGGCAACGCACGAGGATGATCGCCAGTAACGAGCCGACCATGTACGGCAACGGCCAGCCAACCAGGCTGGCCAGGTAACCGCCGGCCAGGCCGACCAGCGGTGTTCCCCACCAATGTTTAAAGGTGACCTCAGACATCGGCCACGGCACGACGCTGCAGGGCACGTTTGCGGTAGATGCGCACCAGTGGGAAGGCCAGCATCAGCGCCGTCAGCACCCACACACCGAAGGTGATCGGGCTCGACCAGAGGATATCCAGCGCACCGTTGGAGATCGACAGCGCGCGGCGCAGGTTCTGCTCCATCAGGCCACCGAGGATAAAGCCCAGCAGTACCGGCGACAGCGGGAAGTCCAGCTTGCGCAGGATGTAGCCGAAGATGCCGATGCCGACCATCAGGAACAGGTCGAAGGTGGTGGCGTGGACCGCGTACACACCAATCGCGGTGATGATCGCGATCACCGGTACCAGCGCCCAGTTCGGCACGGCGAGGATGCGCGTGAAAATGCGGATCATCGGGATGTTGAGGATCACCAGCATGATGTTGGCGATGAACAACGAGGCGATCAGGCCCCAGACGATGTCCGGTTGCTGTTGGAACAGCAGCGGGCCCGGCGTGATGTTGTAGAGCGACAAGGCGCCGATCATCACCGCCGTGGTGCCCGAACCCGGTACACCCAGGGTCAGCATCGGCACCAGCGCGCCGCAGGCGGAAGCGCCGATCGCGGTTTCCGGGGCGGCCAGGCCGCGCATGTCGCCCTGCCCAAACTTGCCGCTGGCACCGGCCAGGCGTTTCTCGGTCATGTAGGCCACGGCCGAGGCCAAGGTCGCGCCGGCACCTGGCAGTACGCCCATGATGAAACCGAGCAGGCCGCAACGGATGTTCACTACAAACACCGCAGACGCTTCCTTCAGGTTGAACATCATCCGTCCGGTGGCCTTGACCGCTTCCTGGCCACGGTGGGTTTTTTCCAGCAGCAACAGGATCTCGCTGATGGAGAACAAGCCCAGTACCAGTACGACGAACTGGATGCCGTCGGTCAGGTGGATGTTATCGCCGGTAAAACGGTAGACGCCGCTGTTGGCATCAATGCCCACCGCCGAGAGAAACAGGCCGATCAGCGCCGCGACGAAGGTTTTCAGCGGTTTGTCGCCGGCCATGCCGCCCAGGCAGACAATCGCGAACACCATCAGCACGAAATATTCCGCCGGACCGAAGGCAATCGCCCATTTGGCCAGCAGCGGTGCAAACAGCACCATGCCGCAGGTGGCGATAAACGCGCCGATGAACGAACTCCATGCCGACAGCGACAGTGCCACACCGGCCAGGCCTTTGCGGGCCATCGGGTAGCCGTCGAGGGTGGTCATCACGGTGGACGCCTCGCCCGGGATGTTCAGCAGGATCGAGCTGATACGGCCGCCGTATTCGCAGCCCAGGTACACGGCGGCGAGCAGGATCAGCGCCGATTCCGGCGGCAGGCCCAGCGCGAAAGCGATCGGGATCAACAATGCCACGCCGTTGATCGGGCCCAAGCCCGGCAGCAGGCCGACCACGGTGCCGATCAAGGTGCCGCACAGCGCGGTCACCAGGTTGTAGGGGGACAGCGCAACGCCGAAGCCCTGGCCCAAATAGCCAAAAGTATCCATGTCAGTTCTCCAGAACGTCGAGCAGGCCGAGGGGCAGCGGAACATCCATGGCTTTATCGAACAGCAGATAAAGACCAATGGCCATCAGGCTGACGATCACCACGCTGGGCAACCAGCGGCCGCCATACAGGCGCGCCATGGGGATGCCGATCAGCATGCTGCTGAGGATGAAACCCAGTGGTTCGAAGGTGCCGGCAAACACAATCAGCAGGGCCACGCAGACGCCGATCTTGATCAGGGTCTGGCGGTCCAGCGCGGGTTCTTCCTCGGTGTGCTTGGTCGGCTGTGGGCGAAACAGCATGTAGATCAGCCCCAGGCTCATCAGCCCGAGCATCAACAGCGGGTAGGCGCGAGGGCCGACCGGCTCGTAGGAAAATGCCGCCTGATACGGCCAGGCCATCAAGGCGAGGCCGGCACAGACCAGCAACATCACCGAGGCGAAAATGCGTTGTAAGAGCATAGGAAACTCCTGGGCCACTTTTGCAGGCGCGACACTGCTCGCGAAAAATGCACGGACGCCGCGTGTGTCCAGGCAGCACGCGTCGTCGTAACGTTTTCCGCGGGCAAGCCCGCTCCCACAGAGGGGCGATTACTGGATCAGGCCGAACTCTTTGGCCAGCACTTTGTAGTCAGCCACCTGCTTCTTCACGTAGGTGTCCAGCTCCGGGCCGGTCATGGCGAACGGGAACAGCTCGCGCTGGTCACGCAGCTTGGCGAACTCGTCGGAGGCCAGCAGTTTGTCGAAGGCATCTTTCCACCAGGCGTAGTCGGCATCGCTGACTTTCGGCCCGAGGTAGAAGCCACGCACCACCGGCCAGACGATGTCGTAGCCTTGCTCCTTGGCGGTCGGAATATTCTTCATTTCCGGCTCGTCCAGGCGCTGTTCGGAGAACACTGCGAGCAGGCGCATATCACCGCTGAGAATGTGCGGCATGGAGTCGGAGATGTCGGTACTGCCGACCTGGATATGCCCACCGAGCAGCGCGGTGGCGATTTCACCGCCGCCCTCGAGGGCCACATAACGCAGCTCACGCGGGTTGATCCCGGCGGCCTTGGCGATCAGCGCGGTTTGCATCCAGTCCTGGCTGCCGACGGTGCCGCCGGAGCCGATCACGACGCTGCCCGGATCTTTCTTCAGGGCTTTGACCAGATCGTCGAGGGTCTTGTAGGGCGAGTCGGCTTTCACCGCGATGGCCCCGTAGCTGGTGCCGACCGCTGCCAGCCAGCGCACGGCGCTCTCATCGAAGCGACCGAACTTGCCCTGGGCCAGGTTCAGCAGCGAGCCACTGGACCAGGCTACCAGGGTGCCGGCGTCCGCCGGGCGCTGCGCGACCACCGCGTTGTAGGCCACCGCGCCCACGCCGCCAGGCATGTAGGTCACGCGCATCGGCTTGCTCAGCAGCTTTTCATTGACCAGCGCGCTTTGCGCCAGTTTGCAGGTCAGGTCAAAACCGCCGCCCGGGGAGGCCGGCGCGATGCATTCCGGGCGCTTGGGCTCGTCGGCGGCCAGCAGTTGGCCGGCGAACAGCATGCAGCCGGCGGCGAGGGCCAATTTACGCAGTGAAGGGGTCATGATGATCTCCGTCTTTGTTGTTATGAGTTGTTACTACCAAAGCGCGACGCTATAGCTGACCAGCAGGCGCATTTCATCCGCGTCACGGGCTGAATAGTTGGAACGATAAGTCGCGTTGCGCAGGCGCACCGATACATCCTTGAACGTGCCGCTTTGCACCACGTAGCGGATCTCGCTGTTGCGTTCCCACTCCTTGCCGGTCTCGCCGTTCTTGAGCTTGATGTTGTCACCCGAGAGGTAACGGCTCATGAAGCTCAGGCCGGGAATCCCCAGTTTGGCGAAGTCGTAGTCGTAACGCGCTTGCCAGGAGCGCTCTTCAGCGCCGGCGAAATCGTTGATCTGCACGAAGTTGACCAGGTACGGATCGCTGCCATCCACATACGGGAAAGCACTGTCACCGGACATGTGCTGATAACCGGCGCTGAGCTTATGACCATTGAGCGCATAGCTGAACAGGCCGTTGAGGGATTGGTTGTCGATCTTGCCGCCACGGGCACTGCCGGTGTCATCGCTGATCGCCAGGCGCAGGTCGGTGGCGAAGGTCCCGGGCCCCATCGGGCGCGCAGCGACCAGGCCGAGGAAGTGCTGGCGGTAGACATCATCGAGTTGGGCGAAGTGATAGCTGCCGGTGATCTTGTCGGCGAACTTGTAGTCGGCACCGCCAAAGTTGAAGTGCTTGCCGGTGGCGCCGCTGAGGAAGCGGCTGTTCTTGTTGTTGAGGGCGATGTCCTCGTAGTTGGTGTCGTCGCGGTCCTTGGCCTTGTCGAGCCGGCCTGCGGTGAACACCAGGTTCTTGAATTCCTTGGAGGTCAGCAGGCCGCCGTTGAAGGTCTGCGGCAGGATGCGCCCGTCGTTGGGCTTGAGGATCGGCAGTTCGGGGATCAGCGCCCCGATCTTCAACTCGGTGGCAGAGATTTTCACTTTGCCGGTCAGGCCCAGCTTGGAGTACTCGTTGGCGGCGCGGCCATCGTCATGGGTCGGCAGCAGGCCGGTGCCGGTGCGGTCGGGGCTGGAGTCGAGCTTGACCCCGAGCATGCCCAACGCATCCACGCCAAAGCCGACGGTGCCGTCGGTGTAGCCCGATTGCAGGTTGAGCATGAACCCCTGGGCCCATTCGTCGCGCTTGGATTGCTGCGCACTTGTGCCGTCGCGAAAGTCGCGGTTGAAGTACATGTTGCGGGTTTCCAGGGTCGCGCTGCTGTCTTCGAAGAAGGCAGCCTGGCTGAGCGGCGCAAAGCCGGCTAGGGCAGCGGCACTGGCAAGGGCGGTGTGGGTCAGGCGAGAAGAACGAACAGGCGGGCAAGCCTGGGGCTGTGTCGACAGCATCGTTGGGTACTCCGTTATTGTTCTTATTTTGGCGAAAACGCTTCGAGGCGTTTTTCGGGCGCTACGGATCAGGTAGCTCGATGGGCATGACCCACCGTGGCTGGATGCTAAAGGGCGAAGCTTTCACTAACCTTTCAGTTGTCTTTCAATGTTTTCGGGCTTCACAGGCCAGGCGGCGCCTGTAAACTGCCCCGCAAAGCGTGGCGTCGGCCATGCCCGAACGAGGTAGAAGTCCATGCGTGTCCTCCTGGTTGAAGACCATCTGCAGCTCGCTGAAAGCGTCGCCCAGGCGCTCAAGAGCACGGGTTTGACTGTCGATGTGTTGCACGATGGCGTGGCCGCGGACCTGGCCTTGAGCAGCGAGGAATACGCGGCGGCGATCCTCGACGTGGGCCTGCCGCGCATGGACGGATTCGAAGTGCTGGCGCGGTTGCGCGCCCGTGGAAAAAACCTGCCGGTGTTGATGCTGACCGCGCGCAGCGATGTGAAAGACCGCGTGCATGGCCTGAACCTCGGCGCCGACGACTACCTGGCCAAGCCGTTCGAACTGACGGAGCTGGAGGCGCGGGTCAAGGCGCTGCTGCGGCGCAGCGTGCTGGGCGGCGAGCGCCAGCAGGCCTGTGGAGTGCTGGTCTATGACCTCGACACGCGCCGCTTCACGGTCGGCGGCGAGCTGATGACCCTGACCTCCCGTGAGCAAGCGGTGCTTGAAGCATTGATCGCGCGTCCAGGCCGCGTGATGAGCAAGGAGCAGCTCGCCTCGCAGGTGTTCGGCCTGGACGAAGAGGCGAGCCCGGATGCCATCGAAATCTACGTGCACCGCCTGCGCAAGAAACTCGACGGCCAGCCCATCGCCATTGTGACCTTTCGCGGTCTCGGCTACCTGCTGGAAGCGCGCGATGCATAAGCCCAGCAGCCTGCGCTGGCGGCTGCTGTGGAACCTGGCGCTGTTGCTGGTGCTGCTGATGCTGGCCAGCGGCATGAGCGCTTACTGGAATGGCCGCGAGGCCGCCGATACCGCCTATGACCGCACCCTGCTGGCCTCGGCCCGCACCATCGCCGCGGGCCTGACCCAGGTGGACGGCACCCTCAGTGCCAATGTGCCTTACGTGGCCCTGGACACGTTCGCCTATGACAGCGCCGGGCGCATTTATTACCAGGTCAATGACATCGACCAAAAACTGATCTCCGGCTACGAAAACCTGCCCGGCCCGCCGCCCGGCACGCCGCGCACCGATGATTACCCGGCACTGGCGCGCTTCTATGACGCCGTGTATCTGGGCCAGCCGGTGCGGGTGGTCAGCCTGCTCAAGGCAGTGTCCGAACCGAACATGAACGGCATGGCGGAAATCCGCGTGGCCGAAACCGATGAAGCGCGCGTGAGCATGGCCCGCAGCCTGATGGCCGACACCTTGCTGCGCCTGGGCATGCTCGCCATCGGCGCCTTGTTGCTGGTGTGGTTTGCCGTCAGTGCGGCACTGCGCCCGCTGGAGCGCCTGCGCACGGCGGTGGAAGAGCGCCAGCCCGACGATTTGCGGCCGCTGCCGTTGGTTGAGGTGCAACATGAGTTCGGCCCGCTGGTGCGGTCCCTCAACCACTTCACCGAGCGCCTGCGCGGCCAGTTCGAGCGCCAGGCGCAGTTCATTGCCGATGCGGCCCACGAACTGCGTACCCCGCTGGCGGCGCTCAAGGCACGGCTGGAGCTGGGCCTGCGCAGCGACGCCCCGGCCACCTGGCGCAGCACCCTGGAAACCGCGGCCCAGGGCACGGACCGCCTGACCCACCTGGCCAACCAATTGCTGTCCCTGGCGCGTATCGAGAACGGCGCGCGGGCGATTGCCGAAGGCGGCGCGCAGTTGCTCGACCTCAGCCAGCTCGCCCGTGAACTGGGCATGGCCATGGCGCCGCTGGCGCATGCACGCGGCGTGGCGCTGGCCTTGGAGGCCGACGAGCCGGTGTGGCTGCGCGGCGAGCCGACCCTGCTCAACGAGTTGCTGAGTAACCTGGTGGACAACGCCCTGGCGCACACGCCGCCCGGCGGCAACGTGATCCTGCGGGTGACGGCGCCGGCGGTGCTGGAAGTGGAGGATGATGGCCCAGGCATCCCGCTGGATGAGCGCGACCGGGTGTTCGAGCGCTTCTATCGACGCAGCCAGCAGGGCATGGGTTCAGGCCTGGGGCTGGCAATCGTCGGCGAAATCTGCCGCGCGCATCTGGCGCAGATCAGCCTGCATGATGGCGAGCTGGCGGGGTTGAAGGTGCGTGTGAGTTTTATCGCCGGCTGATCAATAGAACATCGAGCGCGCTTCATCCAGTTCCGCGCGCAAGCTGTCACTGTAAGGGTCGACCCGCAGCTTCTTGATCGCCGGCAGGGTGGACACCGGTACGCTCGCCAACGGGTGATCGGTGCCGCGATGGCAATACAGCACGGCGATCTGCACCAGGTCGATGTAGTCGAGGCTGGCGGAGTCGCGCTCCAGGTTCAAATATTGTCCCGGCAACTTCGCCAGCATTTCCGGGAAATCCCAGCCACCGAGCAGTTTGTCGCCAAGCAGTGGGTGGATGCTGTCGATCACGTGGTTGAGGCTGACCGGGTCCGAGAGCAGCTCGTAGTGGTCTTCGGCGTAGGTCAGGATCGGCAGCACGCCGATCTGGTGCACCAGGCCGCCGAGGGCTGCCTGGTCTGGCTTGAGCAGGCTGTGGCTGCGGCACAAGGCGTAACTCACGCCGGCCACTTCCAGGCTGCGGCGCCATACATCGCGCATCTTCTGTTCGACGGCTTCGGAGCGGGCGTGGAAGATCTGTTCCATCACCAGGCCGATGGCCAGGTTGCTGCTGTAGTTGGTGCCCAGCCGCGTGATGGCGGTGTGCAGGTCAGTGACTTCCTGGGTCGCGCGCAACAGCGGGCTGTTCACCACTTTGATCAGGCGCGCCGACAGCGCGGTGTCACGACCGATTACCTTGCTCAAGTGGCTGATGCTGATGTCCGGGTCTTCGGCGGCCTGACGGATGTTCAGGGCGACTTCCGGCAATGTCGGCAGAACCAGGTCATCGTTGTCGATGGCCGTCACCAACGCCTGTTGGACTTTTTCCGCCAGCTTGTTCATTCATGATCTCTAGGGTGTTGCAAAAAGGTACGGCGACTAACGCTGGATCTCTCGATCACGGTCGAGTTGGTAAGGCAGGTCGAGCAGCTGTAAACCGGGGCCTTCCAGGGTGCCAAGATGCACATCGCCACTATCGGCTGCTTCGGCTTGCAGCACGGCCAGAAGTTCAATCACCTGGTCCGCTTTTGCCGCAATCACCACCTCGCCAATGGCGCTGTTGTGGCTGGGGGAAAACAGCGGGGTGCCTGGCTCGGGCATTTGCGCCGCATTGAGGCTCAAGCGGTACAGGCGGCGCTTGAGTTTGCCCAGGTACTGCATGCGCGCGACGATTTCCTGGCCGGTGTAGCAGCCTTTCTTGAAACTGACGCCGCCCACGGCTTGCAGGTTGAGCATCTGCGGGATGAACAGCTCGCGAGTCTGGGGCATGACCTGGCCGATCCCGGCGCGGACCTGGCCCAGCAGCCATTCATTCAAGTCTGCTTGTTTCAATTGCGTGGCCAATTGGCTGCGCACGGCATCGGCATTTTCGGCGGGGACCCAGAGTTCACTGCGGCCGGGCGACACGCGAATGGCGATCAAGTGGTCGGTGCGGGCAACACTGTCGGTGTCGGCCGGCAGTTCCAGACCCAGGCTGGCGAGGACCTGATCGGCTTCGGCCAGGCCGAAACGCACCCAGGCGGCGCTTTCGTCGGTGAGCTTGGATTTGGAGAACACGGCGTATTTCTTCAGGTCCGCCAGTTGCGGCTCCAGCAACTCGGTGGCCATCGCCAGCAGCACGCCGTCACCTTGCAACACAATGCGAAAACTCGATTGCATCCGGCCTTTTTGCGTACAGCGCGCGCCGAGGCTGGCCTGCGTGTCGCTCAGGTAATTGAGGTTGCAGGTCAGTTGGCCCTGCAGGAATTTGGCAGCGTCGGAACCACGGACGGCGAGAACGCCTTCGTGGGACAGGGGGCAGAAGAAAGCAGAGTCAGCCATGGGTCATCGCAGGTCAAAAAGTCATGGGTGCATCATAGAGGGGCGCCCGGCAAATGGATAGTTTCCGTATGGGGCGACCAAAGCCGACTGTTCCGGTGCCGTTCGGCCTGTATACTCGCGCTCTATTTGAGGAGCGCTCCATGGTCGAAGATGTAGAACTCAATCGCCTCTACTGGCACAGCCGTCGCGGCATGCTTGAACTGGACGTGTTGCTGGTGCCATTCGTCAGAGAGGTCTATTCAACCCTTAATGAGGTGGACCGCAATGTCTATGTCCGCCTGCTGGAGTGCGAAGACCAGGACATGTTCGGCTGGTTCATGGAGCGTGCCGAGTCGGAAGACCCGGAGCTGCAGCGCATGGTCCGCATGATTCTGGACCGTGTACAACCCAAGTAATCGTTTTGAATGCCGCTGGCAGGCCTCGCGGCTCTTGCTGGCGGCGTATCTTCTTGTCCAGGCGTTCGCACTGGGTGCCCTGTTGGTGGTGGATCTACCGTTCGCCAGTCTGGGCATGCTGGTGTGCCTGGCTCACGCCGCCTGGGTTTTACCGCGCCATATTCTGTTGACTCACCGTTCGTCGATTCGTGGCCTGCGCCGTGACGAAGACGGCTGGCAGTTATTCAGCGACGAGCTGGGCTGGCACAGTGTGCAATTGCGTCCCGACAGCCTGGCGTTGCCGCTGATCGTGGTGCTGCGCTATCGGCTGAAGGGCCAATGGCGCGTGCGTTCACTCTGCGTGCCGAGGGATTCGCAGGCCGCCGATATACACCGGCACCTGCGGGTTCGCCTGAAGTTCAGCCGGCGTAGGTGGTTGGCACCAGAATAGTGTCGCGCGCCTCGGGCAGCATCTGCGGGTAGTCGAGGGTGTAATGCAGGCCCCGGCTTTCCTTGCGCTCCATGGCCGAGCGGATCATCAGCTCCGCCACCTGGGCCAGGTTGCGCAATTCGATCAGGTCACGGCTGACCTTATAGTTGCTGTAGAACTCATCAATCTCATCCAGCAGCAACCGCACCCGGTGCTGAGCGCGTGCCAGGCGTTTGTTGGTGCGCACGATCCCTACGTAGTCCCACATGAAGCGCCGCAGCTCGTCCCAGTTGTGGGCAATGATCACGTCTTCGTCCGAATCGGTGACCTGGCTGGCATCCCAGCGGGGCAGGGCGGCCGGCACCGGGATACGCGGCAGCTGTTCGAGAATGTCCGCCGCCGCCGAGCGCGCGTAGACGAAGCATTCGAGCAGCGAGTTGCTGGCCATGCGGTTGGCGCCGTGCAGGCCGGTGAAGCTGGTTTCGCCAATCGCATACAGGCCGGGCACGTCCGTACGGCCTTGCTGGTCGACCATCACGCCGCCGCAGGTGTAGTGCGCGGCGGGTACCACCGGGATCGGGCCTTTGGTGATGTCGATATTGAAGGCCAGGCAGCGCTCGTAGACGGTCGGGAAGTGCGTCTTGATGAAGGCTTCTGGCTTGTGGCTGATGTCCAGGTAGACGCAGTCGATGCCCAGGCGCTTCATCTCGTGGTCGATGGCGCGGGCGACGATATCGCGCGGGGCCAACTCGGCGCGCGGGTCGAAGCGCTGCATGAAACGTTCGCCGTTCGGCAGTTTCAAGTGTGCACCTTCGCCACGCAGGGCCTCGGTGATCAGGAAACTCTTGGCCTGCGGGTGATACAGGCAGGTGGGGTGGAACTGGTTGAATTCCAGGTTGGCCACCCGGCAACCCGAACGCCAGGCCATGGCGATGCCGTCGCCACAGGCGCCGTCGGGGTTGCTGGTATAGAGGTAGACCTTGGCTGCACCGCCGGACGCCAGGATCGTGAAGCGCGCACCATAGGTGTCGACTTCGCCGCTGGCGCGGTTGAGCACGTAGGCGCCGAGGCAGCGTTCGCCCGCCAGGCCCAGGCGCTTTTCGGTGATCAGGTCGACGGCGACGCGTTGCTCCAGCAATTCGATGTTGGGGCGTTGGCGTGCCTGTTCGAGCAAGGTCTTGAAGATGGCCGCGCCGGTTGCATCGGCGGCGTGGATGATGCGGCGATGGCTGTGGCCGCCTTCACGGGTCAAGTGGAATTCGAAGCCGCCGTCGTCAGTGCCCGCGTGCTCGTCACGGGTGAAGGGCACGCCTTGGTCGATCAACCACTGGATCGCCTCGCGGCTGTGCTCGACGGTGAAGCGCACTGCGTCTTCGTTGCACAGGCCGCCGCCGGCGTTGAGGGTGTCTTCGACGTGGGACTGCACCGTATCGGTGTCGTCCAGCACGGCGGCGACACCGCCCTGGGCCCAGAAAGTCGAACCGTTGGCCAGGTCGCCTTTGCTCAGTACGGCAATTCGCAGGTGGCGGGGGAGGGTCAGCGCAAGGCTCAAGCCGGCCGCGCCGCTACCGATCACCAGCACATCGTGTTGAAACTGTTGGCTCATTTGAAGGATTCCGCAAAAAGCGATCCACAGGGTTGGCGCAAACAGGACGCCCGGATCGGCGAATCAAAGGGTCACACGGGCCACTAGTATATAGAGGGGGGGAGCGGCACAATAGCCGGGCATTCGTGGCAATGTGAGATTACGGTGCGCGGCTCGGGTTAAAATCGCCTGGTTATTGAGATGGGAACTTTTTGCATAAGCCCCGACTCAATAGCAGGTTGCCCGAAAGCTGGGAAAACGTTGAGTTTATTGGCCCGTCGGGAGCATTGGACGCGTCAGAAAACCGACGACAAGATTATTCGCGCAGTCGGCATTGCCCGTGCTGCGTTTTTCGTGTGTGCCAAATCAGTGCATGCCGGAAACTTGCTTGGAGGGGGAGAACTTTTGCGAAAAGTCCGAGTCTATGTTTGCAAGCCTGATCGTTTAGTTATGCAAGCCTCCTTCAAGTACAACGAGGAGTGTTCATGCTAACCCAGGAAGAGGATCAGCAGCTGGTCGAGCGCGTTCAACGCGGCGACAAGCGAGCTTTTGATCTGCTAGTGCTGAAATACCAGCACAAAATTCTCGGGTTGATCGTGCGGTTTGTGCACGACACCCATGAAGCGCAGGACGTTGCACAGGAAGCCTTTATCAAGGCGTACCGTGCACTTGGCAATTTTCGCGGTGATAGTGCGTTTTACACGTGGCTATACCGCATCGCCATCAACACGGCGAAGAACTATCTGGTGTCTCGCGGGCGCCGCCCACCGGATAGTGATGTAAGTTCAGAAGATGCAGAATTTTACGATGGTGACCACGGCCTCAAAGATCTCGAGTCGCCGGAGCGTGCATTGCTGCGCGACGAGATCGAAGGAACCGTTCATCGCACAATTCAGCAGCTGCCAGAAGATTTGCGTACGGCGTTAACTTTACGTGAATTCGATGGTCTGAGTTACGAAGACATTGCGAGCGTCATGCAGTGTCCGGTGGGGACTGTAAGGTCACGGATTTTCCGGGCCCGGGAAGCCATCGATAAAGCCTTGCAACCGTTGTTGCAGGAAAACTAAAGACAGCGGCGACAGCCAAGAGAGGAACCGCCATGAGTCGTGATGCCCTGCAGGAATCGCTGTCCGCAGTGATGGATAACGAAGCGGATGAACTGGAACTTCGTCGAGTGCTCAATGCATTTGATGATGCCGAAACCCGTGATACCTGGTCTCGTTACCAAGTCGCTCGGGCGGTGATGCACAAGGATCTTCTAATCCCTCGTCTGGATATTGCTGCGGCCGTTTCTGCCGCGCTGGCTGATGAAGCCGTTCCGGCAAAAGCTGCTCGTGGTCCTTGGCGTAGCCTGGGTCGCCTGGCAGTTGCTGCTTCGGTGACTGTTGCCGTGTTGGCCGGTGTTCGCCTGTACAACCAGGACGAAATCGCCGGTGCCGAACTGGCCCAGCAGACTCAGCAACCGGTCATGGCCGGTCCGCAAGTCAAAGGCCCAGCGGTATTGGCCGGCTACAAGGAAAGCTCTGACACCACCGGCCCTATGGCCAACGGTGTGTTGCAAGGGCAATCCGGCTGGCAGGACCAGCGTCTTCCAGGCTACCTGCGCCAACACGCACAGGAATCGGCCTTGAAAGGCACTGAAAGCGCTCTGCCATACGCACGTGCTGCAAGCCTGGAAAACCGCTAAACCGTCAAGGAGCCCTATGCGCGCCATACCGCTCCTTACGCTTTTGCTCAGTGGTTGGTTTGCACTCCCCGCCCATGCCGATGAAGCCCAAGACTGGCTGACTCGACTTGGGCGTGCAGAGCAGCAGCAAAGCTTTAAAGGTACGTTTGTCTACGAACGAAACGGCAGTTTTTCCACCCATGACATCTGGCATCGCGTCCAGGATGGTCAGGTCCGTGAGCGGCTCTTGCAGCTCGATGGCTCTGCCCAGGAAGTCGTGCGGCTGGACGGCCGTACTCAATGTGTCAGCGGCACTCTGGTCGCAGGCCTTGGCAATTCGCGTGATGCACCTTCACGCGCGCTGGATCCGCAAAAACTCAATCAATTCTATGAACTGGCCGTCATCGGCAAATCGCGCGTGGCCGGTCGGAATGCGGTAATCGTTTCGATAACGCCGCGTGATCAGTATCGTTATGGCTTTGAGCTGCACCTGGACCGTGAAACCGCGTTGCCGCTCAAGTCCTTGCTGCTCAATGATCAGGGCCAATTGCTGGAGCGTTTCCAGTTCACGCGCTTGGATACTTCCCTGCCCGATGATCACGACCTGCAGCCCGGCAGTGACTGCACGCCGGTCAGCGTCGCCAAGACTCAGGCACCGCAAGCCCCGTCTGTCGAGGCGTGGCACCTGGAGTGGTTGCCGCCGGGGTTTCAGCTGAGCAACAGCAGTGTCCGCAAAGACACGCAAACCAAGGCAACCGTCGAAAGCCTGATGTATGAAGATGGCCTGGCGCGGTTCTCAGTGTTTCTTGAGCCCATCAGCGATGTAAGCGTCACGGAAACCCGCACCCAGTTGGGCCCGACGGTGGCCGTGTCCCGTCGCCTGAATACGGTAGACGGCGAAATGATGGTGACGGTTGTCGGCGAGATTCCTATCGGTACGGCCGAACGTATCGCGCTGTCAGTGCGCGGTGAAAAAAAGCCAGGCACCCAGCCGTGAGCCGTTAATCCTATGTTCATCCTGACCTTTCACTGTGTATCCACGCCAGGTTGGCTGCCGAGAGCATGAAATGTCCGGATCAGCATTTTCACTTGCAAAAATCTCTCATGTTTTTTATAGGTCAGGGCTTGTCGGCTCTGGCCTTGTTTTGTTCGCGGAACAAAGATGTCGGTCGCAGTTTTCGGCGTTTCTTGAACCCTGTCGCTCAACCCTGCTCGTCGTAACGGGAGCTGTATGTCGATACCACGTTTGAAGTCTTACCTATCCATAGTCGCCACGGTGTTGGTGCTGGGTCAGGCCTTGCCTGCGCAAGCGGCCGAGTTGCCTGACTTTACCCAATTGGTTGAGCAAGCCTCGCCTGCCGTGGTGAACATCAGTACCACGCAGAAGCTGCCGGATCGCAAAGTCTCCAACCAGCAGATGCCGGACCTCGAAGGCCTGCCGCCGATGCTGCGCGAGTTCTTCGAGCGCGGCATGCCGCAGCCACGCACGCCCCGTGGCGGCGGTGGCCAACGTGAAGCACAATCCCTGGGGTCGGGCTTCATCATCTCGCCGGACGGCTACATCCTCACCAACAACCACGTGATTGCCGACGCCGACGAGATTCTTGTGCGCCTGGCCGATCGCAGTGAGCTCAAAGCCAAGCTGGTGGGGACTGACCCACGTTCCGATGTAGCGTTGTTGAAGATTGATGGCAAGGACTTGCCTGTGCTGAAGCTGGGTAAATCCCAGGACCTGAAAGCCGGTCAGTGGGTGGTCGCCATCGGTTCGCCGTTCGGTTTTGACCACACCGTGACCCAAGGTATCGTCAGCGCCATTGGTCGCAGCCTGCCCAACGAAAACTACGTGCCGTTCATCCAGACCGACGTGCCGATCAACCCGGGTAACTCCGGTGGGCCGCTGTTCAACCTGGCTGGCGAAGTGGTGGGGATCAACTCGCAGATCTACACCCGTTCCGGTGGCTTCATGGGCGTGTCCTTCGCTATCCCGATCGACGTGGCAATGGATGTTTCCAACCAGCTGAAAAGCGGTGGCAAGGTCAGCCGTGGCTGGTTGGGCGTAGTGATCCAGGAAGTGAACAAGGACCTGGCTGAATCCTTCGGCCTCGACAAGCCGGCCGGTGCCCTGGTCGCACAGATCCAGGACGACGGCCCGGCTGCCAAGGGTGGCTTGCAGGTTGGCGATGTGATCCTGAGCATGAACGGCCAGCCGATCATCATGTCGGCTGACCTTCCACACCTGGTAGGTGCACTCAAGGCCGGCAGCAAGGCCAAGCTGGAAGTGATTCGTGAAGGCAAGCGCCAGACCGTTGAGCTGACCGTTGGCGCCATCCCTGAAGAAGGTGCGACCCTGGATGCCCTGGGCAACACCAAGCCGGGTGCCGAGCGCAGCAGCAACCGCCTGGGTATTGCCGTGGCTGAGCTGACCGATGAGCAGAAGAAATCCTTCGACCTCAAGAGCGGCGTAGTCATCAAGGAAGTGCAGGACGGTCCGGCAGCCTTGATCGGCCTGCAGCCAGGCGACGTGATCACTCACCTGAACAATCAGGCGATTGACTCTACCAAGCAGTTCACCGACATCGCCAAGGCATTGCCGAAGAATCGCTCTGTGTCGATGCGCGTGCTGCGTCAGGGCCGTGCCAGCTTCATTACCTTCAAGCTGGCCGAGTAACCGCCAGCTCAATAAAAAGCCCCGCCTTCGGATGACGAAGGCGGGGCTTTTTTGTGTGCGATGGGCTTAGCTCATCATTCCCTTGACCAGGCGTTCCTGTTCGATCAGCTCACGCTGGCGCGCATCGATGCGTGACGACAGCGGGAAATTGTTGCCGGCGCGTCGCTTGGCAAAGTCCAACTGCTGAATGGCCTGCTGGAAGTCGCCCACCAGGGCAAAATATTCGGCACGCGCCTGGTGCAGGCCGATGATATTGCCGGACAGGCCGCGCGTCTCGGCAACCTGATACCAGACATCCGGATCGTCCGGACGAGACTTGAGCAATGCATCGAGGGCTTTTTCTGCATCGGCGGTGCGGTTCTGCTTGAGCAGCAGATCCACTCTCACCTGATTCAACGGATAGTTGCCCGGATACTGGGTCAACATCTTATCGGTGCGCTGCTGCGCATCCGGCAGGTGGTTGTTGTCGATGTCCAACTGGATCTGGGCCAGGTTGTAGGTGATGTCAGTGGGCGCCTTGGCCAGCAGCTGCGCGAGGTTTTCCCGCGCCTCCTTGAACTGCGAGCCCTTGATCTGGGCAATGGCCAAGCCATAGCGTGCCACGTCGTTTTTAGGGTTCTCATCCAGCTGTGCCTGGAAGCGCTTGGCAGCGAGCCCGGACGTATCTTCGTATTGCAGCTGCACGCGGGCGCGAATCAGTTGATAACGCAGGCTGTCTTCCTTGCCGCCGGGCTTGGCTTGCTCGGCGCGGTTGCGGGTGTCGGCGATCCGCGATTCGGTGACCGGGTGCGTCAGCAGGAATTCAGGCGGCTTGGCATCGAAACGGTACTGGCGCATCAGGCGTTCGAACATGGTCGGCATGGAACGCGGGTCGTAACCGGCTTTTTCCAGGTTGAGGATGCCGATGCGGTCTGCCTCTTGTTCGTTCTGGCGCGAGAAGCGCCGTTGTTCCTGGATCGCAGCGGCCTGGGTACCGGCAATTGCGGCAATCCCCGCATCACCTGCGCCGGCTGCGGCGGCGATGATGCCGCCCAGCAGGGCCGCCATCATCGGGATCTGCATGCGCTGTTGCGCCTCGACGCCACGGGCAAAGTGGCGTTGGGACAAATGCGCCAATTCGTGTGCGAGCACCGAGGCGTATTCGCCCTCGGTCTGGGCATTGAGAAACAGGCCGCCGTTGACCCCGACAATCCCGCCGGGTGCGGCAAAGGCGTTCAATTGCGGGCTGTTGATCAGGATGAACTCCAGGCGCCGGTCATTCACTTGGCTGGTCTCTACCAGCTTGTACACGCTGGTTTCGACATAATCCTTGAGTTGCGGATCATTGAGCTGCGAGACCTGGCCGCGCAGGTAGGCCAACCAGGCGCGCCCCAGTTGGTATTCCTGTTGTGGCGAGACAATGGCAGAACTGGCGTCGCCAAGTGACGGCAGGTCATCGGCGAAGCCCGGGGAGGCCAGCAGGCAAGCCAGCGTCAGCAGGGTAGGGCGCAAAAAAGTCATGCACAGAGCCTTTCGACAAAGAGCTTACTGTAGCCGGACACTGAGCTTCGGACCAGATATTCTAAGCAGCCCGAATGCGTGCCTGGAGTAAAACCATGACCGACGCTGTAGCCTTTGATGCCGAACTCGATGCCAGTGGCCTCAATTGCCCGTTGCCCTTGCTCAAGGCCAAGCTGGAGCTCAATCGATTGGCCAGCGGCGCAGTGCTCAAGGTCATTGCCACCGACGCGGGCTCCCAGCGTGATTTCCGTACCTTTGCCAAGTTGGCGGGCCACACCCTGTTACATGAAGACGACGCCGCCGGTGTGTACCGTTACTGGTTGCGCAAGGCCTGAACCGTTCGCCCCCACCACCCGAGGTTGATTGATGTTCAAAGTGTTACGAGACTGGATCCAGCGCTACTTCTCCGACGAAGAAGCGGTGGTGCTGGCGGTCCTGCTTTTCCTGGCCTTTACGGCCGTGCTGACCTTGGGCGGCATGCTGGCGCCGGTTCTGGCGGGGATGGTGCTGGCTTACCTGATGCAGGGCCTGGTCACCACTCTGGAGCGCCTGCGACTGCCGGGCGGCGCTGCCGTGGGCCTGGTGTTCGCCTTGTTCATGGGCTTGCTCGTGGTGTTTATCGTGGTGGTGTTGCCGTTGCTGTGGCACCAACTGATTACCCTGTTCAACGAACTGCCGGGCATGCTCGCCAAGTGGCAATCACTGTTGCTGCTGCTGCCGGAGCGTTACCCGCACCTGGTCTCGGATGAGCAGGTGTTGCAGGCCATCGAAGCGGCGCGCGGCGAGATCGGAAAATTCGGGCAATGGGCACTGACCTTTTCCCTGTCCAGCCTGCCGTTGCTGGTCAACATCATGATCTACCTGGTACTGGTGCCGATCCTGGTGTTTTTCTTCCTCAAGGACCGCGCGATGATCGGTCGTTGGGTGAGCGGCTACCTGCCGCGCGAGCGGGCGCTGATCACGCGGGTGGCCGAAGAGATGAACCGCCAGATCGCCAATTACATCCGTGGCAAGGTCATCGAGATCATTATCTGTGGCGGCGTGACCTACATCGCCTTTATCGCCCTGGACCTGAACTACGCGGCATTGCTGGCGTTGCTGGTAGGGGTGTCGGTGGTCGTGCCGTACGTCGGTGCGGTGGTGGTGACGGTGCCGGTGATGTTGATCGCCTTGTTCCAGTGGGGCTGGAGCGACCAGTTCATCTACCTGATGGCGGTGTACGGCATTATCCAGACCCTGGATGGCAACGTGCTGGTGCCGTTGCTGTTCTCGGAGGCGGTCAACCTGCACCCGGTGGCGATCATTTGCGCAGTGCTGTTGTTCGGCGGGCTGTGGGGGTTCTGGGGCGTGTTCTTTGCCATTCCCCTGGCGACGCTGTTCAAGGCGGTGCTGGATGCGTGGCCGCGGCAGGAGCCAGTGGTGGCGCCGCTGCTTTAAACGTGGCGGGGGATTGAAGGCGCCATCGCCGGCAAGCCGGCTCCTACAGGGAAATGCGCTACAACTGTAGGAGCCGGCTTGCCGGCGCTGACAATCCAAAGGTCGCAGCAGCAATCAAGCCTTGTTCAAAGCCTGCGCCGCCGCCAATACCGCATCCACATGACCCGGCACTTTCACGCCACGCCATTCCTGGCGCAGCACACCTTCGCTATCGATCAGGAAAGTGCTGCGATCCACGCCCAGGTATTCCTTGCCGTACAGCTTCTTCAGCTTGATCACATCAAACAGTTGGCAAACCGCTTCGTCCTTGTCGCTGATCAGCTCAAAGGGGAATTCCTGCTTGCCCTTGAAGTTCTCGTGAGACTTCACGCTGTCGCGTGACACGCCAAACACCTCGGTGTTGGCGGCCTTGAATGCCGCGTACTGGTCACGGAAACCCTGGCCTTCGGTGGTGCAGCCCGGGGTGCTGTCCTTCGGGTAGAAGTAGATCACCACCTGCTTGCCCTTGAGAGCGGCGAGGCTGAAGGTCTGGCCGCTGGTGGCCTGGGCTTCGAAATCGGCTACGGGTTTGTCGATGACTACCGCCATGAAAAAACTTCCTTACATTGGGTTCTGTGGGCGCCACGGCTCGATCAGTGCGTCGAGGTTCAAGGCATCGGCAAAGTCCAGGAACTGGTCGCGCAACCAGCTGATCTGCACGCCGGCCGGCAAGGTCACGGTGAACGTGGCGTTGAGCATGGTGCCGCCGGTTTGTGGCGCCTGGTAGGTGTCGCAGGTGAGGTTCTCCAGCTCGACGTTGTGGTCGATAAAGAACTGGCACAGCTCATTGACGATGTCCGAGCGGTAGGCCGAGCTCACGTACGCTACATAAGGCAGGGCCTGGGGACGGTTCTCCAGGGCCGCGCTGCGCACCACGTTGACGGTGAAGTCGTGCTTCTTGGCCAGGCCCGGCAGGCCGGTTTCCAGGCGCGCGAGGGCATCCCAGGTGCCGGAAATCTGCAGCACCAGCGCACTGCACTCGCCGTGGCGGGTCAAGCGGGAAGTCACAACGGCGCAGCGGTTTTCATGGCTGGCGCGGCACAGGACGTTGGTCAGCTCCATGGGGTTGGCGCCGAGGGCACTGATAACAAGGAATTGTTCGCGAACTGTGGGGGTGGACATGCAGCCTTCCTAAAACGATGAGCGGTCGATACTGTGAGGGCCGTATCGATCAAAGGATGAAGGGTAGCGAAAAGCGTCGCCAAGGGATAGGAGGTGGCGTTTTCATTGCGTGAACGGCGGAATTTTATCGGGCTTGCGGCCGTACTTTGGCCCAATGATGGCATTGCCCGTCGTTTAGTTGCTCCGGAACGCATCGTCAGGCGGTACTTAGCTTGTACAAGCATCTTGGCGCCAGTACCATTACGGCTCTCTTTTTCCGGCAGGAGCGGTTGCATGATTGCGGGCAGTATGGTGGCACTGGTCACACCCATGGATGCACAAGGTCATCTCGACTGGGACAGCCTGGGCAAACTGGTGGACTTCCACCTGCAAGAAGGCACCAACGCCATCGTGGCGGTCGGCACCACAGGTGAATCGGCCACCCTCGATGTGGAAGAACACATCCAGGTGATCGAATTCGTGGTCAAGCGCGTCGCGGGCCGCATTGCCGTGATCGCCGGTACGGGCGCCAACTCGACGCGTGAAGCGATCGAGTTGACCAGGAACGCCAAGAAGGCCGGCGCCGATGCCTGCCTGCTGGTGACCCCGTACTACAACAAGCCGACCCAGGAAGGCCTGTACCAGCACTTTCGCACCATCGCCGAAGCCGTGGACATCCCGCAGATCCTCTACAACGTACCCGGCCGCACTGCCTGCGACATGAAGGCCGAGACTGTGATCCGTCTGTCCACCGTGCCGAACATCATCGGTATCAAGGAAGCCACCGGCGACCTGCAGCGCGCCAAGGACATCCTCGCCGGCGTAAGCAGCGACTTCCTGGTGTATTCCGGTGACGACGCCACTGCTGTCGAGCTGATCCTGCTGGGCGGCAAGGGCAACATCTCGGTCACCGCCAACGTGGCCCCGCGTGCCATGAGCGAAATGTGCGCCGCCGCCATCGCCGGCGACGCCGTGACCGCCCGCGCGATCCACGAGAAGCTGATGCCGCTCAACAAGACACTGTTTATCGAATCCAACCCTATTCCCGTGAAATGGGCACTGTTCGAGATGGGCCTGATGCCGGACGGTATCCGTCTGCCGCTCACCCGCCTCAGCGACGCCTGTCACGAACCGCTGCGACAGGCCCTGCGCCAGTCCGGCGTCCTGGTTTAATTGAGGAAGCACTACGCATGAAGCGATTGGCCGGACTTTCCGCACTTGCCTTGATTATCTCCAGCACCAGTGGCTGCGGTTGGATCTGGGGCCCGGAAGGCTACTTCCGTGACCGCGGCAGCGATTACCTGGAAGCACAAGCAACCAAACCGATGCAACTGCCGCCGGACGTCAATGTCGCCAAGCGCCTTGACCCGTTGCTGCCGATTCCACGCAACGTGGCCGACGACACCACCAAGGGTGAGTACGTGGTGCCACGTCCGCAGCCGATCTCGGCCGTGGCGGATGCCAGCGACTACAGCCTGCAGAAGAGCGGCGATTCGCGCTGGATCATGGCCCAGCGTCCACCAGCCGAAGTCTGGCCGGTGGCGGTGCAGTTCTTCCAGGACAACGGCTTCCGTATTGAAGAGCAGCGTCCCCAGACCGGTGAATTCACCACGGCATGGCAGCACAGCAGCGAACTCTCCGCCAGCATGGCCAAGCGCCTGCAGGCCGGTGGTGTAGCCGCCGACAGCGAAGCCCGAGTGCGTGTGCGCATCGAGCCTGGCGTGCAGCGCAATACCAGTGAAGTCTACGTCGTCAGCGCCGAGCGTCCTGCCGGCAGCACCGCCAACGTCGATTTCACCAACCGTTCGGTCAACACCGGTGTCGACTCGGCACTGGTCGACGAGATGCTGGCCAGCATGAGCCGCATTTCCGAGAAGGGCGGTTCCGTCTCCCTGCTCGCCGCACGTGATTACGACACCCCGAGCCGCGTCAGCCTCACCGAAGATGGCAGCGGCAACGTGGTGCTGAACCTGGGTGAAGACCTGGACCGTGCCTGGGCCAGCGTTGGCCGTGCCTTGGAGCAGGGTCCATGGCGTGTTGAAGACATCAACCGCAGCCTGGGCCTCTACTACATCAACGTGGCGGAAAAAGCCGAGCGCAAAGATGAAGAGCCAGGTTTCTTCGGCAAATTGTTCGGCAGCAAGCCGACCAAGGAAGAGATCGAGACCCGCGCCGAGCGCTACCAGGTTCGTTTGAGCAAGGTTGGCGAAAGCGTACAAGTCACCGTCGAGAAGAACATCAATACCGTTGCGCCAGCTGAAACAGCGCGCAAAGTGTTGGGCGTGATTCAGGACAACCTGGGCTGATCCGATGCGTTTTGCCGTTCTCGGCAGCGGTAGCCAAGGGAACGGCACGCTGGTCGCTCATGACGACACGTACGTGCTGGTGGATTGTGGTTTCTCGTTACGGGAAACCGAGCGGCGCCTGCTGCGCCTGGGGGTTCACCCCACGCAGCTGAGCGCGATTCTGGTGACCCACGAACATGCCGACCACGTGCATGGCGTGGGTTTGCTGTCTCGGCGCTACAATCTTCCGGTGTACCTCAGTCGCGGTACCTTGCGCGGGATGCGCAAACCGATTGAACCCGCAGGTTTCCTGGCCGGTGGCGAGCAACTGCAGATCGGTGCGTTGAGCATTGATGTGATTGCCGTGGCGCACGACGCCCAGGAACCGACGCAGTATGTATTCAGTGATGGTGAGCGGCGTTTCGGCGTGCTCACCGACCTGGGCTCCTACTGCGCCAAGGTGCTGGACGGTTACCGGAACCTCGATGCATTGATGATCGAATCCAATCACTGCCGGGACCTGCTGGCGCGCGGTCATTACCCCTACTTTCTCAAGCAGCGGGTCGGTGGCGAACTGGGACATTTGAACAACCACCAGGCGGCGTACCTGGTGTATGAGTTGGGCTGGCAAGACCTGCAACACCTGGTCCTGGCCCACTTGAGCAGCAAGAACAACCTGCCGACGCTTGCCCGGCAATGTTTTGTCGACACCCTTGGGTGCGACCCGGACTGGCTGCAACTGGCCGATCAAGATTCAGGGCTCGACTGGCGACACATCGCCTAGCCCACCTCACTCAAAGCGGAGCCCATCATGGAAAAACGTGAAGAACTCTACCGCGGCAAAGCCAAGTCGGTTTACAAGACCGACGACGCCAACCGCCTGATCCTGCTGTTTCGCAACGACACTTCGGCGTTCGACGGCAAGCGCATCGAACAGCTTGATCGCAAGGGCATGGTGAACAACAAGTTCAACGCCTTCATCATGCAGAAACTCGAAGCGGCCGGCATTCCGACCCAATTCGACAAACTGCTGGGCGACAACGAGTGCCTGGTCAAGAAGCTGGACATGATCCCGGTGGAATGCGTCGTGCGTAACTACGCCGCCGGCAGCCTGGTCAAGCGCCTGGGCGTGGAAGAGGGCCTCAAGCTCAACCCCTACACCTTCGAGCTGTTCCTGAAGGACGACGCCAAGGGCGACCCGTTCATCAACGAATCCCACGTCGTGGCATTCGGCTGGGGCACCGCTGAGCAACTGGCGCGCATGAAAGAGTTGTCCCTCAAGGTCAACGACGTGCTGAGCAAGCTGTTCGACGACGCCGGCCTGCTGCTGGTGGACTTCAAGCTGGAATTCGGCGTATTCCACGATGGCTCCATTGTCCTCGGCGACGAATTCAGCCCGGACGGCTGCCGCCTGTGGGACAAGGACACCAAGAAGAAGATGGACAAAGACCGCTTCCGCCAGGGCCTCGGTGATGTGATCGAAGCCTACGAAGAAGTCGCCAATCGTCTCGGCGTACCGCTTTAATCGACGCAAGCATCTGATAGCACGGAAAAAAATCGCGTTTGGGGTTTGCTTCCGCGAAACACACTGTTATGATGCGCGCCGTTGGAGAGATGCCAGAGTGGCCGAATGGGACGGATTCGAAATCCGTTGTACCTTCACCGGTACCTAGGGTTCGAATCCCTATCTCTCCGCCATACAAATGAAAGCCCCTGAAATCAATGGTTTCAGGGGCTTTTTGTTTTTTGGTTGTACGTAGAGTTTGTACGTAAAAAAGCCGCAGATTCCCCTCCCGCCGTACCAAAATTTCGCACCCGACGGCATGCCCTTTAAGTAGGGGGATGGTGCTTCGATAGCCCCTACGTGTAGACGGATCGGAACGATTTGTTCTAGTGGACGTTCAGTATTCTTTACATATCATGTGGGTTTTTCAAACAGTCCGTGTTTGCCACGTGCAGCATGGTTTAACTGCACGATTAATACGGCACCGATTAAGCATGAAAATTGATTGATTGAGCATCCGTCCTAGTTCTTTCTGTGCAAGGCGCCAGGGTTCGGTTTGAGTGGCGATCGGAAGGTACTTGCTAGGGTGGTGGCAGGTCTTTCTTGCGCGTCTTGGGCGGGCTTATGGGTGCCGCTGGTTCGATTTAGCGTCAGCGTATCGAAAGTTGAAAATATTTTCGATTTTCCTTCGATTTTGGCATTTGACCGACATAAATACCTGTGTGTTCCTGAACTATATATTCCGCCAATGTTTAATCTGGCATCGGGCGGTAAGTAGAATAGGTGTACAGGTCGAAACCATAATCGACCATAAATTCGAACGGTATCAATTTCTAAGAGACGTCAAGAACGTTGGGTGTAGATGGCCGTGCGATAATGTTGCGTAAGCGGGTTTTTCCGGGAAGTCACAATCGGAAGGATTTGCAACCTCTATCGCCAAACTAGAACAATGAATTATGGACCATGACAGGATGATGGCTCTGCAGAAAAAGATGCAACCATCGATTCGATTGAATTTCGTCATACTGGACTCAATCGGATACCGTAGCTGCTGCGAAGCAAAAAACAGACATTAATCGTGCATAGGGTTACCCGCGCGAGCTAAACATCAAGATAATACTTGTTGTATGCAAGTCTAGTATGGGCCGTGCCGGGGACGTTCTTCAGACTCCCTTGGAAGGATTTTCCTGGACAGGGAAAATCCGTCCGGAACTTTCTTCAGTAAGGGTTCTATAAGATTAAAAGAAAGTATACTAGATCGCCGCAGGCGATGCCCGTAGGGCTGATCTAGTACATTCTATTAACACCTTAATTAATGAATGATCGGATGGAAAATTTGGTGGGTAGAAATATTATTGACGGTTTTTAAGACAATAATTTCATAATGCCAAATCTTCTGGTGTGAATTTCATCCTGAAGGATTGATATCGGTTGGTATCCGATGGTTTCATTTCTTGCATTTCGGTCAATCGACCAATGTTTTTGACTGCGGCAACCGCTGAAGTATCAAACGGTTCATCACCACTGGTTTTGGCTACACGAACTGCTTTAACGGTACCATCTGGCGTCATACCGATTTCCAATTCAACGACCATTCCCTTCCTTGCTGACGGTGGACGTGTCCAGCCTTCAGCGGAACGAGCTTTGATCAGTTCGTCAAAGTTTGCCCCCATATCAACTTCATTGATCAATTCAGGGGCGGAGCGCGAAGTCGCTACACTCGGTGGAAATACCAGACAGTTTCTTAGATATATGCCAAGCCCAAATTCCACCCTTCGGCATTGAAAGTACAGTTCCTGTCCTGTATCGAAGTTGGCGGCAAACTCATTGAATAATTGAATTCCTGTGATTTCCGATTTCCCCCCAGAAACCTTCCAAGGCCAAGCCTGATACCCTGACATAAATACCGTTACAGCAGTGTTTTTTCCTTGATCAATTATGAAGAAAGCTCCTTGATCATCCATCATGATCTTACTGATGCGCCCGTGATAGATGCCGGGCCTGCTATATTTGATTTGTGCCCTTGCCTGATTGGATTGTAAATCTTTTGTTATCTGCTTGGTGTCAACAGCTTGCCGAAATTCCCAACCTGTCGTGTCAAACATTTCATGCATGCGCGTGTTGAATTGATACCATGCTGCGGAGTCAAGTCCAGCACCATAGGTAACAGATGCCAGTGTGGATAAAAGCACTACCAATGGAAGCTTCATTGAAAATCCTTTTGTTTGTATTGGCGGTCTGAACTCAACAGGCACATGTCAATGGCCATAATTAGATTTGTAACTATCCAAACCCCAAAAAAATGTTCTTGAGAACTGCTCATTAGAATTGCCAGAATCAACGCCCCACCGAAAATACCCGCGAACCAACGGCCCATGTACAGGTAGCCAGCCCCAGGAAGCAGTACATTCAACCCGACTGCGGCGGTCCTGCTTTTTAATTTCGGCCTACTGACTGCGTACTGTTCAACCCCTGTTTTTCGCATTGCTATTCGTCCTTGAAATCAGTTCGTATTGATCGGTGCGCGCAAACGCCGCAAAGTCGAGGGCACCCCTGCCAGGAACAAGGTCAAGGCCACCAGCAGCATCACAGAGCCCACCAGGACGCCAACGCCCAGTGCTTGCCGGAAGCTGGAAACGTATCCGAACTCCAATGAGCAGATACCGCCAATGCTGGCTAGCGGCATGCTGATTGCGGCGATAAATATGGATGTGTAGAGCTTCATACTGACCTCGGTTTCAGTGAATTTGATCTCAATATTCATAGTATACTGTGAGGACGTATCCACAGCCATCACCGACAGTGACCCGTCTTTGAGACCGGACTGTAAAAGTGGATATCGGCGTAGCTTTCGGAAAGGTCCTTCGCCAGAAGCGTAAGGACGCCGGATTGACCCAGGAACAGCTTGCCCATGAGGCTGACGTGCAGCGCAATTATGTCAGCTTGATCGAGCGAGGAATTCACCATCCCACAATTGCAGTTGTGTTCAAGCTTGCACATGCATTGCGGTGCCCTCCATCCGTTCTCATATCGGATTTAGAGAAAGCAGTTAGCGACACCCCTGAGTCAAATTGATTGCTGCTTTGCCCCTACAAGGGGACTAGCCAGAATGCGTGGGTCGTTAACTCATCGAGTGATGATTGATTGAAACCCTAAAGTAGCCTTCTTGATCAGACGTTCACCGCAGATTCGTACGATCTGACAATCTCAAGGCATCGCTGCCTAAGCTCGTCACGGTTCAAGGCGTAGTGAGCCTGGCGGTGTGCATCAGCAGACAACGCAATGACATTTTCAACGGTGTCAGGACCCCCCTCACAGAGCGGGATTATGTGATGAGTTTCTAGATACGTGCCGCCGTTTGCCATCCGAAACCCCGGCGCCATTGTCAATTCGCAAATACCTTTCGACCTCGCTAACACGATTGCTCGGACACTTGGATCACGATATCGCTGCACGCCTTGGTAGGTGTAAGTAGAAGGTCGGGGCTCGGCGTGAAACTGGTCCACAATTATCCCCGCGTCAACAGAACCGTATTTTTCGGGTATGTTCGGCACCCTGTCGATAGGGTCCACTACAGGCTCTAAAGTTTGGTGACTGTTACCACCTCGCACGAGGCTGAAAGCCCCTGTATCGTCGTTAAAGCCTTCCACTTGCCAGAATTGATCATCTAAATAACGGCCGATGGCACGATCAGTTCCAGGGTCGATTTCATCCGACTCACGTACAGGACCAGACACGATTACCACTCGAACAGGAATTGCATTTAGGTGTGCCAGCTGAACAGTCGCGTGAAAATGCCCTGCACGATTAATGCTCGGGTCCTTGATTGTTCGATTCCTGTTTTTTGGAACTTTCTCAAGTTGCCGAATCAAATCTTCCGCATATACCTTCAAATTTCTTGAGAAGAAAACTCTCCCATGATCATCAACTTGCAGCTCTTCAAACCAAACGCACAATAGCAATATGCTTCCGTTGCTGCTCCGGAATGACCATTCGTAACAATATCCTCCATTAGATTGGGGCAAGGCCACAGGGTGACCATCACTCCTGAAGCTCCAAGCAGAGACGTCGATGCCCGCTTGTTGCACACAATCGATGATCAACAATTTTCTCGTCGGTCTTAGGGCTTCCAATTTAACGTCCATAATTACCCACACACCTACTGATACCAGCGTTCTTGGAACCACGGATTGGGGGTGATAGGAGCTGCAACTCCGTTCCTAAGGAACAGCGTATAGACCTTCTCGCCAATGTATGCGCCGTAACTGTTCTTGGCATTCACACCACATTCGACAACGTACCCAAAAACAATCGGTTTCCCACCACTGACAGGCGCATCACGTAGGTATGCCTTATAGGGCATTTTGAATCGGTACTGGGCGGTATACGGGTCTTTCAGATGTTCCTGGAAGTAGGCTTTCACTGTCTCTTGGTAGTCATCTGGATAAGGCCCATAGTTCTCCCCGGCTACCGAGGCCGGGTCAACTTGGGCTGATGAACATCCAGCTATCGCTAGGACCATGACCATCATCACAGCGGTTTTCAGTTGTTTGAGCATGTGTCGTACCTGGTGCAATGCAGTTGAAGTTATGTGATAGCACACCGCCTGAAAAAGATTAAATTGGACACTACAATCCTGTCCCAGCGTACGCTTAGCATCAGATCGTTTTTCAACATTCAAGACACGTAAGACGTGTCGAGCTACCAACATCCAGCAAGACGGCAACAACCACCCAGACAGTGGGACTGCATTCACATTACTGCACAAACTTGGCAGTCCAATGCGAATAGCAGGTGCCATTACTACTTTGTAGGCTTATGTACTGGAAGCGTAGGGTGCTTAGGCTTGGTTTCAGGGTTCACATGGTGCCTTCTGTCGTCCTTACCATCATCGCGTTTGGGTTTTGGGCCGGGCTTGATATCAGTCAACATGAGCTGTCCTTTTCGTCTGTGGTACTGGTTTTCAGTCGTGACTTTTAAAGCCACCGCGTTTTTCATGCGGATGAAAAATTTCACCCCACCTGACATATGTAGTGGCAACCGGCCATAAGTCAAGGTCGGGGTGGCGTTAGGCAAGTCCGTTCGGCATCCTTGTCAAAGACCTAACCTAATTCACTACAATTCTTCCATACCTCTCAAACCTGTCTGCGTTCGTCATCGAAAGCGGCGTGATAATCGACATACGAAGAGCGATATTATCGACTCTGAGACACCGCCTTTGCTGCTTGCCCTTCTACGTGGCAAGGAATGGTAGATATAGCCAGAGACCTAATGCCTGAACTGGCCAACGTGACAACCTTGGGTAAGATCACATTGGCGGTTGGACCACGCAGCTACGATCAGTCCCGTCGCACAGGCTCCCGTAAGGGGGTTGGCGACGCTGAAGGGTTTTGCTGATTCTCTTGATGACCCAGTGCTAGACGTGGTTCCTGTGACGCTTCGGGTACCCCCATCGGTGATGGTTGATCCGCTTCGGTGGGAGCAAAAGGCAGCGGGCGAAAGCCCCGATAAACCCACTCCAAAGCGTACAGAGATACGCCTGTAACTAGGCCTGCCACCACACCGACAAACATGATTCCTGTGAATAGGTTGGTCACCTTTTCTTCAGGGACTTGCGGTGCGGCTTCAAAGAGCGTGAATACTGTGTAGAGCCCAGCAGCGATGGATGCAACCCACTTCACCAACTCCCACAGCCGTCTCCATCCTTCTCCATGCATGCGAATCTCTCCCGTGATGGGTTATACAGCGTTGGGGCGGAAGCCACGGATAACCCACCCGATGAGCCATCCCATTACATAGAGGCTGACGCATAAGCCCAGCCATATCCCAATCCCAGTAGCGACGTGCTTGAACTGCTTACCTGGCAAATCCAATAAGTCCCGTTGGTAGCGCTGGTCCGTCTCTTTGCTGCGCTCATCAACTTCGGCCACCGTTTTGTCGGATGTATCGTAAATACTCCGAGGTTCGATACCCGCGTCCTTCTTCTGGATATGCTCGATTTCCATACTCTGCATAACCTTGTCGGCCTTATACCAAGTCGTTAACTGGCTTTCGGTTTCTATGCCGTCAACGATGAGAACGGCAGCTACCGCTCCGAGCAGGCAGCTCACCAGCACCCAAAGCCTTTGCCACCCGTTCAGTCGTTCCACTCGTCAGCTCTCCTTGATCGTGCAGGGATTATCCATGGTGGCGATGTGTAGGCATACCCTTCATCACCCCGATCCCTCCACAGGTCCAATAGGCGTACCATTAGAGATGGCATTTTGCCATTTGGAGTTATATGTCCCACTACCGAGACGAACATCAGCGTCTATTGGACTCAGTTGGGCGAGGTGCATGGATGGCTCTCAATCAAGATGATGAGCTTCTTCTCCGATCATTCGTTTACACAGGGTATGTCAACGCCGAGGTTGTACACGGGCATCCTGGCAAGATGCGGTTAAGCCTAACTACGCGTGGGCTAGCCTATTTCAGCGAACTGTCCAACGAGAGACGTCCGCCAGGTATTGGTCTGGAAACGGGCGGGGGGCCACATTCTCGGCGGTCAACAGATGGGGAGAGGGACTAATCCTGAAACCTCAGCCTAGCGGGGACTAGCTCTGCCTTGGCTTCTTGAAATGTGCGGTGATCTGATCAAGGTCATCCCAGGGGCGGTGTCCCTGTCCGGCATATCCGCACCCCGCTAGATGTTCAAACATCATTGCCTTGTCAGCTTCGTTCTGTTCCGCCTTGCACGTTTTACACATGACACTCGTAGCAGATAATCGCCATTGAGTATTCCACGTACTCAGGTCGTCATTGGCAGACATTGCAGGCTCTCGCTTTTCGGTCTTGTCTTTGATTGATAAGGACATTGTGGGCGAAGTTCCATCCAATGAAAACCTCGGTCATATCCCAAAAGAACTTGGGCTAAACGTACCGAATACTAGTGGGCGCTGTAAGTGTTCCGTCCAAGTGTTAGATGTGTGGCACGTCTGTAGCCCAGTATTTCCGTTGTGCCTGCTCGAAACGGACAAGCTTGCCCCTGTGAGAACTCAGCGTCGGACTAGCCTCCAACATTCAGGACGCACAGACGTGTTCAAATAGCGAAATTCTGCAAGACGGCGGCACCCAGCCCCAGCCAAGCTTTAGCTGGTCTACGATTCTTGCACCACAACCGAGGATGCCTCTCATGGATGACCTGAACGAAATGACCGCCGATGCCTTGGAACTGCTTATGCTGAACCAGAACGCTCTGGGCGCTGCCATCGAAGAGTTGAGCAACTGGGTTCGGGATCAGGGGGGATAGAGACCCACAGAAACATCGTCGGCGCCCTAGAGACGCTGGACACGAGCAATGAAGGCATCGCTAGCATGATCCGGGTACTCCGCAGGTAGCATCATCAAACGACCGGTTGATGATGCCCGAAAATGACGGCCGTAAACGTATCAACAAAATAGCCTTGAAATTATAACGATACCAATCTACAGTGATACCACGTTTAATGATACGTGAGCACATCCCATGTCCCGAACATTTCTATACTGCCGTGTTTCAACATCCACTCAGTTCACAGCAAACCAAGTGCAAGAAGTGAAAGCAGCGGGATTCGACGTACAGGCAAGCCGGGTAATAGAAGAAGTCATATCGGGCAGCATCGCTGCCTGTGAGCGGCAAGGGTTTCAAAAGCTGTTGGATCGAATGGAAACAGGTGACGTACTGATCGTGACCAAACTGGACCGATTGGGCCGAAACGCAATGGATGTGCGCCAGACCGTTGAACATTTAGCTGGAATTGGAATTCGCGTGCATTGCCTCGCATTAGGCGGCGTAGACCTGACCAGTCCGGCAGGCAAAATGACAATGCAGGTTTTGAGCGCAGTCGCAGAGTTTGAACGTGACCTGCTGATAGAGCGTACGCAGCAAGGTTTGATGCGCGCCAAGGCTGAGGGAAAGCAGCTTGGTCGTCCTGTTGCGATCAAGACGACGAACGACGTACAACGACTGAAACAGCAAGGATTTATTCAGACACGAGTTGCCAGTGAACTCGGTATTGGCATTGCTACGGTAAAGCGTCATTGGAATGTCACTGCCACTACGGGTGGGGGAAGCACGTACGACGCTGTTGGAGAGTGAAGAGTATAAATGCACTATGAATCGTTAATAAGGTGGTAGTGAAGCTCGTAAGGACAATAACGAAGTATGGTCACAGTGGAACTGAACCCAGCATGGTTTGGTCGCGGCTGCTAAGAGATTGGAGGGTCTACAATGTCATTCCGAGTGTATATAGCCCAATTATCAAATCGACTATCAATCGTCGCTGCTTCGCCTACCATACCAGCAAGCTTCTTTTTCAGTTCTTCTTTAGTGAAGCCAAAAGATTCACCATTGCCTTCGATTGCGTTTGTAACCTTACGAACTGCCATTAACCTTGAAAAAGGAACATGCAGCTTTTTGTCAAGTGAGATGATGCCAGTAATATGTGCAGGCTGTCCGAACTTGAAGTGACGAGTTTTATGCTCTGCGAGCTTGTATCCATACCGACTTACAATGATTTTTATTTTTGATTTGAGTATGCGTGGAATTTTCTCGCCAGAAAAGGTCAGGTCATCTATGTAACATGTGAACTTTAGGTTGTATGAGCCAGCAAGTGCATGGCACTCATCAAACATTTTTTTTGCGACCCAAAACGACAGTAATGGGCTCAACGGGCTACCGGTAGACATGGCCCCGTTACAAGTCGTTAAATTGGCGAGCTTTCCTGCAATGTCGCTGGGGCAGCACATGACGCGTACAAAGAAGTCATGGACCAGATGATATTTGGTTGAACCATAAAAGCTGCTTATGTCAAATGTTGCGGCTTCGCGTGCACCTTTATGAGCTTCCGCATTTGTTTGATATGATCGGTGCTTTACCGCACCTTGAACATAATCCGGGTAACTCATCCGTCGCAACAAAGACAAGATTCGATTATGTACGCGTCGTAGTTTTTGCGTTGGTTCTTGCACTGAGCGTTTTTTTCGAGTCTTTCCTGTGAATGGATTGACTGATAACGGAATTTCAAAGAAGCGATAGTTTTTGGTGCATATTAGTAACTCATTCAAATCCGGCACGCTCAAGTTCAAAGCTTCAGCCAATCGCTTCGGTGAAGTGACTTTGTATAAGCGGCATTGATTGACTGGGATTTGGTTGTCAGGCTTTAGTTTTGCTTTTTCTTTCTTCTTTGGCTGCATTTCGATTCTCATTCCATTCAAGTAATGAAACAATGGTCTTTGCAATTCCGACCCGTATTTGATCGGTTGGCTTTTGAGAATCTAACTGTTCAGAAAAAAACAGTATTGATGAAAGAGGGATGTCAAAGTTGCTACTGTATTTTCGCAGTAGCTCTATGGAAGGTTGTTTTTTACCTGACTCGATTTCGGACAGGTGTGAGTTTGATATTCCGAGTTGCGATGACAGTTCGGTCTGTGAGATGTCATAGTATGATCGGATGAGTTTAAGTGCTTTGTTTAGCATAATACACCTACAGCAAATATGTGACGACAGCGGGGTAGGTTATGCATACTCATTCGAAGAGCGCTACTAGTCTTGTCCAATGCTTATCAATCAATGCGAAAAGTGGTACCAAAATCTTTATCGCATATAGAAAAGCTTTGAGCAGCTTCAGACGCTTCCGTTTGTTCCGTTTAACCAGGCACAGTCCTGCGGTTTTTTCATCATTTGGTTGCATTTTTGATGCTCCTGTAAGGGTTTGCGCCAATCCAACGGATCAGCCTCTCGAAGCAACCTTTACAAGCCAAATAAACGATGATTGAACTGTGCTTTTCCCCCTCGCTGGAATCACCTGGCTTCGAGTCTCGACGAAGCCTGACTAGGTCGGTACGCACCGGTGATACGCGTAGATCACGACGTACGCCGACTGTGCCGCCCAAGGGTTAGAGGCTAAAGCCTCCACGGTGCTATGCACCAACAACAATCGAGATGAATCATCGACCGCAGCTAGATATTTGCAGACAAATTCAAAATAGTCAAAAAAATAATTCGCTTTTAGCGAATTAAATCCGCTGGCTTTGATCAAGGCTTACGTTTGCTGCGGCCCTCGTGGTCGGACCTGTATCCAGGCGTTGCACAAATGGGCTTTTGGGGTGAAGACGGGAGGGGGGTGGGCGAGGGTGTTTTGATACCACCCTATATTCTGCCTAAAGGCCCATGGGTCCCAGTATGGGGTTGGTTGTGACAGTTAAGTGCCGAGGCCAGCAGACTCAAGCTTGCTTAACGGTGGAAGCTTCGATATCGCATCGAATTTTTGTGCGATTGTCGCCCCTTGGCTGTACACGTCAAACGTAACCAACCCGGTTTCATGACCTACAAGTTCAGCAATCAAAGTGCCTTGTACGTTCGCCCTGACAAGCTGGGTAATAACGGTCTTCCGGATGGAGTGGAAAACACGATCCGAACCAAATCCCTGGGCCGTCTTCAACCTGCCAAAAGCCTTCACCATCGCGTCTGATCGGATGCCATATTTGCTACGACTTTTGGTCGCGATAAGGTATTCATCAGTCGAATCGTTCATCAGTCGCTTTACAAGATCGATGATGCCAGGGTGGATTGGGACGATCCGTATTCCAGCTTTGGTCTTGCTGTCAGTAATATCGAAGCTAAGAACGTTATCCACGGTGATCACGTTGTCTTTCTTCAATTGGCACAGTTCTTCGATACGGGCGCCTGTGAAGGTTCCAAGTAGGATCAGGTCCGCGAGGGCCGGCAGTCCTTCTGAAACCGCCGCCGCGTGTAGCTTTGTGAGGTCATCCAAGGTGAAGTCCTTACGTTGCGCATCTACCTTGTCCCTGCCTCTTACTTTCGGCAGATCGTGTTCTTCAAACGGGTTGGCTCTGTCCTTGTAGTCGACCCGCCAACGAGCGTCGTGCTTCATTGCCCATTTCCAGAAGACATTCCCCGCCAGCAGGTATTGCGTCAGGGTTTTACTTGCCAAATTGATTGAATCCAACCACGACGAAATCGCATCGAAGTCTAGAGGTTTACCTGTTTGCGTGAGGTATGCCGACAGTTTTTCTAATTTGGACTGTTGCTGATCAATCGTTTTGGCAGCGATGTTTCTGTTTTCACGAAAGGTTCGGAATGATGCCAGCCTTGCCTTGGTGATGGGCGATTTGGGTGTGTAGCCCGTTGGGTTATTAATGAGATTTGTGAATTCCTTGTACTCGTCGGGAGAAAGCCGATGCTTCGACGTAAATGCGTCTTGAATGGTTCTTTTAAAGGCTTGATTTAACCCTTCTTGAATACGTAATTCACCATCGACTCCATTGTCCCATTCGTGATCAACGATACCTTCCAGTAAGGTCATAAATACTGGATTTTCGAGTTTGAACGCTTCGACTTCCGATGGGCTCACGTTGAGCGGGGCTGTAGGTTCGCCGATAATTTTCAGTTTTCGATTTCGTTTAAGGGTTTCCAGTTCAAGCAATCCAGAAAGCAGGTTTTCCTGCCAATCTTCAGGTAATGGTTTGCCTTCGCGTGCAATTTTGATTTGAGCTTTCCATGCCGCAAGAATGGGGAGCCTGCGATCCAGTGCTTCTTGGTGCACGCCTGTCATGAGTGTTTGAGAAAGCACACGACGTCCGCCGAATGCTTTTTGTACGTCTACGGGGACGGCTAGCCTGACGTGGTAGGTGCCACCTTGAAGTTCTAAATTGTTTGCCATTTGATGTGCCAGTGATCGTTTGTACGTATTTATTGTACGTAAAATGGCTGTGAAGGCCCCGCAATGCAATGGTCTTTGGGTTTTTTTCCGTTATGTGGAGCCTCCCTATCTCTCCGCCATTACATAGAAAAAGCCCCGTAGCTGAACAAGCTACGGGGCTTTTTCGTTTCTGCGGTTTTGATCAGCTCGGCTGGGCCACCAGGGTATTACTCACACGACGCCCCAGTACCAGCACCGTCACGAACCCACAGCCCACCAACGCCGTGGCCAGGCTCAGCAGCACCGCGCTGCCCATCTGGTCGACAATCCGGCCGCCGAAGAACGAGCCCAGGGCGATGATCACCTGGAACAAGGCGACGAACAGTGGCATGCCGCGTTCGACATCCTTGGGGGCCACGACAAACATCCAGATACTTGCGCAGGCCGGGAAGGCGCCGAAGGCGAAGCCCCAGAGGGCGATCAGCATCGCTGCGCCGGTCATGCCGGTGGCGAAGTAGGGGAACATGGCGGTGCTGGTGCCGATCATCAGTGCGACCAGCAGCAAGGTGTGGCGCACGCTGCGGTTGGCGGCAAAGCCGGCGAAGACATTACCCATGACCCCGGCCACGCCGTAGAGCAGCAACAGTGAGCCAATCGTCGGTCCGTCAAAGCCCGAACTGTTTTTGAAGAAGGGCGCGACGTAGGTGTAGGCGGCGAAGTGCGCCAGGCCGATCAGCAGGACGGCGATCAATCCGACCCGTGCTTGCGGGTTGATGAACAAGGCGGGCAGGTCACGCACCTGAATGGCCTTTTCCGGCTTGAGGCGGGGCAGCAGGAGGACTTGCGCGAGCAGCACCGGCACGCCGACCAGCGCGGTGACCAGGAAGGTCATGCGCCAGCCCATCAGGCCGCTGAGCCAGGTGCCCACGGGGACGCCGAGTACGGTGGCCAGGGTCACGCCCATCATGATGATCGAGGTGGCCTTCGCGACGCCCACGCCCTTGGGGGCGAGGCGGCCGCTGAGGGCGATTGCCGTGGCCCAGAAGCCGCCGATGCTGATACCCAGCAGGACGCGGCCGAACAGCAGGAGGCTGAAGTCGCTGGCGTAAGCCACGACCGAGTTGGCGATGATCATGATCAGCGTCAGGCCGATCAGCAGATAACGACGGTCCATGGCGCCAATGCTGACAGACAGCAACGGGGCGGCGAGGGCAGCCATGATACCGGGCAGGGTCACCATCAGGCCGGCGTGCCCGGCACTGATGCCGAGGTCGCTGGCGACGTCGTTGAGGACGCCCACCGGCAGAAACTCACTGGTGACCAGGGCAAAGGCGCCCACGGCGACCGAGAGAATCGCCAGCCACTGCTGTTTGACACTCTGTTGATTATGTTCGGGACGGCCGCTGGGGGCCTGGCTCGCGCTTGGCATGGTGCTGGATTCCAGAAGGGGAATGTCGCCTGAGTTCAGGCGAGGGGGAGGGAAAGTGGAGGCGATTATATAAATCGGCTCTGGCAATCACACAGGCGCTCGTTTCGATAATAACCATCAGTGCAATCGATTCGACGCCCCTACAGGACGGTTGGGTTTTTCTTACCTGCATCTCCAACGCTGCCTACAGGCGATGCATTGCGACCCTTGGCGTTAGTCACTATCTTGGGCCCCACGGTTTTTCAGGTAGAAATTCCCACACTGCATAGGAAATGCACCATGAGTAAAAACACGAAAAAAACCTCCGACAAGATGGCCACGCTGGCCGCGCACACCCTCACTGATCCAAACGCCTCGGCCATTGCCAAAAGCCTGGCGGCGTCTGCATTGGCCCAGAGCGGTACCGACAAGCAGACCAGCGCCGACATGGAGGAAAAAGCCGGGAAGGCCCTCCAGAGCGGCCACTACAGCGAGAAAACCAAATCCCTGGCCGCCTCGGTGCTTTCCCAAGCCAATAAAGAGCGCGGCAACTGAGTTACACGTCATGAAAAAAGCCCCGCAGTTGAACACGCTGCGGGGTTTTTTCGTTTGCGGGCAGGCGCGCATAAATTATTCGCGCCCCACCGAATAACTTCCCCTCTTGCGGTGTTCACTCCACAGACCACCCAGGAAACGCCCATGAACACACCTGTCGACCGCTACGACCGCCTGACCCGCACCTTCCACTGGCTGACCGCTGCCGTGGTGATCTTCATGTTCGCCAGTGCGCATATCTGGGAAAACCTGGAAAAAGGCACGCCGCTGCGCAAGGGCCTGCAGTCGGTGCATATCTCCCTGGGCATCGCCCTGGCGGTACTGATCGTCGCGCGGATCGCGTGGCGGCTGTCTGGCGGCACCCGGCTCAAGGCCGACAGTCACCCGGCGCTTAACCTGCTGGCGAAAATGGCGCATGGTTGCCTGTACCTGTTGCTGCTGGCGCAGATTGTCCTGGGGTTCCTGTTTCGTTGGGCACAGGGCGAGCCATTCAACTTTTTCGGACTGTTTTCGGTTCCCGCGCCGTTTGCGATTGATCACGCATGGCGCGGCACGCTGGGCGGGCTGCATGACAACGTGGCGTGGGCGATCATCGGGCTGGCCGGCCTGCACGCCTGCGCGGCGCTGTGGCACCACAGCATCAAGCGTGACAACACGCTGCGCCGCATGCTGCCCGCCCCACGGGACGCTGTTTGAAGTGATGTTTGCTGCTGTATCTCCCCATCGTTACGGAGCACGACAACCATGAAGACTCGCCACCAACACCCCATTACTTATCGCACCGCGCTGTTCTTCGGTGCCTGCCTGGCTGTTGCCTTGCTCGCCGGCCAGGCCCGGGCTTCCGGCGATGAATCAGCGCCGCCCAAGCCGAACTGTCCGAAGGGCCAGGTGTGGGACACCAAGACCGGCAAGTGCGTGCTGCAAACCAGCAAGGCGACGTCGGATGCCGATCGGACCGACTATGCCTACCGCCTGGCCAAGGACGGGCGCTATGAAGAAGCCCTGGCCTTGCTCGATACCCTGAGCAATCCCAACACCGCCAAGGCCCTCAACTACCGCGGCTACGCCACGCGCAAACTGGGGCGTACCGATGAAGGCATCGGCTATTACCTGCAGTCCGTGGCGTTGGACCCCAACTACGCCCAGGTCCGCGAATACCTGGGTGAGGCCTATGTGATCAAGGGTCGGGTGGACCTGGCCCAGGAGCAGCTGCTGAAAATCAAGGCGCTGTGCGGCACCACCTGCGAAGAATATGAAGACCTGGCCGAGGCCATCACTGCCGCGCCCCAGGTCTGACATCGGTGACTGAACGAGCAGGGGGCCGCCATTACTCGAGAGGCTGAGTTTCGTCGCGAATTGGGCCAGTTGTTGCCGCGTTTATGGCGATACGGCCTGGTGCTGTCACGACAAAAGCACCTGGCCGAGGACCTGGTGCAGGCCACCTGTGTGCGAGCGCTGGAGCGTGCCGGGCAATTTGTCGCCGGCACGCGGCTGGATCGCTGGTTGCTGGCGATCATGCACTCGATCTGGCTCAACGAGCTGCGCTCGCAGCGGGTTCGCCAGGGGCAGGGCTTTGTCGATGCAGAGCAAGCGTTGTCATTCGATGGCGAAAGCCAGGCCCAGGATCACGTGCTCGCCGCGCAAGTGATCAAGCGCGTCAACGGGTTGCCCGAGGCGCAACGAGAAACGGTTTTTCTGGCGTATGTCGAAGGGCTTTCATACAAGGAAATTGCCAATGTCCTGCAAATACCGGTCGGCACAGTCATGAGTCGGCTCGCGGCCGCACGCGCCAGGCTGGCCGAGACGGCCCCGGCAAAAGCCCACGCGGAACACGCCAGTGGAGAACGCCGATGACTCACACACACCTGCCTTGCGATGAGCAGTTGGTGGCTTATCTGGATGGAGAACTGGACGCCGACCAGCGCCGGGTCATCGCCGACCAGATCCACACTCACCCTGCGGTCGCTGCGCGCCTGGAGGTGCTGCGGTGCGCTGATATGCCGTTCAAGGACGCGTTCGACAGCGTGCTGGATCAAGCGCCGACCGACCGCCTGCAGTCGATGCTCAACGCCTTGCCGCCGGCAGCGGTCCCCGCCTTGAGTCGCCGCCGTTTCCTCGCCGTGGCCGCAGGGTTCGCGGTGGCCGGCGTGGTCGCCGATCGCCTGTTCCTGGTCTGGCCGCGTGGGGAACCCGGCCAGGGCTGGCGCGCCTCGGTGGCTGAATACATGGCGTTGTACACGCCGCAGACCCTGGACAATCTCAGCGCGGACCCGGCTGCCCACCTCGCGCAACTCAGCGCGGTGGGCACGCAACTGGGCCTGCCGTTGTCACCCGCTGCCGTGGCCTTGCCCGGCGCCGAGTTCCGGCGAGCGCAGAGCCTGGACTATGACGGCGTGATCATCGGCCAACTGACCTACCTGGATCCCCGCCACGGTCCACTGGCGTTGTGCATCACGGCCAACAAAAGAGCCCCGGCGACTTTCGCCACCGAGCAGCGCCGAGGCATGAACGTGGTGTATTGGGCCAGCGCGTCCCATGCCTTCATGCTGATCGGCCGAAACCCTTTCGAAGATTTGCAGATCATGGCCAGCAGCGTCGAGCGCAGCTTGCCGGCCTGATCTCAGTGACGGGTCTGCAATGCGCGCCAACGCGTTGGCGTGGTGCCTTCCCAGGTGCGAAACGCGCGATAAAACGAGTTGGTGTCTTCGTAACCGAGCAGGCAGGCGATCTCCTCTATTTCGATCGACGGCTCCGCCAGCAGATGGCGCACCACCTCCTGGCGGCTCTCCAGCAGCAATTGCCGAAAGCCCGTGCCTTCCTCGGTCATGCGCCGCTGCAAGGTGCGTTCGCTCAGACCCAGTTCGCGGGCCACGTCGACCATCTCCGGGCGACCACTGGCGAAGAGGCGCTTGAGGGTGCTTTTCACTTGGTGGCTGATCGTGGCCGGCGCGGTCGCTTCGGCCAACGCCGCCACCAGTGCCGGGTTCAGCAGGTCGAGCAGTTCCGGGTTATGGCCAGGGAAGGGCCGTTTGAGGTCGGCGGTGTCGAACACCAAGGCATTGCGCGCGGCACCGAAACGGATCGCACAGCCGAAAAACTCCGACAGTGCCGGGCTGTCGCTCCGGGGGCGGGCCAGTTCGACACGGCGCGCCGTGATGTGCACCCCCGAGCCGCGCCGGCCCAGCTCGACAAACGTCGCAAACGCCGCGTCGATCAACAGCCGCGGTGGCGGCTGCTGGGTGCGCAGCCAGTCGAGGGTGACCGTGCAGGTCGCGCCGTCCTCGCTCACCTGCACGCGTTCCGGTGTGCACAGTTGCTTGAAGCGTGCGAGGCGATGCAGGCCATCGCGAAAGTCACGGGCGATGAACGCGGCAAAACTGGACGGCGGCAGGGCGCTGCTGTCCAGTTGGGTGACCAGCAGGACGCCGGCCGCCGGATCGGGATTGAGCACGCCCACGGCTTCCCACAGGCGAAAATATTCCTCGGTGCTGACGTGGCGACGATCACCGCGCTCGCCCAGGTGCAGGGTCATTGGCAGCCGTGCCTGGCGTAACACCGCTGCAGGTTCCAGCCCGATGGTTGTCAGGGCGTGCCAGAACACCTGCGGAATGTTGAAGCGCGATTGGCGTGCGTCAGACATGGACCACCTTTGTTTCAATCAATCGGAGGCTGACACACTGAGGTCATGCCATTTCTCGTCGGAAGCTGCCAGGTCCGCCGCCGCCCGCGCGGCATATTGCACCGCATCGCTGCCGATCAACAGGCGCAGGGGCGCGTCTTCACGCAGGGCCAGTTCGAGCACGATCTCGGCCACCCGTTCCGGCCCGGTCGGCAGAATGCCGGGGGAGTTGAGCAACTCAACCAGTGCACCGACACTTTGCTGATAGGGCGCACTGATCGGCGCAATCGTCATGGAGCTGCCCGACCAGTCGGTACGCATGCCGCCCGGTTCCAGCACCGTCACCTGCACGCCCAGCGGGTTGACCTCTTGCGCCAGCACGGTTGAAAAGCCGCCCACGGCCCACTTGGCACTCTGGTACGCCGCCAGGCCCGCCATGCCAATCCGCCCGCCCAACGACGATACCTGAAAGATATGCCCGCGACCCTGGGCGCGCAGGATCGGTACCACGGCCTTGCTGACGTGCACGACACCATAGAAGTTGGTGTCGATCTGTGCCGAGAAGTCCTCCAGAGTGACATCCTCGACCGACGCCAGGTCGCCATACCCCGCGTTGTTGACCACCACATCCAGGCGGCCGAAATGCGCCACGGCGGCCTCCACGGCCTGTAGGACCTGCAGGTTGTCGGTCACATCCAGCTGCAGTGGGTAGATTGCGTCACCGTACTCGGCGACCAGCTCATCCAGTTGGCGGGGCGTGCGTGCAGTGGCCGCCACACGATCGCCGGCGCGCAAGGCCGCTTCGGTGATGGCGCGGCCAAGGCCACGGGAACTGCCAGTGATAAACCAGATCTTGGACATGCGAACACCTCTTCGTTTCGGGCGGCTCAAGCAGCCTGGGCACCCAGGATGGTCGATGAACGCGGTCCGGGCACTAGCAGAAGGGCGCCAAGTGACTTGCAAAAGACGCCAATTATTCGCGGGTCAAGCGCCCGGCCAGGCTCTGGATAAACACCGTCTCGGCCCGACTCATCTTCTGTTCGCGATTCCACAACAGGTGAATGTCCACATCGGCGATCCCTTCATCGGGCGGCAGCCGCCACAGCAGCCCGTTTTTGACGTCCTCCGCCACCACATGGATCGGCAGGCACCCCAGGCCGAACCCGGCGATCACCAGGCGCCGCACTTCTTCCAGGCTGGAGGACGAGGCCACGATGCGCCCGCTGAAGCCTTGCTGATCGCGAAAGATGGTCAGTGGCGAGAGCATCCCGCCGATCTGGTCGCTGGTGAAACTGACGAAGTTCTCCGACTGCAAATCACCTTCGGCCAAACCGGTACGGCCAAACAGCGGGTGGTGGCGCCCGCAAAAGAATGCGTAGCGCTGGCGCAGGAACAGATGCTGCTCCAGGCGCGGCTGCGGCCGGCGATTGAGGCTCAGCCCGAGGGTCGCGGTTTTCTCCAGCAGGGCGGCGACGATGTCGGAGCTGCGCATCACCTCGACCTCGAGGTCGACCCGCGGATGTTCGCGGTGGAAGCCTGCGAGGAAGTCATCAAACGTCTCTGAGTTGATGCGGCTGATCATCAGCAGGCGCACTTTGCCGATCACTTCATCGCCGGGTTTTTGCAGGGCGTTGCTCATCTGCGAGACCTGGCCGTACATCTCGCCGGCGATGGCGAAAATCTGCTCGCCGGCTTCGGTCAGTACAAAGCGCGGGCCACGGCGCACGATCAGTTGGCAGTCGAGTTGTTCTTCCAGGCGTTTGAGCGCCTGGCTGATCGCCGGTTGCGTCAGGTGCAGGCGCGCGGCGGCGCGGCTGATGCTCAGCTCCTGGCCGATCACGCGGAAGGTGCGCAGCAGGTTCCAGTCCAGCCGGTCGTTGAGCAGCGGGTGAATATCGCGGCGGGGTTCGGACATGCGCGGGCTCGATCATAAGCAGGATTTATAATCGGAATAATAAATAGAAAATTGACTAATCATAGCCCCGAGACGAAAAATTCTCCTCGACAAGCGCCATCAGAGCGCCTGCGTTTGACCTTTCTCCTGCCAAAAAAATAACCAAAGGAGCCCGCCCATGAAGCCTTCCGCTTCGCCCCAGCCTCGCCGTGCTGCGGCCGCCGCTTTTATCGGCACCATGATCGAGTGGTACGATTTCTACATCTACGCCACCGCCGCTGCACTGGTGTTTGGCCAACTGTTTTTCCCTTCCGAAGACAAACTGTTCAGCACCATGGCCGCGTTCGGCACCTTCGCCGTGGGCTTCTTCGCGCGGCCCTTGGGCGGCATTGTGTTCGGCCATATCGGCGACCGCATCGGCCGCAAGAAATCCCTGGTGATCACCCTGGTGATGATGGGCGTGGTCACCGTCTGCATCGGCCTGTTGCCGACCTATGCGCAGATCGGCGCCGCAGCACCGGTCTTGCTGGTGCTGTTGCGGGTGGTGCAAGGCATTGCCGTCGGCGGCGAGTGGGGCGGGGCGGTGTTGATGGCCGGCGAGCACGCGCCGAAAGGGCGGCGTAACTTCTTTGCGTCCTTCGCGCAACTGGGCAGCCCGGCGGGGTTGATCCTGTCCCTGCTGGCGTTCAGCGCAGTCACCCGCTTGCCCGAAGAAGACTTGCTCAGTTGGGGCTGGCGCCTGCCGTTCCTCGCCAGTGCCTTGCTGCTGGTGGTCGGCCTGGCGATTCGCCTTGGCGTCAACGAGTCGCCTGAGTTCCTCGAAGACAAGGCCCTCGCGGAAAAAGCCCGGGCAATCAAGCAGGACCAGGCCCCGGTGATCGAAGTGCTGAAAACCGCCTGGCGCCCACTGTTGCTGTGCATCGGTGCCAATACCCTGGGGATTGCCGGGGTGTATTTCACCAACACCTTCATGATTGCCTACAGCACTCAGCAATTGGGCCTACCGCGCTCGCTGATCCTGGAGTGCCTGTTCTTCGTGGCGATCATTCAATTCTGTGTCCAGCCCCTGGCGGCCTGGGTGGCAGAGAAGGTCGGTGCCACGCGTTTCCTGTGTGCGATGACCGTGCTGGCAATGGCCTCGCCTTATCCGATGTTCGTGCTGGTGAGCAGTGGCCAGGCGCCGTTGATCATCCTCGGCATCGCCTTGGCAGTGGTGTGCATGGCCTCGTTTTATGCGGTGATCGCAGGCTTTGTCAGCGGCCTGTTCGAAACCCGCGTGCGCTACACCGCCATCTCCCTGGCTTATCAGGTGTGCGGTGCGCTGGCCGGTGGCCTGACGCCATTGATCGGCACGTGGCTGGCCCACGAATACCAGGGCCAATGGTGGCCGATGGCAGTGTTCTACAGCCTGATCGCGGCGGTGTCGCTGGTGTGCGTATTGGCCTTGTCGCGCCGCCACGCCAGCGCGCACCGAATTGAAATGGCACAGAGTGCCTGAGGGAGATTGCAGCATGTTGAAGATTAACGGCGAACGCCTGTGGGCCAGCCTGATGGCCATGGCCGAGATCGGTGCCACTGCGCGCGGCGGCAGTTGCCGGCTGGCCTTGAGTGCCGAAGACCGGGCCGGTCGCGAGCTGTTCAGTCATTGGTGTAGCGCTGCCGGGTTGACCCTCAGCGTGGACGCCATCGGCAACCTCTTCGCCCGGCGCGCCGGCACGGACAAGGACGCTGCTCCGGTGATGATCGGCAGTCACCTCGACACCCAGCCAGAAGGCGGGCGCTTTGATGGCGTCTACGGTGTACTGGCCGGCCTCGAAGTGATCCGCAGCCTCGACGACCATGGCATCCGCACCCGCAAACCGCTGGAGATTGCGGTGTGGACCAACGAGGAGGGCGCGCGTTTTACCCCGGCTATGCTCGGTTCGGCGGTATTCACCGGCAGCCTGGCGCTGGCCCCGGCGCTGGCCACGACCGATGTCGACGGTATCAGCGTGGCCGAGGCCCTGCGCGCCACCGGCTATAACGGCGCGCGCCCGTTGGGCGGCGCGGTGGATGCGTACTTCGAAGCGCATATCGAGCAAGGCCCGATCCTGGAAGACAACGCCAAGAGCATCGGCGTGGTGACCGGCGGCCAGGCGATTCGCTGGCTCGATGTGCGCGTCGAAGGCATGGCCGCGCATGCCGGCACCACGCCGATGCCGCTGCGCAAAGATGCGCTGTATGGCGCGGCCCGGATGATCCAGGCGCTGGAGCAATTGGCCGCCGATTTTGCCCCCGAGGGCCTGACCACCGTCGGTGAGCTGAGCATTGCCAAATCGTCGCGCAATACCATCCCCGGCCTGCTGAATTTCACGGTCGACCTGCGTCATCACCGCGACAGCGCTATCGACGCCATGGAGCAACAGGTGCGCCAACAGTTGCAGGCCATCGCTGAACAACGCGGGCTCACCGTCACCGTCACCCCGCACTGGATCAGCCCGGCCACGCCCTTCGACGTCGAATGCGTGGCCTGCGTGCAAACCGCGGTGGATGCGCTGGGCTACAGTCAGCAACCAATCGTCAGCGGTGCTGGCCACGATGCCATCCACCTGGCGCGCTATTGTCCGACCGCGATGATCTTCATCCCCTGCGTCGGCGGCCTCAGCCACAACGAAGCCGAAGACGTGTTGCCCGAGGACGTGCGCCAGGGCACCGACGTATTGCTCAACGCCGTGCTGCAACGCGCCGGCCGGGCCGACTGACAACACCGTTCGGGAAGACTGAAGAAGCTCACCTGTGGGCAGCGTCTACCCGCAACCCTGTGTATTGAGGAGATTGCCATGCGTACTTTTTTCCACCCCGAACAACTGCTGCACCATCCACGCAGCTATTACTCCCGTGGCCAGATGCGCACGCCGCAGGAGGTCCCCGAGCGCGCGCGCAACCTGCTGCAGGCCGCGCAGACCCTTGGGTTCGACATCCAGCAGCCGGCGGACCACGGCCTTGAGCCGCTGCTTGCGGTGCACGGTGCGCCTTACCTGACGTTCCTGCAGGAAGCCCATCAGCGCTGGAAAGAAATCCCCGAAGACTGGGGCGACGAAGTCATGTCGAACATCTTCGTGCGCGAGCCCAACGCGCTGCGCGGCATCCTTGCCCAGGCCGCGCGCTACCTCGCCGACGGCAGTTGCCCGGTGGGCGAACTCACCTGGCGCTCGGCCTACTGGTCGGCGCAAAGCGCGGTTGCCGCCGCCCAGGACATTCTCGACGGCGCCCCGGCTGCCTACGCCTTATGCCGGCCACCGGGGCATCACGCGCGTTTCGAGGCGGCAGGCGGGTTCTGCTACATCAACAACGCCGCCGTGGCCGCGCAGGTGTTGCGCGGCGGCTTCCAGCGCGTTGCCGTGCTCGACACCGACATGCACCACGGCCAGGGCATCCAGGAGATTTTCTACACGCGCGACGACGTGCTCTACGTGTCGATCCACGGCGACCCGACCAACTTCTACCCCGGTGTCGCCGGCTTCGCCGAAGAGCGTGGCAGCGCGGCGGGTGAAGGTTTCAACCTCAACCTGCCGATGCCTCACGGCGCCAGTGAGGCCGTGTTCTTCGACAAGCTTGAAGTGGCGCTGAAGGCGCTGAAGGACTTTTCGGCCGATGTGCTGGTGCTGTCCCTGGGCTTCGATATCTACGAGTTGGACCCGCAGAGCAAAGTCGCGGTGACGCGCGAAGGCTTCGCGCGGTTGGGCGAATGCATTCGCGGGCTGGGCCTGCCGTGTGTGATCGTGCAGGAGGGGGGTTATCACCTGGAGACGCTGGACGCGAATGCGCAGGCGTTTTTCGATGGGCCACAGGCTTGGGTGAAGTAAGGCAAGAGTGACGTGGCACCTGCGTGACGATCTCGCGTTGTGATCGTCACGTGGCTTGTCATGAGAAGGCGGTCACGGGAAGCTTGAACGGTTTGACCAGGCGTTCTGCCGGGATACCAACTTCCCGATCACAATCAACGCGTCGAAGCGCCGTCGTCGCCCACCGCAACATGCGTCATGGGCGGCGTCAATTCCAGTACCCGGTCACGCCCCCCTTCGGCCAACAGGTAAGTGCCTCGAGTCGTCGGGACAATCGACTGCGGCGCCTTCAGGAATGACAGGATCGTCTGCCGGTGCCCCTGCTTGTCGATCAGCAGCAAACGCGCGCGGTGCGTGGCGTCCTCGTTGATCCACAGGCCCCGCGCATCACACATCAGGAACGTCGGCTGGTTCAGCCCGTCCACGACCATCGGGTCGCTGCCGTCCTCGGTCAGCTCGCGCACCATGCCTTCCCTCTTTTTGGTGTAGAGCATGCGCCCGTCGCTGCAGCGGATGATCGATTCGCCTTCGTCCATGCCCGTGCGTACGACGCTCAGGCTCTGGTCACTCCAGCGATAACGCAGCACACGGCCCTCGTCGCGCCGGTCTTCCATGGCATACAGGTAGTCGCCGTCGTCCCACAGGCCTTGCACGTTCTGGCCCCTGAACAGTTCGGTGACACGGCCGTCCTTGAGGAAACTGACGGGCGAATCGAGGGCTTCCTGGCTGAACACCCAGCCACCGCGCGTGGCAAACATGCCGTCGGGCTTGGACAGGTTGCCCACCACCACTTCGCGGCTGCCGTCGGGGTGGATGCGCACGATGCTGCCCTTGCCGTCGTCGAGTTCCTGGCTGACCATCAGCGAGCCGTCGTCCAGGGGCATCAGCGAGGCGGCCTTGGCCACGTCCGTGTGCAGGACCTGGTAATGCCACTGGCCGCTGGCGCTGACCGGGTAGTAAGTCTGCCAGGCAAAAAAGCCCAGGGCGGCGGTGCACACCAGGACGAGTGTGCACAGTGCGGTTTTCAGGATTCGGATCATTGCTTGGCGCCGACGGATCGAAAGGTCGACCACGTTACCAAGCATGCCGCCGAACATCACCCGGCAATTGCGCGATGTCCCCTTTATCCGGCGCCTGCCGCGCCATCCAGGCCACGGCGGATCTTCTCCAGCAACTCGTCGATATGAAACGGCTTGGAGATCAGGTCCATGCCTGCACCGAGAAAGCTCTGGCGATTTGCCGCGTTCTCGGCGTAGCCGGTCATGAACAGAATCGGCAGCGCGGGGTGCATTTCGCGTGCGATGTCGGCCAGCTCGCGCCCGTTCATGTAGGGCAGCCCGACATCGGTCAGCAGCAGGTCGATGCTCGGGTCGTTGCGCAGGCTGGCGACGGCTTCGTCGCCATCGGCCGCCAGGCTGCAGCGGTAGCCGGCGTCGACCAGCACCTCGGCGACAAAGCTGCGCACCGAGGGCATGTCCTCGACGATCAATACGTGTTCGCCGCTGCTCTGGCCGGGAGCTGCAACCGGCCTGGTCGCCGTGCTGGCGGGACCGCTGGCGGCGGGCAGCATGATGGTCACTTCCGTGCCCTGGCGGGTCACGCTGCGGATCAGTGCGTCGCCGCCGGACTGGCGCGCGAAGCCATAAATGGTCGAGAGGCCCAGCCCGGTACCCTGGCCCAGGGGCTTGGTGGTGAAGAACGGGTCGAAGACCTTGTCGATGACGCTGTGCTCGATACCCACGCCGTTGTCGCGTACCGACAGGGCGATATAGGGGCCGTTTTCCAGTTTCAGGTTGCCGTTGGAATAGGCCGGGTAGGTGGTCACCCAGATATTGCCGCCTTTGGGCAGCGCATCGCGGGCGTTGATCACCAGGTTGAGCACCGCGCTTTCCAGCTGGATCGGGTCGACCATTGCCACGGCGGGGTTGTTGGTCAGCTCGAGCTTCAGCGCGATATGTTCGCCGATGGTGCGCACCAGCAGTTCTTCCAGCGAGCGGATATGTGCATTGATGTCGATCGGCCGCGTGTCCAGCGGCTGCTGGCGGGCGAAGGCGAGCAGGCGGTTGGTCAGGCCGGCAGCACTCAGCGCCGAACTCAAGGCCGCATCGGCGTAACCCATGACCTTGTCGGTGCGCTGGCTGTCGATGCGTTTCTTGATCAGCTCCAGGCTGGTGATGATCCCGGTCAGCAGGTTGTTGAAGTCATGCGCGATGCCACCGGTGAGCTTGCCCAGGGCATCCATTTTCTGCGCTTGCAACAGCTGCGCCTCGGTGCGGGCCAGTTGGGTGGTGGCGTTGGCCAGTTCGGCCTGCTGATGACGTTCACGGTGGCGGTGTTCGGTCACGTCCTCGACAAACACCAGGCTCAATTCGGCGCGGCGATAGGGTGAAATCTGCCACTCGGTTTCGCGCAACTGGCCGTCGACCTTCATCTGCAGCGTGCCTTTCCAGCGCTCACCGGCGGCCAGGCGCTGGCACAGCTCCTGGAGTACCGTGAGCTGGTCGGCGGCGAAACACTCGAGCAGGGCGTCCGGGTTGAGGTTGTCGTGAATCAATTGGGCGAACGCGTGGTTGCATTCGTGCACCTTGAGCTGTGCGTCCATCACCGCAATCGGCGCGCTGATATTGAAAAAGATCTCGCGAAACCGCGCCTCGCTCTCGCGCAACGCGTATTCGGTATCACGCACGCGCAGCAGGGTGCGCAGGGTCGCGAGCAGCACATCGGGGTCGACCGGATGGATCAGGTAGGCATCGGCGCCGGCATCCAGGCCGGTGATGATGTCGCCGGTCTCGATGGAAGCCGCCGACACATGCACCACGGGCAGCAAGGCAGTGACCGGGTCGGCGCGCAACACCCGCACGATGTCGAAGCCGCTCATGTCCGGCAGGTTGACGTCGAGGATCAGCCCGTCGATCTTTTCGCGCGCGATCAGGTCCAGCCCTTCCTGGCCGGTGCCGGCTTCGAGCACGTGATAGTCGTGGCTTTCCAGGCGCCGCCGCAGGGCGTAGCGGGTGGCGGCATTGTCGTCGACGATCAGCAGTTGAATGTCACGATTCATCGACGGGTCCGCCAGCGATAGAGAGAGGAATGATCACAAAGAACATCGAGCCCACGCCGGGAGTACTTTCGACGCCGACCCGGCCGCCAAGCAGTTCGGCAAAACGCTTGCACAGCGACAGGCCCAGCCCGGTGCCGCGCAGGCGTTTTTGCAGTGGCGAGTCGATCTGCGAAAAATCTTCGAACAGGTTGCTGTGCAGTTGGGCGGGAATGCCCAGGCCGGTGTCCTGTACGGCAAAGCGGATTTCTGCCTCGCCGACCCGTTGCGCCGACACGCGGACCTCGCCTTGCACGGTGAACTTGAGGGCATTGGAAATGAAGTTGCGCAGGATCTGCGCAAGCTTCTTGTCATCGGTGTAGAGCTTGGGCAAGCCGACGGGCTCTTCGAAGATCAGGTCCACGGATGACGCGTCGACAATCGGCCGGAACATGCCGCGCAAGGCCGAGAACAAGTCGAACATATCGAACCAGGCCGGCGAGATAGTGATACGGCCCGCCTCGATCTTGGCCAGGTCGAGCAAGTCGTCGACCATTTCGCGCAGTTCGCGCGCCGAACTGCGGATAAACCCCACCTGGGTGTGTTGCTCCGGGCTCAGCGGGCCATCGAGTTCATCGGCCAGCAGGCTGGTGATGCTCAGGATCGAGCCCAGCGGCGTGCGGAATTCATGGCTCATGTACGACAGGAAGCGGCTTTTCAGGTCCGAGGCCTGGCGCAGTTGATCAGCCTGCATGTCCAGCTCGGCATACAGCGCCAGGACACCCTGGTTGGTCTCGTCCAATTCCGCGCGCAACGCCTCCGCTTCCTGGCGCAGGCGCAGCACTTCATCGGCGAGGGAAACAGTGGCTTCAGCCATCGATGGCCTCCAGGGCAATCACGAAGACGGTGACGTCATCCCGTCCGCGACAGAAATCACGGTGCAAAATGGCGGCAATCAGGGCGGGGTGGCGGTGAGAAAGCCCAGGATAGTCGGCAAGGTTCCAGCGTGACTGCAGGCCGTCGCTGTAGAGAATCAGCAACTGGCCGCTGACCTCAGCGTAGTCGAAGGGCTGTGCCTTGCGAAACTGCACGCCGACAATGCCCGGGTGGGACGCCAGCCCGCGCGACTTGCCGGGACCGATCAGGCTGGCGCCGATATTGCCCACTCCGGTAAAGCGCAGGCTGTCGGCCGTGGCGTCGTATTGCGCGACCGCCACGGCGCCGCCGCGGGTGCCGGTCATGCCGATATGCAGGTCGTTGAACAACACGCCGGCGTCGAGGAATGCGTCATGGGCAAACACTTCCTCACCGGCGCGCGCGGCCCGTTCGGCCTCGCTGCCATGACCCAGGCCGTCGGCCACCATCACGCTGAAGCGGCCCGGTTGGATTGCCAGGTGCCAGGCATCGCCGCAGGCCGGGTCGTGGTGCAGGGAATGCTGGCTGACGCCGTAGCGAATGTCCTTCGCGCCGGCCGCCCGTGGGTACAGCCGCGCCAGCATCGCCGTGCCGCGTTGGTCGGCGTACACATCGAAGACCTGGGCCACGCGGGAGATCGCGCCCATGCCGATGCCCTGGGTGCCGCCGGTGGAAAACCCATCCACCAGGCAGCTGTCCAGGTCGAAACCCTGGCCGCGGTCCACGGCGATCAGCTCCACGCCCTGGTTGCCGGTGGCGCGCAGATGTAACTCGCCATGGGCGGCATGCTTGAGGATATTGCTGGCCAGCTCTGTAGCCACCAGCGCGACGCGACCGGCATCGGTTTCGTCAAAGCCCAACTGCTCGGCGAATTGTTGCGCGGTACGCCGAGCGTAGCCGACCTGGCTGACGTCTTCGATCAACAGCACCTGGGTCAGGGCGCTGGGAATGTTCACGTCCATCGGGTGATCGTCACGCGGGTACCCTTGCCGGGTGCGGTGTCCAGTTCGAACTCGTCAACCAGGCGCTTGGCGCCGGTCAAGCCCAGGCCCAGGCCGCTGCCGGAGGTCCAGCCGTCGGTCATCGCCAGCTTGAGGTCGGGGATGCCGGGGCCTTCATCGCGAAAGGTCAGGCGCAGGCCGGGGCGGTGGTCTTTCTCGACCACGGCCCAATCCATATGGCCGCCGCCGCCGTAGACCACGGTATTGCGCGCCAGCTCGCTGACGGCGGTGACCAGTTTGGTCAGGTCGATCAGGCGCATGCCGCATTCCTGGGCCAGCTTGCGCACCAATTGTCGGGCCAGCACCACGTCCTGTTCGATGAGCACCGGGTGGGTGCCGCTGCTGGCCTGGGTCATGAGTGGTCTACCCGGTCACGCAGCAGTTTCATGCCGCGCTCGACGTTCAACGCGGTCGCCACGCCCGGCAGGGTCATGCCCAGTTCCACCAGGGTGATGGCCACGGCCGGCTGCATGCCGACCAATACGGTCTGGGCATCCATGATGCGCGACAGGCCGGAAATGGTGCCGATCATGCGACCGATGAACGAGTCGACCATGTCGAGTGCCGAGATATCGATCAACACGCCCCGCGCCGAGGTGCGGCTGATGCGTTCGGACAGGTCGTCCTGCAACGTCAGTGCGAGTTGGTCATGCATGTCGACCTGGATGGTCACCAGCAGGAATTCGCCCATCTGCAAAATAGGGATGCGTTCCATACTTAAACAGCCTTGCTGATGGTGACGCCCAGGCGCTTCAGGGCCAGCGCCAGCGCATCGGCCAGGTTGGCCTTGGTGACCACGCCCTGCAGGTCGAGGCCCAGGTGCACGATGGTCTGGGCGATTTGCGGACGCACGCCGCTGATGATGCAGTCGGCACCCATCAGGCGGATGGCGGTTACGGTTTTGAGCAGGTGCTGGGCCACCAGGGTGTCCACGGTCGGTACGCCGGTGATGTCGATGATGGCAATTTCCGAGCCGGTGTCGACGATGCGCTGCAACAGCGACTCCATGACCACCTGGGTGCGTTGCGAATCCAGGGTGCCGATCATCGGCAGGGCCAGTACGCCGTCCCACAGCTTGACCACCGGGGTAGAGAGTTCGAGTAACTCTTCCTGCTGGCGCTTGATCACCGACTCACGGGATTTCTGGAACGTACGGATGGTGTGCATGCCCAGAGCGTCGAGCAACTCGGAGATTTCCCACAGCTGTTCGGCGAGTTGCGTCGGTTGCTCGGCGTATTCACGCTGCAGCAAGGCGAACAACGGACCCTTGAGGGCGAAGATAAAGCTGGCGGTCTGCTGCGAGTCCTGGCCGACCAGGGCACGGCTATGGGAGAGCTTTTCCAGGAACACGCGGGTCTCGGCCCAGTTTTCCTGGCCGACCTGCTGGGAACCGCCTTGCTGCAATGCCGCGATCAGCAGGTTGAGGAAGTCGTTGGCCTGTTGCTTGGCGTCCTCACCCTTGACGTTGCGTGTGGCCCCCGAAGCTTCAAGGCTGGCAACCCACTCGGTCAGCAGGGTAGGGCGATGGGTGTGGAGCGCCTGAATGGTGTGAGCTTGCAAAGTTGCCACGGGGAATCTCCTTGAATGCCTGGGTGAATGGCATGCAATTTATACTAAAACGGACTGTTTTGAATTGTTTCGAGTGTTTTCGTTCAATTCGTAGAGGCCCTATGGATTGGGCGCTCCAGCGGGTTTTGGGGTTGACAGGGGAAAGGTCTCTGCAGGCTCGAAAATTTAGGTGCGGTGACGCGGCTTTCTCTGGCAAATCAACCGCATGGGGCAAGTGGACTTTTTGATCGTGGCAAGCCTGCTCATCCCAACACGCTTGCCCTTCACAATCATGGCGCCCCATCGTCTCTAGGACGATAATGCCCCCCACCCCGACTCAACTGGCCGCCTCCCGTGATCATCAACTTCGACCTCAACGACCTCCAAGCCTTCCGCGCCGTGGTAGACAAGGGCAGTTTTCGCGGCGCCGCCGAAGCGATTCGCATCTCGCAGCCGGCGCTCAGTCGCCGTATCGAGAAGCTTGAGTCCGCGCTGGATGTGAAGCTGTTCGAACGCACCACGCGGCGGGTCAGCCTGACCATGGTCGGCCGCGCGTTCCTGCCGCAGGTCGAACGCATGCTCGATGACCTCGACGTCGCCCTGATGGGCATCAGCAACGTCGCCTCCACGCGCATGGGCAACGTGACCATCGCCTGCGTGCCGTCCACCGCGTACTACTTCATGCCCCACGTGATCTCCGAATTCCACAAGCTCTACCCGAAGATTCGCCTGCGGGTGCTCGACGCCAGCGCCGGTGAGGTGTGCAACGCGGTGGAAAGCGGCGAGGCGGATTTCGGCGTGAGTTTCAGCGGCAGCCTGGCCGATGAGGTGGAGTTCGAGTTGCTGCTGCAGGAGCGCTATGTGCTGGCCTGTCGGCGTGACCACCCGCTGGCCGGGCGCGACAGCGTGACCTGGGCCGAAGCCTACGAGCACGACTACATCACCGTGGACAAGACCTCGGGCAACCGCTTCCTGCTGGACCAGGCCCTGCGCGGGGTGCGGGTGAAAAAACCGAGTATCTGCGAGACGCACCACGTGACCACGATGATCGGGCTGGTGGAGGCGGGGTTGGGCGTGGCGATGGTGCCATCGATTGCGATGCCGGCGAGCGATCATCCGATCCTGCTGAGCGTGCCGTTGGTGGAGCCGCAGGTGATGCGCAATGTGGGCTTGATCAAGCGCCGCGGGCGGACGTTGCCACCGGCGGCGCTGGAGTTGGAGCGGTTGGTGCGCGAGACACCGTTTCGGTCAGTGTGATACCGAGTCCAGCCCGGTCGATTGCACCACCGGTTGGGCTTCGGGCGACGCCAGGTAGCGCAGCAGCGCCTTGGCCTGCGCCGGGTGTTCGGCGTTGACCGGAATGCCCGCGGCAAAACGCGTCACCGATTGCACGTCTTCCGGGATCTTGCCGACGTAGGTCACACCCGGTACCGGCAACAATTCCGCGACCTGTTGCAAGCCCACCTCGTAGTCACCCTTGGCGACCTTCTCGGCCACCGGAATGCGTTCGACCATCGTGCCTTTGGCCGGCATGCCGAGTTTCTTGAACAACTCCTTCTCGACATACACACCGCTGGCGCTGTCCGAATACGCCACGGACTTGGCCTTGAGCAGCACCGCCTTGAGTTCGGCGTCGGTGCTGATCGCAGGCTTGGGCGCGCCGTCCTTCACCACCAGGCCGATGCGCGAGTCAGCCAATTCGACACGGGAGGCCGGATCGACCTTGCCCTGCTTGATCAGGTCGTCGAGGGCGTAGCCGACCATGATCACCACGTCGGCGTGTTCGCCACGGGCCAGGCGGTTGGGAATCGCTTCCGGCGCCTTGCCCATCGACGGGCCGAGGATGGTATCCAGGCTGTCACCGCTTTGCTTGGCGTACTGCGGGCCGAGCAATTTGTAGGCGGCGGTAAAACCGCCGGACGTCATCACCTTGAGTTCCTCGGCCTGTGCCGTCAGCGCCAGCGCGCCGAGGGCCAGGGCCGTCAGGGTCGTGAGCAGCGGCTTCATCATGCCGCCCCCTGCATCACCTGCCCGCGAGTGTTGGCGCGACGGTACAGCGCCAGGGTCGAGCACAGGGCGCACAGGGCTGCAAACATCATCCAGTAGGCCGGCGAGGCCTTGTCTTCGGTGATGTGGATGAACCAGGTGGAGATCGCCGGGGTGAAACCACCGAAGATCGCAGTCGCCAGGCTGTAGGCCAGCGAGAAGCCCGCCACGCGCACTTCCACCGGCATGATTTCGGTGAGCGCCGGGATCATCGCGCCGTTGTACATGCCGTAGAGGAACGAGAACCACAGCAGGGTTTCGAGCATGTGGGCGAAGCTGGGCGCATTCACCACGTAGGACAGCGCCGGATAAGCCGTGAGAACGGTCAGTACCGTCATGGCGATCAGCACCGGTTTGCGGCCGAAGCGGTCACTCAAGGTGCCACCGATCGGCAGCCAGACAAAGTTCGACACCGCCACCAGCAGGGTCACCAGCAGCGCATCCGAGGTGCTCAGTTGCAGCACGGTCTTGCCGAAGGTCGGCGCGTAGACGGTGATCAGGTAGAACGCGGTGGTGGTCATGGCGACCATCAGCATGCCGCCGATGACCACGGTCCAGTTCTTCACCAGGGTCGCCAGCACTTCACGCATGCTCGGGCGATGCTTGCGGTTGGCGAACTCTTCGGTCTCTTGCAGGTTGCGACGCAGCAGGAAGATGAACGGAATGATCACGCAACCGATGGCGAACGGAATGCGCCAGCCCCAATCGGCTACCACCGAAGGCTCCATCCACACGTTCAGGCCATAGCCGAGCGCGGCGGCGACCACGATGGAGATCTGTTGGCTGCCCGACTGCCAGCTGGTGTAGAAGCCTTTGCGGCCCGGGGTGGCCATTTCGGACAGGTAGACGGACACGCCGCCCAGTTCCGCGCCTGCCGAGAAGCCTTGCAGCAGACGGCCGAGCAGCACCAGCAACGGCGCCCACAGGCCAATGGTGTGGTAACCCGGTACCAGCACGATCAGCAACGTGCCGCTGGCCATGATCGACAGGGTCACGATCAGCCCTTTGCGGCGACCGACGTCATCGATGTAGGCACCCAGGATGATCGCGCCCAACGGGCGCATCAGGAAGCCTGCGCCGAATACGGCGAAGGTCATCATTAATGACGCAAACTCATTAGCGGCGGGGAAGAACGCGGCAGCGATATAGGTGGCGTAGAAACCGAACAGAAAGAAGTCGAACTGTTCGAGGAAGTTGCCCGAAGTAACGCGGAATACCGCACCAACTTTCGAACGGGCAGAGTCGGGCCGGGTAGGGCTAGTCATGGTTTTGTGTCTCCAGCGTTCTTTTTAAAGTGCTTGTTTCGCTTAAGATCTAGAATAGTGGCTGACACATTTAGAAATGATAAGTGACAAATTTGGATAGATTGATGTGTATTGGCTATCAATCCGAGTGTCCGTCGAAATTCCAGCCCTGCTCTATGCTTGAAGGTGTGACCAATTCTTATCGATGGAGGTGGCAATGGCTGACGAACATAAGCGCCGCGATGAGCCGGAGCGTGAGCAACCCCGGCGGCGGGAAGAAGAAAAACCGCAGACCTGGAAGCATCCCGATGATGGGACAGAACTGTCCGAGCGCGACCAGGAGCGTCCGCTGAAGCCTTGATATCAGGTCAAACGCGGTGCAAATGTGCGGGTGTTCGCCGCGCTGGCAGCGCGGCGTTCGCGTCAGGGGCTGGGCGTCATGAAACCAGCAAAGAAATAGGAAACCCCGACGCCAGCACCAGGAACGCCACCACTGCCGCCAGGCACAGGCCAACAAACACCCGCAACAAAGTGCGGGCGGTGGGGTGGGCAATCAACCGGATAGCCCAGAGACAGAACCCGGCCACGACAATGGCCAGGGCGAGAATGACCAGCACGGAAGATGCTCCAGCGACCCTGAAGAGCTGATTTATAGTCGCAAAGGCTTACGATGAACAGTGTGCACATAGACGCAGCCCCCCGGGCTTTCTAAACTGCGGCTTGTCTTGGGGAAGGGGCAGGCGCCGATGAATCGCAATGAATTACGCAAGGCCGACATCAACCTGATGGTGGTGTTCGAAGCTTTGATGCTCGAGCGCAACGTGACCCGGGTCGCCGAGAAGCTGTTTCTCGGCCAGCCGACCATCAGTTCGGCACTCAACCGCTTGCGCACCTTGTTCAACGACCCGCTGTTCATTCGCGTCGGCCACCGCATGGAGCCCACCGCGCGGGCCGAGGAAATCATCCAGCACCTGTCGCCGGCCCTGGATTCCCTGTCGTCGGCACTGAGCCTGACCCACGATTTCGACCCGTCCATCAGCACCATGACCTTTCGCATCGGCCTGTCCGACGATGTCGAATTCGGCCTGTTGCCGCCGCTGTTGCGGGCCCTGCGCCAGGAAGCGCCGCAGGTGGTGTTCGTGGTGCAGCACGTGGACTATTGGCGGATCCCCGACCTGCTGGCATCGGGTGACATCACCGTCGGCATCACCCAGACCCGTGGCCTGCCGGCGAACGCCAAGCGCAAGCTGCTGCGCCACATTCATCCGCGCATCCTCAGGGCGGACGCCAGCGATACGCCGCTGACCCTCGATGAATATTGCTCACGCCCCCACGTGCTGGTGTCGCACACCGCCAACGTGTCCGGGTTTGCCGATGAGTGGCTGGCCGAAATCGGCCGCAAGCGCCATGTGGTGCTGTCGGTGCCGCAATACAGTGCGCTGCCGGCGTTGCTTGCCGGCACCGACTTGATCGCCAGCCTGCCGGACTACACCGCCGAAGCCATGGCGGTATCGGGCAAGCTGTTCTGCGAGCCGTTTCCGTTCCAGACCCCGACCCTGGATTTGTCCATGGTCTGGCTCAGCCACGTCGACACCGACCCGGCCGAGCGCTGGGTGCGTTCACGGCTGGAGGCCTTCATGAGTGATCGAGGGTTGGCGGGTAAAACCTGACTGACACAGCTTTCATGCCTGGGGCGTTGCGCCCCGTGCTATATCTACGAATCTTCCTACAACAAACTTGGAGAAACCCATGCCGCACCTGCACCTGGAATACACCGCGAACCTCACAGGCCTGGCCGTCGAGAAAACCTTGCTGCGGCTGAACAATGTGCTGATGGTGTCCGGGCAGTTCGCTTCCGAGTTCGATATCAAGAGCCGCGCGGTGAAGGTCGAGAGTTTCCAGGTCGGCACCTCCCTCGGCCCGCGCGGTTTCATCGCGGTGAAGCTGTCGTTGCTCAGTGGGCGCTCACCGCAGGTCAAGCAGCAGTTGTCGCAGAGCCTGTTGGCGGCGTTGCAGGATCTGGGCGACTGGCCAGAAGGGCTGCAGGTGCAACTGAGTGTGCAGTTGGTCGACATGGATCGCGATTCCTACAGCAAAGCCGCGATCGGCTGACCGTCCCAGCAGCCGCTATAACAAGCCCTGATCGGCGCAGACCTTAACCACCTGTTCCCGAAACCAGGTATTGGCGCTGTCCTGTTGACTGCTTTCATTCCACTGCATGTCCAGGGTGAAGCCCGGCAAGCCGTTAGGCGCTTCGCAATGCCCATACAGGGTGGCCGGTGCCAGCAGCTTCTGCACGCGACGCGGCAGGGTGACGACGAAGTCGGTGCCGGCAATCATCTTCAGGGCGGCGCTGTAGCTGTTGGCCCGCGCGACCACTTGGCGCTTGTGGGCCTGGCGCGAAAGCCAGCCATCGATCATGTTGGTGTCGGAGGTCCACGGCGTCGGGAACACGTGGCGCCGTGCCGTGAAGGACTGCAGGCTGAGCGCCGGCTCGCGGGGCGTCGAGCGTTTGTCGAAGACACACACGAGGTCGTCCTCCAGCAGCATCTGGGTCTTGAAATCCTTGTGGGCGCGGTGAAAGTGCGGGCCGAAGCAGACCACCAGGTCGAGGCGGCCTTCGCGCAGGTCGTCGGCGGGAATATCGGTTTCCAGCTTCTGCACATTGACGATCACCGGCAGGTCGGCGCGGTCGAAGCTCTTCAGCAGGCGCGGCAGGATCAGCTGTTCGAAGTATTCCGGCGCGCAGACGTTGAAGGTCACGGCCTTCTGGGTGGGGTCGAACGCTTGGCCACCGGCGTGGCACAGGTTGATGCTTTCGAGGATTTTCTGCACATGGCCGTACATGGTGCTGGCCTTGTACGTAGGACGCATACCCGCCCGCGTGTTGATAAAAAGCTCATCTTCGAAGCTGGTGCGCAGTTTCTTCAGGCTGTAGCTGACGGTGGACTGGCTGACGAACAGCGTTTCTGACACCTCGGTAACGCTGCTCTGGTCGTAGACGGCGATGAACACCATCAAGTCCTGCATATCGAGCTTTCTGAGCAAGTTACTGTTTAGCATCCATTCCGTCCGTAAGCCCGGTGCACCGAAGTCAGTACAAAACCGTGCAAAAGCTTAACGGAACGGACGTGCCAATAGAAAGTGCTGTAGGGCGTTTCTATGTTTGGAGTGGGACAAATACTTTTGGCAATACGACCTCAGCGGATATGCCGCGCGTAATGCCTTGGGTTGAAGCGCGTGACGATCACCAGCATCACTACGATCACGGCGGTGAGCGACCACCAGGCCCATTCAAAGCTGCCGAGTTGGTCGCGGATCATCCCGGCAATCAGTGGCGACAGGCCAGCAATCATGTAGCCGATGCCTTGCACAAAGGCGGTGAGGCCGCCGGCGCGGCGCGGGTTGTCCAGGTGGTCGAGCGAGAGGATCAGGCTCATCGGAAACAGGCCGCCGATGCCCAGGCCCAGCAGGCATGGCCACAGCAGGCTCAAATGATGAGGGCTGAGGATCAGGCCGCAGAATCCCAGGATGATCAGCACCAGCAGCACCGCGACCACGCCGCGTTTATCCTGGCGACGGTTGGCGATGGCCGGGGTGACCAGCCCGGATACCACTTCCATGGCGGTCAGGAACCCCAGCAGCAACCCGGCGTTCTGTTCGCTCCAGCCCAGCTCCACGTAGTACGGCGCCAGCCACGCCAGCACGCAGGTGTAGGACGCGGTGCCGAGGCCGAAAAAGATCGCCAGCAGCCAGGCGCGTCGATTGCCGAAAAACGATTCCTGCGCGCCCGTGCCGGCCTGGGGCATCGGCGGCACTGCCGCGCGCTGGGCATACCAGAACATCAGGGCGAACAGGGCCAGCGCGGCCCAGATCGCCAGGCCGATGCGCCAGCTGCCGGTCTGCACCTGCACGAACGGCGCGAACGCAGCCGCCAGCGCCGCGCCGCCCATGATGGCGGTCACATACAGTCCCATGAACAGCGACACGTTATCGCTGAAGCGCGACTTGATCAGCGCCGGCATCACTGCCTGGATCAGCGCAATGCCGACACCGGCGGCAACCGCACTGACGATCAACTCCAGGGCCGAATCCAGCCACAACCGCGACAGCGTCGCCAGGCCAATCACCAGCAGCGACAGCACAATGCTGCGGTGCTCGCCCACCCGCTTGGCCAGGCCCATGCCAAAGAACATCGCCAGGCCCATGGCCATGACCGGCAACATGGTCAGCAACGCCGCACTGCTGAAACTCAACGGCACGTCACCGCGAATCGATGACAGCAACGGGCCAACGGCGGCCATCGACGGGCGCAGGTTCAAAGCGACCAGTACCACGCTGATCATCAGCCAGACGGCGGTGGTGGGTTTTGCGTAAACGTTTTCCATGGGCAGGCCTTGAATGAACAAGGGCGAATCAGGCCATGTACGGGGGAGGGGGGGCAAATGAGAAAGTCGTTAGGCTTATCTAAAAAATCCAGATGACTGCAGCACCACGGGCAAAGTGCGGGAGCTGGCTGGCCGGCGATGGCGGTCTATCAGTCAAGCCTGCTGCAACTGAAAGAGCGCTATCGCCGGCAAGCCAGCGCCTGCAGGGGGCGCGGTATCAGACCGATCTAATCACGTGCTTGATCTCCTGAAACGCCGCCAGCCCCCACGGCCCCAGCTCGCGGCCGATGCTGCTCTGCTTGTAGCCGCCCCACGCCGTCTGCGGGAAGATCACTTGCGGGGCGTTGATCCACACCATGCCTGCCTGCAACCCATTGGCCACGCGCTCAGCCGTTTCTGCATCGCGGCTGACCACGCTCGCGACCAGGCCGAAGTCACTCGCGTTGGCCAGTGCGATAGCTTCGCCCTCGCTGGCAAAGCGGCGTACGCACAGCACCGGGCCGAAGATTTCTTCGTTCCACAAGGCGCTGTCCAGCGGCACGTCGGTGAACACCGTGGGGCGGATGAAAAAGCCGTTGGGCAGGTCCGCCGGACGCGCGCCACCACACAACAAGCGCGCCCCCTGCTCAATGCCTCGCTGGATATGCCCAAGCACCCGCTGGTACTGCGTGCGGTTGATCAGCGCGCCCATTTCCACGTCTTCGGCAAACGGGTCCGCCACGCGGATCGCCTCCGCCCGTGCCTGCAAGCGCTGCAGGAATTCATCCGCCAGGCTGTCCGCCACCAGCACACGGCTGGTGGCCGAACACATCTGCCCAGCGTTGAAAAATCCACCGCCACACGCCAGTTCCACCGCCAGGTCGAGGTCGGCATCGGCGAGCACCAGCAGCGACGATTTACCGCCCAGTTCCAGGCTCACGCCCTTGATGGTTTCGGCGGCGCGTTGCATCACCTGCACCCCGACGGCGTTGCTGCCGGTGAAGGAAATCTTCGCCACGCGACGGTCTGCCGCCAGCGGTGCGCCCACCGCCAGCCCGGTGCCGCAGACCAGGTTGAAGACGCCCGCCGGAAAACCGGCCTCGGCAATGATGCGCGCCAATTGCAGCTCCGCCAGCGGCGTGACTTCCGAGGGCTTGAGCACCACGCAGCAACCAGCGGCGAGGGCTGGGGCGAGTTTCCAGGCGGTGGTCACCATGGGGAAATTCCACGGAACGATCAGCCCCACCACGCCGCACGGTTCGCGGCGCAGGCGGGCGCTGAAATCTTCGCTGGGCAGCGCCACCGAGGCGTCCTGGCTGGCGTCCATGGCATCGCAGACACCCGCGTAATACTCGAAGGTGGCGATCACGTCATCCACATCGATGCCCGCTTCAAACAGCGGCTTGCCGTTGTTGCTCGACTGCACGTGCATCAGCTGTTCGCGCTGCTCGCTCACTCCCTGGGCAACCTTGCGCAGCAGCGCGCCGCGATCACGGCCGGTGCTTTTCGACCAGTCGACAAAGGCCGCGCTGGCCGCATCGACCGCCTCGGTCACGGCATTCGCATCGCCAACGCTGACCTGCGCCAGGGTGGCTTCGGTGGCCGGGTTGATCACTTCCAGCACCGTTTCGCCTGCTCGCCACGCACCGTTGATATACACACCGTTCACGACTGCGCTCATAGCGCTACCTCCTTCATCCAAAGACCCTGGTCGATTTCAATCAGCGTCGGCCCCTGGCGGTCAGCGGCGACGCGCAAGGCGCGGCGTAAAAGGTCGGGGCTGTGCACGCTTTCGGCCGCGCTGCCGAGCGCCTTGGCCACGCCGATGAAGTCCGGGGTGTAGATGTCCACACCGACGGGCTCGATGGCGCGGTTGAGCATGTATTTCTTGATCTCTTCGTAGCCCTGGTTATTCCACAGCAGCACGATGATGGGCGTACGCGCCTCGACCGCACTGGCCAGTTCCGGCAGGGTGAATTGCAACCCGCCGTCGCCGATCAGGCACACCACCGGCTGCCTGTCGCCACGCCCGAGCCAGGCGCCGATCGCAGCGGGGAGGGCGTAGCCGAGAGTGCCGTAGCCGGTGGAGGAGTTGAACCAGCGGCGTGGGTGGTCGAGGTTCAGGGTCAGGTTGCCGCTGTACACCGGCTGGGTGGAGTCGCCCACCAGCACGGCGCCGGGCAGGGCCTCCAGCACCGTATTGAGGAACAGGGTCTGCGCGCGAGTGGCGGCGTCCCAGGTGGGCGCAAGGTCTGCCCACAGGCGGGCGACGCGTTCAGCCCCCCACTGTGGATCGCGATGGGGTAACGGCTGGTGGCTCAGTTCGGCCAGCAAGGCTTCGGCGGCAATCTGCGCGTCGGCCACCAGCGCCACCTGTGGCGGGTAGTTGCGCACGGTCTGGTCCGGATCGATATCGACGCGCAGCAGCGCACCGGGAATTTCAAAGCCGCCGGCGAAGGTCACGTCGTAGTCGGTTTCAGCCAGCTCGGTGCCAATCGCCAGCACCACGTCGGCCTCGGCGACCAGCGCGCGGGTGGCGACCAGGGTCTGGGTCGAGCCGATCAGCAACGGGTGCGCGGCGGGTAGCATGCCTTTGGCGTTGATGGTCAGGGCCACTGGCGCGCCGAGCCGCTCGGCCAGACGTGTCAACTCGGGAGCCGCATCAATTGCGCCGCCGCCGGCGAGGATCAACGGCCGCTTGGCCGCTGTGAGCAACTGGCTCATCTGCTTGACGGCCGCTGGCGCTGCACCGGCACGCGCCACACTGACCGGCTCGCTGCCGAGCAACGCGTCGGCGTTTTCCACCAGCACGTCCAGCGGGATCTCGATATGCACCGGGCGTGGCCGACCGGCCTGGAACACCGCAAACGCGCGCGCCAGGACGCCGGGCAACTCCGCCGCCGACATCAGTGTGTGCGAGAAGGCGGCCACGCCGGCGATCATCGCGCCCTGATTCGGCAGCTCGTGCAACTTGCCGCGCCCGCCCCCCAACTGGCTGCGCGATTGCACGCTGGAAATCACCAGCATCGGGATCGAGTCGGCGTAGGCCTGGCCCATGGCCGTGGTGATATTGGTCATGCCCGGGCCGGTGATGATGAAACACACGCCCGGCTTGCCGCTGGTGCGCGCGTAACCGTCGGCCATGAAGCCGGCGCCCTGTTCGTGGCGCGGGGTGACGTGGCGGATGCTGGACCGCGCCAGGCCGCGATACAGCTCCACGGTATGCACGCCGGGGATGCCGAACACCTGGTCCACGCCGTAGCTTTCCAGGAGGTTGACCAATACTTCGCCGCAGGTCGCCATAGATGTCGCTCTTGTTATTGATTCGAGGCGGTATTGGACCGGCTGGCCCGTAGCGGCAACAATCGATAAAAAGTCATACTAGCCATGTCCTCACGTCATGGCTGCGCCCCGATGAAACGCCTTCCGCCCCTGCCTGCGCTGCACACCTTCTGGGTCACGGCCCAGTGCTGCAACTTCACCCGCGCCGCCGAGCAGCTGCACATCACCCAGGGCGCGGTGAGCCGGCAGATTGCCGGGCTTGAAAGCCACCTGGGCTATGCCTTGTTCCAGCGCCAGGCCCGCGGCTTGAGCCTGACCGAGGAAGGGCGTGAATGGTCGCTGCGCGCGCAACAGGTGTTCGGCCTGATCGCAGAGGCGGTGGAGCAGATCGGCAGCCGGCGCGAGACCCTGCAACTCAAGGCCTCCACCTGCGTGATGCGCTGGCTGTTGCCGCGCCTGATGCAGTGGCAACGGGAGCGCCCGGATGTGCCGGTGGAACTCACCACCACCGTGGCCTACACCGTCGACTTTCGTCGCGAGGCCTTCGACGCGGCGGTGATCTACGCGCCCATTGCCGAACAGTCGGCCGAGGCCCGGCATTTGTTCGATGAACAACTCACCCCCGTGTGCGCGCCGGGATTGCTCGGCACATTGCTCACGCCTTCGGACCTGCAGCAGCAGGTCTTGCTGCACCCCACGCGCGATGAGCGCGATTGGGCGCTGTGGCTGCAGGCTGCGAATACACGCCTGAGCAATCTGGCCCAGGGGCATCATTTTGAAACCCTGGACCTGGCGATGACCGTGGCGTCACAAGGCTCCGGCGTGGCGATTGGAGACAGCGCGTTGATTGGGGAGGATTTGAAGGCCGGGCGTTTGGCGACACCGTTTGAGCTGAGGGTGCCGACGGGGATGGGCTATTACCTCGTGTACCCGCCGGGGACAGCCCCGTCGGCCGGGCTTGAAGCGCTGATGGAGTGGCTGGTGGGCCAGGCACAACAGGCGGCGCGCTGAGGAGCGAGTGGGGTGGTGGGTTTGTTCGCGAGGGCGGTGGTTCAGGGGATGTTTTCGGTGACTGGCAAGCAGCCTTCGCGGGCAAGCCCGCTCCCACATTTTTAGTCGGTGTGAGGGCTGGGGTGTGGTGGCGTGGCCTGAATAGTCAGGCCGTGCACCGCAGTCATGGACCACGCATCCCCCACTGTGGGAGCGGGGGGGGGGGGGGGGCGGGGGGGGGGGGGGGCGCCCCCCGCGCCCCCCCCCCCCCCCCCCCCCCCCGCCGCCCCCCCCCCCCCGGCCCCCCCCCCCCCCCCCCCCCCCCCCCCCCCCCCCCCCCCCCCCCCCCCCCGTGATGGGGTGAGCAGGCTTTGTGTGGGAAGTAGGTTTCATGTGGTTAGCAGGCTTTGTTGGTTGCAGGCTTCTTGTGGTGAGCAGGCTTTGTAGCTTGTAGGTTTTTTTGTGGTGAGCAGGCTTGCCCTGCGTTGGGGCGCGAAGCGGCCCCTGGTCCAAGCGCCCCGGGGTGTCTGGATAACCCTATGGGGCTGCTGCGCAGCCCAACGCAGGGCAAGCCTGCTCACCACAGGAAACCTGTTCACCACATAGAGCCTGCTCACCCCATAAAAGGGCTGTTCGCCACATAAAGCCTGCTCCACCCAACAAAGCTGTTCACCCCCCAACACACTTTCTCTTCCCAGAGGCCAGGGTCACAGCCAAGCCGCATCCCACAACGGGTAATCGCCAACACGCTCGACCAGACCCGCCCGCAGTGGGTTGGCAATGATGTAGCGAGCCATCTTGCGAAGGTCTTCCTCCACCCGAACCGCGCGGTCGTGGTAGCCACGCTGCCAGAACCTTTCCCGGCTGCGTCGCGCCCGGTTCACGCTCAATGTGCTGCGTGACTTGGTCTGGCGCATGACATCCGCCAGCGTCGCGTCGTTGAGGTCGAACAACCAATGGAAATGATCCGGCATGATCACCCACGCCCACGAGTTGACCATGCCGCTGTCGTGGGCCCGTTTGAGTTCAGCGACCAGCAATCGGCCCAGATGAAAGTCACTGAACAAGGGGAAGCGTGGATGGACCACGGCGGTGACCAGGTAAGCACGCCCGGTTTCCGAGTATCGGCCCCGGCGTAAAAGGTGAGAATTCGGCTGACGAAACAATCCGTTGCTCCTTGCAGGGATGGGAGACTTTCACGTTAGCAGCGCAGGTGAAGTACGCATGGGGAGATCCGTGTCGGCCTGTTTCATCGTGGCAAATGGTCTTGTTGTGGCAAGTTGATTCCGGTGACAAGCAGGTTTCATGTGACAGACGGGGTTGTTGTGGTGAGCAAGCCTTCTGTGGTCAGCAGAACCTTATGGTGAGCAGGCCCTCTGTGGTGATCAGAACCTTGTGGTGAGCAGGCCCTCTGTGGTGATCAGAACCTTGTGGTGAGCAGGCCTTCTGTGGTGAGCAAAAACTTTGTGGTGAGCAGGCTTGCCCTGCGTTGGGGCGCGAAGCGGCCCCTTGGCCAGACGATTGAGTCTTTCTGGAAGCATGCGGTGACTGTATTGGGGCTGCTGCGCAGCCCAACGCAGGACAAGCCTGCTCACCACAAAGGTTCTGCTCACCACACAGAGGGCCTGCTCACCATGTAGGTCCCACTCTCCACAACAAGCCTGGTTGCTACAGCGAGTTTGTTCACCACAAAGGGCCTGCTCACCACAAAAGGCCTATGCCATATAGCGTTTGCTCACCACAACAAACCTGCTGGCCACATAAAGTGTTTCAACCACAACAAACCTATTCAGCCAGCCAACTTGCGCAGCACACTGTCCAGTGAGGTGCTGCCCTTGAGCACCTGATCGTGCTCGAAGCAGATCCAGCCTTCGTTGAACCCGTCGACCATGCGCATGCGCGGTGTTGGGTTTTGTGCGCCTTGGGCACGCAGCAACGCTTCCCAGGTGTCACGCTCGACCACTTCGGCGCGTACGTCACGGCCGAGGATCTGCGTCAGGCTGCGGGCGATGTCGTTGGGGCTGACCCATTGGCCTTCCAGTTCAACCACGCGGCGGCCAGCCCAGTCCTGCTGCAGCAACTGCGCCGCCAGGGCGCCGATGTCGGCGGTGGCGATCATCGGCACGGCCTTGTCCAGGGGTTGCAGGAAGCTATGGATGACGCCGGTTTCCCGGGCGGCGATCACATCGTAAAGCGCGTTCTCCATGAACCAGGCCGGGCGCAGGAAGGTCACCGGCAGGTCCAGGCCACTCAGCGCCTGTTCCATCAGGGTGCGCTGGGTCAGCAGGTTGAGTTCGCGGGCCTGGGCGCCGATGGTGGACAGGCACAGCACTTTCTTCGGCGCCGCTGCCTGGAGTGCCTGGCTGACGGCGGCAATCACCGCGCGCGCTGCGGGAAAGTCCGGCAGCGGGTCGAAATCCGAAGGCGGTAGGATGAACACCCCCGTCGCGCCCCGGAAGGCCTCGGTCAGGGCCTGGGCATCTTCCATTCGCGCCAATGCTATCTCGCAGCCCAGGTCCGCCCAATAGGCCGCCTTGTCCGCGTCACGCATGACTGCGCGTACCGGTTGGCCCGCTTCGATGAGGTGATGCGCGAGGGCGCCGCCGACTTTGCCTGTGATTCCAGTAATGACGTACATGAGCTTTATACCTGCGGTTCCAATGAGTAGAGCCCAGCATAAAGATCGGCCAATGTTGACAGAATAGCGATCCAGTCACTGCGTTGATGACGCCTGGTCACTAATCCGCAAGCGGCGGCAGCCGTCGCTTGACCGGGGTTTTCTTGACGATCGCGGTGTTGGTTTCGGCATACGCGTTCAGCCGGTCGAGGAGGGTGTCGAGGTGGTCCATGGTGCGCACGTGCAAGCGTGCGATAAAGCAGTCATCGCCGGTGACCTTGTCGCACTCGGTGAACTCGGGGATCGCCTGGATCTGGCGTTCAACCTCCTGCAATTTGCCCGGCAACGGGCGGATGCGCACGATGGCTTGCAGCAGGTAACCGAAGTGTCTGGGGTCGATGTCGACGGTGTAGTGGGTGAGCACGCCGCGTTCTTCGAGGCGGCGCAGGCGTTCGCCGACACTCGGCGAGGACAACCCGGTGATGCCGGCCAAAGCCTTGAGGGACAGCCGCGAGTCGTCCATCAAGGCGGCGATCAGTTGCTGGTCGATGGTGTCGATCATGGGGTGCGCCTAATTAGTAAAGGTGAATACGAGGTTTTGCCTTTTTTAGTCGCTGGAGCGGCTGCCAAGCAGATTGCCATAATTGAGCCTCATTTGAGGAGCCTCCATCGTGGACACATCTATCCGTCGCGGTTCGTGGGAAATGGTCGCCGCCATGCTGATCTCCGGCACCATCGGCTGGTTTGTATTGGTGTCGGGCGTGTCGGTGATCGAAGTGGTGTTCTGGCGCTGCGTGATCGGCGGGCTGGCCCTGTTGCTGGTGTGCGCACTGCTGGGCTACCTGCGGCGCGACCTGCTCAGTTGGGCGAAACTCGGCCTGGCGATGCTCAGCGGCGTGGCCATCGTCGGTAACTGGTTGCTGTTGTTCGAGTCCTATTCCCACGCGTCGATCGCCATCAGCACGGCGGTGTACAACGTGCAGCCGTTCATGTTGGTGTTGTTGGCGGCGCTGTTTCTGGGTGAAAAGATCACCGTGCAGAAGTTGGCCTGGTTGAGCGTGGCGTTCCTGGGGATGCTGGCGATTGTCACGGCCCATGGCGAGCAAACGTCGGGCGGTGGCGACTATCTCGCCGGGATCGCCCTGGCCTTGGGCGCGGCCTTTTTGTATGCGATTGCCGCGCTGATTATCAAGCGCTTGAAAGAAGTGCCGCCGCATTTGATGGCGTTGATTCAGGTCACCACCGGCGCGGTACTCCTGGCCCCCCTGGTGCCCTGGAACAGCCTGCCGGCATCGACCAACGCCTGGTCGGCCTTGATCACGCTCGGGGTGGTACATACCGGGTTGATGTATGTGCTGCTGTACGGCGCGATCCAGAAATTGCCCACGGCCATCACCGGCGCGTTGTCGTTCATCTACCCGATTGCGGCGATCCTGGTGGACTGGATCGCCTTCGGGCACCGCCTCGGCTGGCTGCAATGGCTGGGTGTGGCGGCGATTCTGCTGGCAGCGGCAGGGTTGCAGCGGGGCTGGTGGTGGCCCCGCTCCCGCAGCGTCAGTGCGTGCCCTGGTAGATGAGGTTTTCGGGATCGAAATGCGCCACGCCACTGCCCGGTTGCGGCAGGCCGAGGATATGCCCCTTGATCTTGCCCACCACGTGCATCTCGCAGGGTTTGCAGTCGAACTTCAGGGTCAGCACTTCGTCGCCATGGATCAGTTGCATCGGCGCAACCTTGGTTTTCACCCCCGTCACGCCCTTGGCCTGTTTAGGGCACAGGTTGAACGAGAAACGCAGGCAGTGCTTGGTGATCATCACCGGCACTTCGCCGGTTTCTTCATGGGCTTCGAAGGCGGCGTCGATCAACTTCACGCCGTGGCGATGATAGAAGTCGCGGGCCTTCTGGTTGTAGACGTTGGCCAAGAACGACAGGTGCGCTTCCGGGTACACCGGCGGCGGCGTGGTTTCGGCCTTGCGCCCGCCACGCGGGTGCGCCGCGACGCGAGCAGCGGTCAGGGCCTCGATCACTTCGCGGCGCAACGCCTTGAGCTGCGAGTTGGGGATGAAGAACGCCTGCGGCGCATCCAGCGCAATGTTGGTCGCGTGGTATTCGGTGGTCCCGAGTTGGCCGAGCAGATCGCGCAGGGTGTCCAGCGCCTGTTCCGGCTTGTTGGCCACACCGAACGGGCCGGGCAGGGTGACGCTGGCGCTGATGCCTTCTTCGCTGGTCGCGGTGACGTGCAACTGCTCTTCACGCAGGCGCGCCACCCATGACAGGCCGATCCGGCGTTCAGCCGAGGTCTTGAGCAAGGCCTGCTGCCAGTTATGGTCCAGGTTGCGGTTCAGCGGATGGTTGGGGCGCAGTTGATGCAGGCCGGCTGGCATTTCGTTCGGCTCGACGCGGTAGCGATAGCGTTTCTCGCCGTCTTCCTCGAATTCGCCCTTGGGCTCGGCGATGTTCGCGCGAAAACCCACCACTTCACGCTTGACCAGCACATTGAGGCCGTCGCCGTTGGACAGCGGCTCATGGGTCACCACCTGCAGGTCGCGCTTGCCGGCTTTTTCCACCACACCCACCGGCAGGCCGGTGAAGGTTGGGGTGTCGAAGGCGCCGATGTCGATCTTGCGGTCGCTGACAAAGTAATCGGTGCTGCCCCGGTGGAAGGTTTTTTCCGGGTCGGGCAGGAAGAAGTGCGCGGTACGGCCGCTGGAGGCGCGGGCCAGGTCCGGACGGTCTTCAAGAATCTCGTCGAGGCGCTGGCGGTAGTAGGCGGTGATGTTCTTCACATAGCCCATGTCCTTGTAGCGGCCTTCGATCTTGAACGAGCGCACGCCGGCCTCGACCAGGGCGCGCAGGTTGGCGCTCTGGTTGTTGTCTTTCATCGACAGCAGGTGCTTTTCAAAGGCCACGACGCGGCCCTGGTCGTCCTTCAAGGTGTACGGCAGGCGGCAGGCCTGGGAGCAATCGCCACGGTTGGCGCTGCGGCCATTCTGCGCGTGGGAGATATTGCACTGCCCGGAGAACGCCACGCACAGGGCGCCGTGGATGAAGAACTCGATGGCGGCATCGGTTTCGTCGGCGATGGCGCGGATTTCCTGCAGGTTCAGTTCACGGGCCAATACCAGCTGCGAGAAACCGGCCTGGTCGAGAAACTTGGCGCGGCCCAGGGTACGGATATCGGTCTGGGTACTGGCGTGCAGCTCGATAGGCGGGATATCCAGCTCCATCACGCCCAGGTCCTGCACGATCAACGCGTCGACACCGGCGTCGTAGAGCTGATGGATCAGCTTGCGCGCAGGTTCCAGTTCGTTGTCATGCAAGATGGTGTTGATGGTGGTGAACACGCGCGCGTGGTAACGGCGGGCGAATTCCACCAGTTGAGCGATATCGCTCACCTCGTTGCAGGCGTTATGGCGGGCGCCGAAGCTCGGGCCACCAATGTAGATGGCGTCGGCGCCATGCAGGATAGCCTCGCGCGCGATGGCGACATCGCGGGCAGGGCTGAGCAATTCCAGGTGATGCTTGGGCAAGGACATAGTTTTTTTAGTCAGGCTTGTCACGGTTGAGGCGCGCATTGTAGCCGTGAAATGCCTGACCGGCATCACTTCAGGCTTGAGCGGCCATCGCGGTGACTTCCACACGCATGCCGTCGACCGCCAGGGCGGCGACGCCAACAGCCGCGCGCACGGGCCAGGGCTTGGCGAAAAAGCGTTTGTAGACTTCATTGAAGGCGGCGCGGTCGGCCATGTCGGTCAGATAAATGGTCAGGTGCATCACCCGGTCCATCGAGCTGCCGGCCTTTTCCAGGGCGACTTTCAAGGCCTGCAGGGTGCATTCGCTTTGCGCGGTGATATCGCCCAGTTCCAGGCTGCCGTCGGCGCGGGTCGGGATCTGGGTGGAGACCAGGATGCCATTGAAGCCGATGACGTCGGAGGAAATCGAATCGGCATCCGGATCGGGAGTGTAGGACAGGTCGTGGTTGGCCATGGGCGCCTCTGGTTGGCAGTCAAGGAAAGGCGCCCATGGTCCCCGAAAATCACAACAGGGGCAAACCGGCGGGTCAGTGCCAGCGGCGGAACAGCACGCTGGCATTCACGCCGCCAAAGCCGAAGCCGTTGGACAGCGCGTATTCAATGGCCATCGGCCGTGCCTCACCGCGCAGCAGGTCCAGGCCCTCGGCGAGGGCGTCAGGGTTGTCCAGGTTGAGGGTGACCGGGGCGATCTGATCGCGCAGGGCGAGGACGGTAAAGATGGCTTCGATGCCGCCCGCAGCGCCCAGCAAGTGGCCGGTGGCGGATTTGGTCGAGCTGATCGCCGGGCTGCCCGTGGCGCCGAACACCGTCTTGATCGCGGCCAGCTCGCCTTTGTCGCCCACGGGCGTCGAGGTGGCGTGGGCGTTCAGGTACTGCACCGCAGACGCCTCGATTCCGGCCTGGCGCAAAGCCTGGGTCATGGCCCGGCGTGCGCCGTCACCGTCTTCCGGGCCGGCCGTCATGTGATAGGCATCGGCACTGGTGCCGTAGCCCACCAGTTCGGCAATCGGCTGGGCGCCGCGTGCCAGGGCGTGTTCGAGTTCCTCGATGACCAGGATGCCGGCGCCTTCGCCCATCACGAAGCCGTCGCGCGCCTGGTCGAAGGGGCGCGAGGCACGTTCCGGGGTGTCGTTGAAGTCGCTGGACAGCGCCCGCGCCGCTGCAAACCCGGCGAGGCTGACCCGGTGGATGGCCGCTTCGGCGCCCCCGCACACGGCGACATCGACTTCACCGGCACGGATCATCCGCGCGGCGTCGCCAATCGCCTGCACGCCGGCCGCACAGGCGGTCACCGGTGCGCCCAGCGGGCCTTTCAAACCGTAGTTGATCGATACATGCCCGGCGGCCATGTTGCTCAGGAACGACGGAATAGTGAATGGCGACAGACGCCGTGGACCCTTGCTGTCAGTGGTGCGCACCGCATCGGCAATCGCCGGGAAACCGCCTACGCCCGAAGCAATGATGGTCGCGGTGCGTTCCTGTTCTTCCGGGGTTTTCGGTGCCCAGCCGGCTTGCTTCAACGCCTCGTCGGCCGCCGCCAGGGCGAACAGGATAAAGCGGTCCATCTTGCGCTGTTCCTTGGCCGCCAACAGCCGATCAGGATCAAAACCCGCCTCGGCATCCTGCTGCGCACTCTGGACTTGGCCGCCGATGCTGACCGCCAGGTTGCCAATCAATTCTTCAGGCAGGCGACGGATGCCCGACTGGCCTTTCAACAGGCGCTGCCAGGTCGCTTCCACGCTGGCGCCCAGCGGCGTCAGGGCGCCCATGCCCGTCACAACGATACGTTTACTCATGATCAATCGACTCCGGTTGTGTTGAGGGTACAGACCCTATGGACGTCACTATCATGATGAAAGTAACATGGCGTCACACAACTTTATAGCGACTCACAGGAACCCCTATGCAACGCAAGTCCCTGACCCGCGACGAATGCCCCATCGCCCGCAGCCTCGACCGGGTAGGGGAGTGGTGGAGCATCCTGATCATGCGCGACGCGCTGCAAGGCCTGCGCCGTTTCGATGAGTTTTCGCGCAGCCTCGGCATCGCGCCGAACATGCTCACGCGCCGCCTCACCGCCCTGGTGGACGCCGGGATGCTCGAGCGCAAGGCCTACAGCGAACGGCCGCCGCGCTACGAATACGTACCGACGGCCAAGGGCGAGGATTTTCGTATGGTGCTGATGTCGCTGGTGGCGTGGGGCAACCGGCACTACGCCGAGGAAGGCGCCAGTGTGCAGGTGGTGGAGCGCGGGACGGGGCGGTTGGTGCAGCCGATGATGGCCGATGCCGATGGGCAGGTGGTGCCCCTGGATGCCTGCACGTTGCAGGCCGGTCCAGCCGCCAGCGCGGGGATGCGCGAGCGGCTGGAGTCATTCGGGCAGTGATTACAGCAGGGTGAACGGGTAGTCGACGATCAGTCGCAACTCGTTCAAATCGCCATCGCGCTGGTCGGCGTTCGACGCCACGATCGCATCGCGCACGCGCAGCGACAGGTTTTTCGCCGGGCCGCTCTGAATCACGTATTTGGCCTCAAGGTCAGTCTCGTGGTGAGCGCCATCGGCACCATAGTCGCCGGCATACGCGCTGTTGACCGGCGTATGGGTGCCGTTGATGTCCGAGCCATTGATGTAACGGCCCATGAAGCTCAGGCCCGGCACACCATAGCTGGCCATGTTCAAGTCATAGCGGATCCCCCAGGACTGTTCGCCCGGGCCGTTGAAGTCGCCCCATTGCACCGAGTTGGCCAGGTACACCGAGTCGCCGCCTTCACCCGCGCCGTTGTTGCCGGTGCCGATGTAGTCAAAGGGCGTGTCGCCGTGCACTTTCTGGAACGACAGCGTCAGCGTGTGGGCCTGCAGGAACGAATACGCCGCCGCGACCGAATACGTGGTGTTGTTGATCGCGCCGGCCTTGGCGCTGCCGGTGTCGAGGGTGCGGTAGAGGTTGCCGTCCAGGGCCAGCGACTGGTCATGGCCCAGCGGGATGACGTAGTTGAGGTTGGTGTAGTACTGACGCCAGATATCTTCCAGTTCGCTGGCGTACAGCGTTGCGCTCAGGGACGGAGTGAAGGCGTATTTGCCGCCGACAAAACTCGCGCTGTTGGCCGGCACGTTGGCGTAGGTGGCGTAGATATCGTGGTCATGGTCGCTGGTCATGCCGCTGTTGGTACTGGTGAAGTGCCCGGCTTCCAGGTCCAGCCCGGCGATCTCGCTGCTGGTCAGGTCAAAGCCGGTGGCGGTCTGGGGCAGCAGGCGCGTACCGCCGGTGGCGAACACCGGTGCAGTGGGCTGCATGTCACCGAACTTGAGTTGGGTCTTGGAGATTTTGATCTTCACCGCGGCACCGACGGAGCCGTAGGCATCTTCGGGATCGCCATGCCGGTCGGTCGGCAGGTTGCCGGTGCCGGCGTCCGCATGGGTAGCGTCGAGTTTCAGCCCGCCGTAGGCGTAGGCATCCACGCCGAAACCAATGGTGCCCTGGGTAAAGCCCGAGGCGTAGTTGAGCATCGCGCCCTGGGTCCAGTCACGGTTGTCGGCCCTGCCGCCTTCGCGGTTGCGGTCGAAGTAATAGTTGCGCAACAGCCCGGTGACACTGCTGCCCTCGATAAACCCTTTGGAATCGGCCTGGTCGGAGACGGCGTCGGCTTGCGCGAATTGGCTGATACTGGCGCACACCGCCAGCGCTAACAGGCTGCACTGTTTGATCATGTTGTGACTTCCCCGGAATAATTAACGCGCACAGAAACATCGCACTGACTGGATGGCGCATAAGAGCGTATTGGCAGATGTTTTTCAGGTGAGGCGTTACGATTCTTATTGTGTTCGGCGAGTTTGCCGAGGTTGATTCTAAGCACAGTTCACGCGGCCTGCAGCCAGGCGCTGGATTAAACTCGATTAATTAAACTTCACACTATTTAATCAAGCAGGGGTGTAGCGTTGGACCTGTCTTAGCCGCTCTGCTTCGACAATAACCTTTGGTTGCCGCCGCAGATTCTGCGGCGGATTTTTTATGCGTGGACTAATTGTGCGGGGAGGCCGTCCAACGTTAAGACTGATGCCCTGTGCCTGTGTCTTCCTTGAAGTCTTCTTCGATTTCCGTATGCCAAGCCAACAAGCGAGCGGGGTCCTGCAATGCTTCGGCGAGCACCTGATGAACCTCATGGTTTGGCTCTGCATCCGACAGTTCATCGATCCAATCGACGACCACCTGGTAAAGCTCGATCAGTGTGAGTGGTTGTTGTTTTTTTGATTGCCGCCTTTCAAGGATGCGTTGAACCTTGCGGTATTCGGCACGCAACTCTTTGCTCCAGCGCGTATCCAACTTCAAGACTTTGTTCAGATTGGCGACGCGACCCACGTCAGCGGGGTCGGTGCTTGCCAGTCTGACCCCCAGTATCGGCTCGTTCAGTTGAAGAACCAGCTTGCCTCCTGGATGTCGCTTGTAAGGATGAAACCACTCTTCAAAGGAACCATTTGTATGAACCTTTTCCGAGCCCTTATTGGGTGCTTCATTGCATTCGTCACACATCGGAACAAGGTTGTCTGCGCACACGGAAAGCATCGGGTAGGACGCCTTTGCGACCCAATGATCAATGTGGGCTTTGCGTAACTCTGCGCCGCACATCACGCACGCCGCTCTCGCGTCCTCATCCTTGTCGACCTTGTGCAGCAGCAGGAAGTCCGTTTTGAATCGTTCGTAGTTGACGTGCTGTGATGGATCGCTGGTGGCAACTCCATCTGCACCATAGGGCAGACCGTGCCTCAATCCCGGCGAGTAAAACGACTCCATGAGTATTTGCAGTGCGTGTCTATCCGCTTTGTTTTTTAGGGGGATTTCCAGCGGTAGTGGAGGTACCCCAGGGTTCAGCGAAAAGTGACTGCCAATGTCGGTAGTGGTCGTGACCCATCGTGTTAACAACTGTTTTTCGGCTTTATCCAATCCTGCAATTGTTTCTGCACGCACCTTCAAGGTTACTTTGCCAACTTCACGCTGCAGAAACTGCCAAAGCCATTCCGCTTCAACAGGTGTGCTGAGTAGGCCAACCAGACTTTTTTTACTCACGTGCACCTTTTTAACGGTCGGCTGACAAAGCCACAATGCAAACGTGCGCATCAGTTTTTGACCCGCTGCCAGCGCGGGTGACCATTTGCTGTAGCGAATAGGTTTAAGCATCTGGAGCGTTGCTCTGTATGTGCTTCTTGAGCAGTTCCAACACCCCTTCTTTCATAGGGCCGCCCAACGTCGGCAGTAGCTGATTGAGTGCTCTGACATCGTCCGACTGCTTCCAACGATATAATACCGTGCGCAGTTCCGAACGATAGAAACCAGTGCCCAGGCTGTTGATCACCGATTCGAGTTTCGAGATGTCCTCGCGTGTCGGCGCTGCAGTCTGGCTCACGTGTGTGAGGAAGGCCTCTATTCGTTGTTTCGCGCGTATACCAATACTGTCTTCAGCGTCGAATACCTTCATGACCAGCGCACCAGGGTCTGTGCCGAATGTACGGGTGTTCAACGGTCTTGCAGTCGCGTGCCCCTCTGTATCCTTACTGATATGGATAACTTCTTGATCAAACACGTCTGACAGCACGATCGAAGAGTGGCTAGCCACTAGCACGGCGCTGTTATCTTTTCCCATTGCGTGCTCAATGATGCTGACGATCTGGCGTTTCCAACTGTCGTTAAAGTGTGTTTCCGGTTCATCCAGCAGAAGCAACGAATCGGGTTCGCCTGCCAGCAAATAGAAGAGCGCCCAACGGCGCAAGACCATTTGCTCTCCGTCCGACATCTCGCTGTAGGCCATGATGCCTTTGTCATGCCACGCTTCATCGTCATCAGGTTTCACATTGCGTCGGATGCACATTTCAACGTCATCAATCAGACCCAACGCCATCCAACGAATTAATTCGTGGAAACGACTGAATGGACTTTCGCTACGTTCCCCTAGCATCAGGGTCAGGGCATCTCCCTGATACTTGACGTTGTCCGTACGCAATTGTTCGTCGAGACACTTCACTCGGGTGTCAGGAACCACACTGTCTACATCGAAGTACGCCATACGCAAGAGTCGGGTCGGATGAGGCAAGCTTATAACTTCACCTGCTATCAACAGTAAATCGTGAATCTTTCTCTGGAAGGTTGCGGGAGCGTTTTTTACTTTATCGAGGTCGATTCGTAGCCGCACACATACCAATTGCTGCCATCCTGCTTTCTGGAGCAATTGCGTCAGGCGTGGTTTGGACTGAGCGTTGCGACTGGCCAGCCCATCGTGAAGCGCAACTGCCAACAGTGCGGCATCAGGCCGGTTATCACTCAGCAGGAAAGGTCGACTGAGCAGATCACTGGCATCGTTATTAACGTGAGCGACAGGAGTCGACTGAAGGTAAGAGGCTCCAGCGAACCGCGCAGCACTTTCATCGCGGTCGGTCCATCCCGCAGGACGCTCCATGACCGCATCGTAGAGTTCTTCAGCCTGAATATCTGGGCGCTCGTCTGCGGAGAGTGGTGGCTGCCAGATTGCTTGCCAGGGCTTCCAGGAACCCGAGGTGTAGGCGAGTACTTTGGGGAGCAGGTCTTTCACGCTTTGAGGGTAGCTGCCTTTCGGCACCCGAGCAGTTAAACCTTGCAGGTCACCCATTCGCAATGCTGCGAGGTGCCGCTCAAAAGCATCCAGGTCCCAGTTTTTCTTGAAGGTTGGTTTATTCCGTTGCCAGATGGCAGCCTCGTTTTTTCGACCATCCCTGTTATCAAAAATGATCTCAAGAAACTGCTCACCCTTGCCCAATTCGTAGACGAGCGTGAAAGGAAAGCCAGGAAGCTCGCCATCTGCCATGCCCAAGAAAATTGACGAGATCGCTCGCAGTAAATGGCTCTTGCCGCTGCCATTGAGGCCAGCAACAAAATGAATGCCGCAATCAATCGATTCGCCTCCCAGTTCGTCCCAAGGGGCGTCAGCAGAAAAACAGATTCTCACGTTGGAGAGTGGCGGATATCGATCAATGCTCAGGTAACGTAGGCGCATTTATAAACCGATCTCCTCTTCTAATATGCTGGCGCGCAACATTTGAGCGTCAGTTAATTTCGTATCTTCATCTATTCGCGCACTGACCTCTTGCCGGAACGCGCGGAACGCTAACAAATAAGGTTTCGCATCCCCTTTGCCGCGAGGTGGCAGGCTCATTTTTTGAATGAGGCCCAACGAGGCGATCTGCTCCAGCGTGCGGCGAACTTGGTTATGGCTGACGAATTCGCGTAAGGGGGCCAGAGAGCGCGAAGTACAGAACATCTCGAAGCTTTCAGGGTCATCAACGATCAATGCCTGGTTATTTTTTCGAAGCGCGCGCCAGACCAGGCGCTGGAACCTGGATAAGCTGACGATGGCGCCCGCACGATTACCGCGCTTGAACGGCATTACGGCCAGGGGCGCAACAGCAATAATTTGCGTGCGATCATCAATCGTGTGGAGGGCGGCAGCAGAGTTTGAGTTGCCCGCAGGACGCCAGCGTTTTGACCATTGGCCATCGAAGGCATCACGCGCCAATGCGTGATAGATCGATCGAGCCGTCGCCACGGTATTCTTGACTTCTTGCACAGGGACTTGGGACAGGACATCGACAATGTGCTTTTGCTTGTACCTGTTGGGCAGTGTGAGTTTCAGGCGGGCGAGCATGCTTGTATCGTTGGCAGACCTGTGCGATGGCGTCGCCTGGCGCTGTACGTGGTTGTTGAACCAGGTAGATTGCAGAAGTTCGGCGAGATAATGCGACGATACTGTAGGTTCGGGTCTCAATACGGTGAGTGCCCGTGCCACAAACTGTGGCGTATCACTCTCGGGCACCACCACCGCGCCACCGTATCCTGTTTTGTCTGTGTATGCGCCCACTAACAAGTCACCTGCTTGAACCGGACGAATAGGTAAAGGAATGTCGCGATAACGAACCGATGTTGCAGCCAACTCGTTTGTCAAAAGGTCCTGCCCTGGGAAGTACACCACTTCATCATCTAATGACGGAGCGGGTGCCCCTGATAGATGCTCTGTCGGATTGATCTGGCAGATGTCGTCAATCTTGAACAGCGACCAACCGGGTTCAAATGAGCGCTGAGGTAGCATCAGGTGAGCAGCCAACTCGCCTTTAAGTTGCTGGACACGCTGCAACGCGTGGCGATAGGGGACGATACTGGCCTGTTCTAATGCGTCCACGATATACAGCTGTTCATCGAATGGCGGCAAAGTGATGCGTATGTTCTTGAAAAAGGAATGCGGCAAGATCGGTTGGCTGAGGGTGGATGTGTTCATGCGTGACGCTTGCTGCCTTATCCAAGGCTGTTGAAAAAAGTGCCAAAGGTAAGCTGCCGAAAGTTCTGGGCCAGGGCGCAAGACGGTCAGATTAGGCCCCTTTCCATACTCATGCTTCAAGTCGGATACCAACGCCGACTTCCAATGCTCTGCGGTCACACCAGCAAATAACACATCCCCATTCCGGAACGTCGACGCGCCTCTTGGCACTTCTCCGGATGCTCGATCTCTGCTTGAGGTAATGACGCCTGTGGCATCGTCAATATTCGAATAGTCGACATAATCTACTTTGACATCAGCACTCAATCGGGGGCGCGGGTTCAGTGTGCATACGTCCAGAAGGCTCACTCGGCGCCAATGGGCAGGCGCATTCATCGGTCCTCTCCTGCCAGTAGCGAACGCAGGCTTTCCAACCTGTTAAGTATGTCCTTTTCAATTCCCACCAATTCGTCAATCAGCTCCAGTGCGCTGGTTCCCTCACTGGCGAGCGGCGCCTCTGGCCATCGATAGTCATTGATATCCAGGCTCCAGCGTCGCGCCTCAATACAACCGGGCTCGAGTAAACCTGGTTTTAACTCTTGATTAACGTACAGATGCGATTCGTGAAAGGCCTCGTACTCCGGGCGAACTTGATGATCACTATCGTGGGAGCCCACTGTGCGGCCTTCCGCATCACGCCATTCAGGGTTATGGATCCATTCACGAACGGGTATCCGCCATTGCTTTGTCCGGGCGGCGGGGCGGCGCAAAAATCGCATCATCTGACGATAAGCAACGTCTGCATCCAGGTCACTGGTGTGCAGGCTCACATGTTCACTGGACTGATCGTCATCAAGGGCCGGCTGGTAATAATATTCACTTTCCAGCTCATGTCCCTGCAGTTGACGTCGGTAGTGCACAAGTGCGTCATAAAAATCATCATCGCCAGACGCGGAGGAATGCTCTGCTCCAATCTCGTAGAACCAAATGCTTGTCGTACGTGGCCGCGAGCCTGAGGATGTGTCATAGGTGGCTGCTGATGAGACTGTTTTTTTGAAAAGCAGCAATGCCATCGGGTTCGATTGTTGAGGCATCCACTCGGGGAGCAGAATCACACCCTCAACGATCTGCTGGGTCATCAGCTCCTGGCGCAACCTGCGTTGTTCCTTGGCAGTCCCGTACAATACGCTTTGGGGAATAACCAATGCAGCCCGCCCACCGACGACGAGTAAGTCGAGGGAGCGCCAGATGAAAAGTAACTCCATCCGTTGTATGAGTTTTTCTTTCTCGTTGAGTGTGTGAGAAGGCAGGAAATTAGCTTTGTCATCTTGTACGCGGTCACCGATAGTGCCAAATGGCAAGTCACTCATGACAAAATCATAGTGTCCCCGGTGCAGGAGCCTGCTGAGTTTCATCGTTGATTCTTTAGCACCGGCGATACTATTGCCCACGTGCAGCGGTACCGGATCCAAATCGTGCAAGAGTAAATTTACCCAGCCAATGCGCGCCACCGACTTATCGACGTCAACACCGGCAGGCGTCTTGGGTACCTGGCCTCCCATGCCACTCACGTAATGCTCTGCGTCGAGCAATAATCGTGCGGTCCCTACGGCCGGGTCTATCCAGCGCTTGCCTACGGTCGGATCGAGTAGCGCCACGACAAAACGTGACAGCGCGCGTGGCGTGGTATTCAGCGAATTCCCACCGACAGCGGCGATGCTCAGCAACTCGTCGAATGCATCTCCAGCGGAGGGACGGCTGGACACCTCTGACTCGCCAAAAAAAAATAACTCGTCGACGGCTTCCAACAACCGGATCAATGCCTCGGGCTTGGTGGTCTCAAGCTGAAAATAGGCATCATTGAACAGGCCATTGGGATCCACGCGAATGACGGACTGAGAAGTGTCGGTTTCCGCTCTGCGTAAGGCGGGAAACCCGTCTTTAACTAGAAATGCCGCCGGATCGCGCTTTTCAAGCAGTGAAGACCACAGTGCTTCATGACCAAGGTGCTCCAAGTACTTGATTGTGATCAGGCAAGCTATTTGCTCTACCGCAACGTGAGGCGATGAAGCAAGCCCAGATGCCGAGATGATCTCCCAAAGCACAGTCACTGGGTTACGGCGAATTGGGGTCGACATCGGAGTCCTTTTCGATAATTGATACAGGTCGGCGGTAAAGAATAGAGGCAAAAGGCCAGAATTGGCAGAGTTGCAAAATGCCCCAAACCGTGTAACCAGGCTGTTGCGCGTTGCCGTCAATCCTCCTTTCTACAGTGGCATGTCAGCGGACAAGGCGGTGATTCAGTCCGGGTTGATCGGCGGGATCGTCACCGTAGGCGGACTCACCCACGCGATTCAACGCGTATACAACGCACTCATCGACCTGAACCCCTTGAACTCGATTGGGTTGCCAAACGGATCGAGGAAAAACATCGTCCACTGCTCGCCGGGCTCACCGGCAAAGCGTACTTGCGGTTGCAACACAAAGTCGGTGCCGGCTTGGGTCAGGCGTTCGGCGGTGGCTTGCCAGTCTTCCAGGGCCATGGCCAGGCCGAAGTGCGGCATCGGCACCAGGTGCTTGCCGACATGCCCGGTGTTTTCGGTCTTGAACGGTGTGCCCAAGTGCAATGACAGCTGGTGCCCGAAGAAATCGTAATCGACCCACGTCTCGGTGCTGCGGCCTTCCTCGCAACCGAGTACGCCGCCGTAGAAGGCCCTGGCGCGGTCCAGGTCGGTGACATTGAAGGCAAAGTGGAAAACGGTCTGCATGGCTAAACCTCACGACAGGGCACGGTTGTACTTCAAGGAATAAGCCAGCACGTTTGATTATTGGACAGCAAAAGTCCAGCCGGACGATGCTTGAGGACTATTTCCTGGGAGTGCTTCATGACTGCACAACGCCAACTCAAGCTGGGCGCGTTCATGCGTCCGGCCAGTATCCACACCGGCGCCTGGCGCTATCCCGGCGCTTTTCGTGACGCCAATTTCAATTTCGCGCACCTCAAGCGCTTTGCGCAAACCCTTGAGCGCGGTCGGTTCGACGCCTTCTTCATGGCCGACCACCTGGCCTTGCTGAACATGCCCACCGAGGCGCTCAAGCGCAGCCATACCGCGACCTCGTTCGAGCCGTTCACCCTGTTGTCGGCCTTGAGCCAGGCGACCGAGCACATCGGGCTGGTCGCCACCGCATCCACCACCTATGACGAACCCTTCCACATTGCCCGGCGTTTTGCCTCCCTGGACCACCTGAGCAATGGCCGCGCCGGCTGGAATATCGTCACCACCGCCAACCCGGATGCCGCGCTGAATTTCGGTCTGGACGAGGCCTACTCGCACGATCAGCGTTACGCCCGTGCCCGCGAGTTCTACGACGTGGTCACCGGGCTGTGGGACAGTTGGGCCGACGATGCGTTTATTCGCGATGCCGACAGCGGCGTGTTTTTCGACCCCGACAAGCTGCACACCCTGGATCACAAGGGGCGCTACCTGAACGTGCGCGGCCCGCTGCACATTGCCCGCCCGGTACAGGGCTGGCCGGTGATCGTGCAAGCCGGCTCCTCCGAGCCCGGGCGGCAATTGGCGGCAGAAACCGCCGAAGTGATCTTCGTCGCGCCGGGCAACCTGGAGGAGGGCAAAGCCTTCTATGCCGATATCAAACGGCGCATGCGCCTGAACCAGCGCAACCCCGACCACCTGAAGATCCTGCCTGGCGCCTTTGTGGTGGTGGGCGACACGCTTGAAGACGCACGCCGCATTCGTGCGCACCTCGACAGCCTGGTGCATGAGCAGAGCGCAATTGCCTCGCTGTCGGTTGCGCTGGGTACGGACGCGTCCAAATTCGACCCGGACGGCTACCTGCCGGCAATTCCCGAAACCAACGGCAGCCAGAGTTCACGCGAACGTGTGCTGGCCCTGGCCGATCGCGAGCAACTGACCGTGCGCCAATTGGCCCAGCGCCTTGGCGGGTATGCCGGCCTGTCGTTCGTGGGCACCGCCCAGAGTATTGCTGACGAGATGCAGCAATGGCTGGAGGAGGAGGGCAGTGACGGCTTCAACGTGATGTTCCCGTGGCTGCCGGGCGGGCTCGATGATTTTGTCGACCACGTCGTGCCTGAGTTGCAGACGCGGGGGATTTTTCGGCGCGAGTATGAAGGGGCAACCTTGCGCGAGAACCTGGGATTGCCACGGCCGGGCAACCGGTTCTTCAGCTGAAGCGGGGTGTGGAGGAGGGGGTGACCCCCTCGTTCCGCCCGGGTATTACTCTTTGACGTCCATGAACTCTTGCGCCCAGGCCACGTAGTTTTCCGGCAACGTGTAGGTGTGCGTCAGTTCGGTGGCACTGAGGTTGGAGGTGCTGTGAGTCAACTGGCGCTGGGCGCGCAGGCTGTCGTAGGTGGCCTTGATCGCAGCAAAGTAGGCGCCGTGACCCGCCACGACCACGCGTACACCGAGGCTTGCCAGGCGTTGGCTGTCATTCAGCTTGGGATTGCCGTAAGTCACCAACATCAGCGGCACGGTGAGGTTTTCGGCGATTTTCTCCAGGTGTTCGAAGTCGCTGACACCGACCATGCAGATCCCGTCCGCACCGGCCTTTTGATAGGCCAGGGTCCGCTCGATTACGGCTTCGGTGGGCAAGACGCCGGCGTTGGTGCGGGCGATGATCGCCAACTCCGGATCGACGCGTGCTTCCAGGGCTGCCCTGACTTTGCCGATGCCTTCCTCGATGGAGATCAGGTCGGTGGATTTGCGCCCGAATTGCGCGGGCAGCAACGTGTCTTCGATGGTGAGCGCGGCGACACCGGCACGTTCGAGTTCTTCGACGGTACGCATGACGTTCAGGGCATTGCCGTAGCCGTGGTCGGCGTCAGCAATAAACGGCAGCTGGGCGACGCGGCCGATGCGGGTGGCCTGTTCGACGAACTCACTCAGCGTGATCAAGGCAAAATCGGGCGCGGCAAGTACCTGCAACGAGGCGACGGAGCCACCCAGGATACCTACCTCAAAACCCAGGTCGGCGGCGATGCGCGCCGACATCGGGTCGAATACAGAAGCGGTTTCAACGCACGTAGGCGTTGCAAGCAATTCACGGAAATTACGACGCAGGGCTGAGTGTGACTTTCTTGGCATGATCTTTCCTGGTTGGGGCCATTGTCGACAAACGATCAATGCCTATTGGTAGGGATGTGAGATTACCATGTAGGAAAACGTAGGATTATGACGTTTGAGAATGGGCTATGCCTCTAGCACATAGGTTAGCCTGTGTTTTTTCCTGCCAGCAACTGCGCCGTTGCCGTCGACTTCAGGTTTTTGCGCTGCCAGAATGCTGCCTTCTCCTTCAGGCCGACTTTGCCTACATGCCTAGCCCGGACATTATCAACGCCGAAGCCGTCGCCCTGCATGCAGGGGTTTCACGCTCTGCCGTCTCCCGTACGTTCACGCCGGGCGCCAGCGTGTCGCCACGCATGCGCGAACGGGTGATGAAGTCCGCCGAGGCGCTGGGTTACCAGGTCAACCTGATTGCCAGGACCATGAACAAGGGCAGCAGCAATTTTGTCGGCATCATCACCGCCGGGTTCGAAAACCCTTTCCTCGCGAGCCTGCTGGGGCCCTTGACTCACCATCTGAGCCTGCAAGGCTTGATGCCGCTGCTGATGAACGCCAATGACCCGGAACAACTCGAACGCTCGATGCAGGAATTGCTGAGCTATCAAGTGGCCGGGGTGATCCTCACCTCGGCGGCAGCGTCGAGCGAGCAGGTGGAGCGCTACCTGAATCGTCAAGTGCCGTTGACCATGATCAATTGCGATGCACACCTGCAGGGCGCCAACCTGGTGGTCAGCGACCATGTCGAAGGGGGCCGGTTGGCGGCGCGTGAATTGCTGCGCAGCGGCGCGACGCGCCTGGCCTTCGTCGGCCAGAGCGAGGGCAATTACAGTTCACGACAACGCTTGCAGGGATTTCGCCAGGTCGTCGCCGAGGCTGGCCTGGCGCCCTTGGCCGAACATTACGAGGGCGTCGGGGGTTACGCCGCAGGCGTGGACGCCGCGCTGGCCCTGTTTGCACAGCCCACGCGCCCCGACGGGATTTTTTGCGCCACCGATCTGCTGGCCCTGGGGGTGATGGACGCCCTGCGATTCAAGCTGGGCCTGCAGGTTGCCCGGGATGTGGCGGTGGTCGGTTTTGACGATATTCCCCAGGCGGGCCACGATGCCTACGCCCTGACCACCGTCCGCCAGGACCCCGAGGCGTTGGCCCGGCAGGCAGTGGCCGCCACGCTCGACGCGGCCGTGGAGCAGCCTTTCGTGGTGCCGGTGCAGTTGATTCAACGGCGCAGCACGTTGGAATAAATAGTTTAAAAATGTGTTGAAACGAATATTTTTTTCGTGCCTTATACAGCGGTTCAGTGTGAGTGGCGGCAGGTCCGCCATTTTTTTGCACTCGTCTTGCACACGTGTGCAAAGCGCTGAAAATCACACATCCAACAAGGGGGTAGCCCATGCAAAGTAGCCAACAGCGCTGCACACCGCTGAGTCCTGAAGACCTGCAACAGCGTTATGCCTGTGCGCAGGAGCTGGCCATGCAAGCCGCGCGGCGCGCACTCGAGCCTTACCGGCAGCGCGACAGCCTGGTCGTCAGCCACAAGGGCGACCAACTCCAGGACTTGGTCAGCATCGTCGACCAGGACACCGAGGCCTACATCAAGCAGCGCTTGGCCGAGCGGTTTCCGCAGGATGGGTTCCTGGGGGAAGAGACAGGCGGCGCGACCCTGGATGCGCAGTGCATCTGGGTGGTCGATCCTATCGATGGCACCAGCTGTTTCGTCAACGGCCTGCACAGTTGGTGCGTGTCCATCGGCCTGTTGGTCGACGGCGAACCGTGGTTGGGCGCAGTGGCGGACGCGGTGCACGACGAGTTGTTCCATGCCTGCACAGGCCAAGGTGCCTGGCTCAATCAGCAGCGGCTGAGCGTGCACACGGCGCCCGACATTGCTCACGGCGTGATGGGCGTAGGCACCTCCCATCGGCGCGGCAAGCAACATTTCATTCCCTTTATCGCGCAGTTGCTGGAGGAGGGCGGTACCTTCATTCGCAATGGCTCGGGCGCGCTGATGGTGGCCTACGTCGCCGCAGGCCGGCTGATCGGTTACTACGAAACCCACATCAACAGCTGGGACTGCCTCGCCGGGCTGGTACTGGTGAAGGAGGCGGGCGGCGTGAGCAATGACTTTCTGCGCAACCACGGCCTGACCGAGGGCAATCCGTTGCTGGTGGCCAACCCGCAGGTCTACGCCCAAGTCGCCTCGATGCTTGGGAATGCCCTGGACGCCTGATCGCAGCAGCACCTTTTAAAGCACGTACAGCACAATAAAAACAGGAACTGTCGGCTATGAAATCTCTATTGAGCTTGCTCAAGGCTGCACCAGCGCGCGCGCTGGAGCCCGAAATCGACCCCAAACTCTTCAGGCGCATCCGCCTGCAAACCTTGCTGTCGATGTCACTCAGTTATGCATTGTTTTATGTCTGCAGGTTGTCGTTCAACGTGGTCAAGCCCGCGCTGGTGTCCCAGGACATCCTCAGCCCCAGCGAATTGGGGATGATCGGCTCGGCGCTGTTCTTCACCTATGCCATCGGTAAATTGGTCAACGGCTTTCTCGCCGACCATGCCAATGTGCGCCGCTTCATGATGCTTGGCCTGGCCCTGAGTGCGCTGGTGAACGCTTGCATGGGCTTGACTACCAACGCGGTGATCCTGACCCTGGCCTGGGGCATCAATGGCTGGGCGCAGTCGATGGGTGTCGGGCCATGCGTGGTGTCCCTGGCGCGCTGGTACGGCGACCGCGAGCGCGGTACCTATTACGGCTTCTGGTCGATTGCGCACAACCTCGGCGAAGCACTGACGTATGTCGCCGTCGCGGCGGTCGTGGTCACGTGGGGCTGGCAGTATGGCTACTGGCTGGCAACCGCCATGGGCTTGCTCGGCATCGTGCTGGTGTTTGCGTTCATGGCCGACTCGCCGGAAAGCGAAGGCTTTGCACCGGTCAATTCCAAGCCCGCACTGGAAATCAAAGGCACCGTCACCAGCGTTGCGGCGATTCAATGGTTATTGCTCAAGAGCCCGGCGCTCTGGCTGCTGGCACTCGCTTCGTGCCTGATGTATGTCGGTCGCTATGCGGTCAACTCCTGGGGCGTGTTCTTCCTGGAAAACGCCAAGCACTACGACACCCTGACCGCGTCCACGCTGATTTCCGTGGCGAGCATCTGCGGGATTGCCGGTACGGGCTTGAGCGGGCTGATCTCCGATCGCTTTTTCGCCGGCCGCCGCCATGGCCTGGCGGTGGTCTTCGGCATCATGAACGCAGGGGGCCTGGCGTTGTTTCTGTATGGCCCCGCCGGGCATTACTGGATGGACGTGCTGTCGATGGTGATATTCGGCAGTTCGCTGGGGGCATTGCTGTGCTTCCTCGGCGGCCTGATGGCCGTTGATATCGCCGGCAAGGCGGCGGCTGGCGCGGCATTGGGCATGATCGGGATTGTCAGCTACATCGGCGCGGCAGCCGGCGAAATGCTCACCGGCGTCATCATCCAGCGTGGCACCACGCTGTCGGCCACCGGCCTCAAACTCTACGACTTCAACACCCTCTCGCAACTGTGGGTCGGCGCGGCCATCGGCTCGGTGCTGCTGACCTGCCTGTTGTCCTGGGTGGCACGGCGTCCACGACGCCCCTCGTCACTGGCGGCGCTGCCTGCCAACAACTGACCTTTTCTGTGTAAACCGCCCCGGCGACGGTGGTCGGGGACGGGATCGCTGCGCTCAAAAAACAATGGGAAGCATAATAATGAGCCTCAATTTTCAGCGTGTGAAAAGCAACGTCGTGATCATTGCACTGGGCTTCTCGGGCCTGGTGCAGGCCGATGGGTTTATCGAGGATGCGAAGGCCAACCTGGTGCTGCGCAACTTCTACATGAGCCGTGACTTTGTCGATAACGGCGCCTCCAAAGCCCTGCCGGGGTCGACCGGGCATGGCCAGGCTGCGGAGTGGACACAAAGTTTTATCCTCGATGCGAAGTCGGGTTTTACCTCGGGCACCGTCGGCTTTGGCCTGGATGCGCTGGGCATGTTGGCGATTAAGCTCGACGGTGGCCGGGGCACTTACGGCACGCAGTTGTTGCCGACTCACGACGGCAACCGGCCGGCTGATGACTTTGGCCGCTTGGCTGTCGCCGGCAAGGCGCGGTTTTCCAAGACCGAGCTGAAAATCGGCGAGTGGATGCCGGTCCTGCCGATACTGCGTGCCGACGATGGCCGTTCGCTGCCGCAGACCCTCGAAGGCGCGCAAATCACCTCGTGGGAAATCCCCAACGTGAACCTGTACGGCGGCCAATTTCGCGGCAACAGCCAGCGTAACGACGCCAGCATGCAGAAGCTGTCGCAGAACAGCGTCGGCACGGTGTTGCACGGCAGGAACAGCATCGAATCGGATGCGTTCGATTTCATCGGCGGCGACTATACGTTCAACCACGAACACACAGTGGTTGCGGCCTGGTACGGCCAACTCGAAGACGTCTACCAGCAGCAATACTTCCAGCTGCTGCACACCCAGGCGATCACCGAGAGCATCAGCCTGGGTGCCAATATCGGCTATTTCATCGGCACGCAAGACGGCGCCGCGCTGGCCGGCAGCGAGGACAACCGCACGCTGTCGGGCCTGTTTTCCCTGAAGACCGGCGGCCACACGTTCTACGTCGGCCTGCAACGTCTCACCGGTGAAACCGGCCTGCAGCGGGTCGCCGGCACCAGTGGGGCGACCCTGGCGAACGACAGCTATGGCTCCAGTTACGACCTGGCCAACGAGCGTTCCTGGCAGGTGCGGCATGACTACAACTTTGCGGCCGTCGGAGTGCCGGGGCTGACACTGATGAACAGGTTCATCAAGGGCAGCAATGTGCACGCCGGCGCCGTGAGTGATGGTCGCGAACGCGGGCGCGAAACCGAAGTGGGCTATACGCTGCAGAGCGGACCGTTGCGCTCATTGAACCTGCGCTGGCGCAATGCGACGCAGCGTCGAAGCTTTGGTAACACCAACAGCTTCAACGAGAACCGCCTGATCGTTCAGTACCCGATCTCGATCCTGTAAGCGCGTCAGTGCACAGCGGGCTGTGCACTGGCTCAACTCTCAAACACCGGTTGTTCGACCTCTCGATGGTGCGTGGCACCGATAAACAGGTACATCGCCGGCACCATGAACAGCGTCAACAGCGTGCCGATCGACAGCCCGGCAAAGATCACCAGCCCCATGTCATGTCGACCCGCAGCCCCGGCGCCGGAGGCCCAGACCAGCGGCACCACGCCCAACACCATGGCCGCCGTGGTCATCAGGATCGGCCGCAGGCGCACGGCGGCCGCTTCTTCAATGGCCTCACGTTTGCTGTGGCCTGCGCGCTGCAGTTCGTTGGCGAACTGCACAATCAGAATCCCGTGCTTGGTGATCAGCCCCAATAGCGTCACCAGGCCCACCTGGGTGTACACATTGATCGAGGCGTAACCCATGGTAATAAACGCCAGTGCACCAAACAGTGCCGGTGGCACCGAGAACAGGATCACCACCGGGTCGCGAAAGCTTTCAAACTGGAAGGCCAGCGCCAGGTAGACGATCAGGATCGAGAACATCAGCAGCCCGACGAAGCCACCGGATTCCTGCATGAACTGCCGCGACTCGCCGGAAAAGTCGGAGGTATAGCCCGACGGCGCCACGTTGTTGAGGATCGTATTGAGTTTGGCCAGCAGTTCGCCCTGAGCCACGCCACTCACGCCGGAAAGCGTGGCCGAATTGAGTTGCTGGAAGTGGTTGATCGACTCCGGCTGTGTCGACGTCTCGATGTGCGCCACGGTGCGCGCGGGGATCATGGCGCCGGCGGGCGTACGAATGTAGTAATCGAGAATCTGCTCCGGGTTGAGGCGGTTGACCTGCAGCACCTGGGGAATGACTTTGTACGAGCGCCCGGCAGTGGAGAAGTAGTTGACGTAGTTGCCGCCCAGGGCCGCCGACAACGCCGCGCCGACATCGGCCTGGGTCATGCCCAATGCAGCGATTTTTTCCCGGTCGACCACCAGTCGCGCCTGGGGCTTGTCGAGTTTCAGGTCCATGTCGGAGAACCAGAACAGCTGCTGCTTCTGCGCCTCGGCCATCACCGCTTGCGCGACCTCATTGAGGTTTTCCACCGAATCAGTGGTGGTAATCACGAACTGTACCGGCAACCCTTGGGCCCCCGGCAGCGACGGCAACGGAAAGGCGGCGATGGTTGCGCCGGGCACCTGGTTCCACTTTTGCTGCAGGTCAAGAATCAGCTGGGCCTGGGAGCGGGTCCGATCATCCCAGGTCTTGAGCAGCACGCCGCCCAGGCCTTGATTGAGCGCCGGCAGGCCGGTGAGCTGGAACATTTGCGCGTACTCGGACTCCTTGCTGGCGATCTGGAACGCCTGGTCGGCAATCCGCTCCATCTGCTGCGGCGAGGCGGTCGGCGGGCCTTTGATCTGCATGAACACCAGGCCCTGGTCTTCGGTCGGCGACAACTCGCTCTTGGCGGTCATGCCACTGGCGGCGACCAGCAGGAACAGCACAAAGCCAAACGTCACCAGCACCGGCCAGATGTCCAGCCCGCCGGACAGCACGCGGTGATAACGCCCGCGCAGCCAGTCAAAATACTGATCGAGGCGGCGCGCGAAGCGACCTTCCTCCTGGCCGGTCTTGAACAGCTTGGAGGTCATCATCGGCGACAGCGTCAACGCCACCACGGCCGACACCGTGACCGCGCCCGCCAGCGAAAAACAGAACTCCTTGAACAGCGCGCCCGTCAGGCCGCTGCGCAAGCCGATGGGCACGTACGCCGCAATCAGCACCACCGTCATCGCAATGATCGGTCCGCCCAGTTCGCGCGCCGCCACCAACGCGGCCTCCAGCACACCTTTGCCTTCTTCCTTGATATGCCGGTCGACGTTTTCCACCACGATGATTGCGTCGTCGACCACCAGACCGATCGCCAACACCAGCGCGAGCAGGGTCAGCAGGTTGATCGAGTAACCAAGCAGGTACATGACGAAGAAGGTGCCGACCAGCGACAGCGGGATCGCCACCAGGGGCACAATCACCGCCCGGAAAGAGCCGAGGAACAGGTAGATGACCACCGAGACAATGATCATCGCCTCGACCAGGGTCTTCACCACCTCGTAGATCGAGGTGTTGATGAACGCGGTGGAGTCATACACGATGTCGCCGCGCACGCCGGTGGGCAGTTGCGATTGCAGCTCGGGGAACGCCTGGCGCACGCTGTCGGCGACCGTGAGGATGTTCGCGGTGGGGGCCACCTTGATGCCGATGAACACCGAGCGCTTGCCGGAAAATGCCACGCTGCTGTCATAGCTCTCGGCGCCGAGGGTGACCGTCGCCACGTCCGCCAGGTACACCAGTGCATCGCCTTTCTGCTTGATCACCAGCTGTTTGAACTCATCTACCGTGTGCAGATCGGTGCCGGCGGTGAGGTCCACGGTCACGGTCTGCCCGCGCGTGGAGCCGACGGCCGACAGGTAGTTGTTGTTGGCCAGCGCCGTCGACACGTCCTGCGCGGTGACGTTATGCGCCGCCAGTTTGTCCGGGTCGAGCCAGGCGCGCAGGGCGAACTGGCGTCCGCCGAGAATTTCGGCGGTCTGCACGCCCTGGATCGAATCCAGCTTGGGCTTGACCACGCGCACCAGGTAGTCAGTGATGTTGTTGGTCGGCAGGGTGTCACTGTAGAAACCCAGGTACATCGCATCGGTGGTCTGCCCGACGGCAATGGTCAGCACCGGCTCCTGGGCCTGGGCCGGCAACTGGTTCTTGACCGAGTTGACCTGGGTGTTGATCTCGGTCAGCGCCTTGCTCGCGTCGTAGTTCAGCCGCAGCGTGGCGGTGATGGTCGAGATCCCGGTGATGCTTGAAGAGGCCAGGTAGTCGATGCCCTGGGCCTGGGCAATCGCCGACTCCAGCGGCTGGGTAATAAAGCCTGCGACCGTGGACGCGTCCGCCCCGTAGTAGGAGGTGGTAATGGTCACCACGGTATTTTCGGTGCGCGGCCATTGGTTGACCGGCAATTCGAAGATCGAGCGCAGCCCCAGGATCAGGATGAACAGTGACACGACCACGGCCCACACCGGTCGCTGGATAAAGGTATCGGTAAGCTTCATGGGACACCTTTAATGTTCTTGGGGAGTCGGGGCCGGGTCATTGAGCGGTGCCGCGCTGTTATCGACCTTCACCGGCGAGCCATTCTTGAGTTTCATCTGGCCGCTGGTGATCAAAAGGTCGCCTTCCTTCACGCCGGACAGGATCGCTACCTGGTCGCCACGGGTCGGACCGGTCTGGATAAAGGTCTGTTGCGCCGTCAGCACGTCCTCGCCCTTGTCGTTCTTGGCCGACGTCGCGATGAATACGGTGGTGCCGTAAGGGTTGTAGGTGACTGCGGTCTGCGGCACGGTGAGGTAGCGCTGCGGCGTCCCGGAGGTCACGACGGCGCGGGCAAACATGCCGGGCACCAGGCTTTGCCTGGGGTTCTCGACGGTCGCTTCGACGGTGACGTTGCGCGTGGTCGAGTCGAACTGGGTATCGATGGTGCTGACGCGCCCGGTGAAGGTCTGGTTGGACAGGCCGTCGGCGGTCACTGCGACGGGTTGGCCGATGGCGATGGCTTCGAGCTGGGTTTGCGGCACGGTGAAGTCGATGTAGATCGGGTCGAACGTCTGCAGCGTGGCGATTTTGTCGCCGGGGTTGAGGTATTGCCCCGGGTTGACGCTGGTAATGCCGATCCGCCCGGCAAACGGCGCGCGAATGGTTTTTTTCGCCACCAGCGCGCGCTGTTGCTCGGCTGCCGCTTGCTTGGCCTTCAGGTCGGCGGTGTCGGTGTCGACCTGGGCCTGGGACACAGCGTTGACCGCCAGTTGGGCTTTGTCGCGCTTGAGCACGATCACCGCCAGGTCGGCCGTGGCCTCAAGCGAATGCAGTTGCGCGATGTCGGAATCGGCATTCAGTTGCACCAACAGGGCCTGGGCCGGCACCTCTTGGCCAGGTTTGAATCCGAGGGTGCGCACGATACCGCCGACCTCGGTGGTCACATCCACGCCGCGAACCGCCTTCATCGACCCCACGGCCGAGACGCTCGGTTGCCACTCGCTGAACGGCACGTGCATGGCCGTCACTACGGCGGCGGGCAACGGCGCCTTGGACTGGGCGATCAGTGCCGAAATCTGCACGAATTTCACCCCGGCAATGATCGCCACGATCACCAGCACCACCGCGACCATGATCAGCATCGGCCGCCATAACCGGCGCTTGCGTGGGCTGCCCGGTGCGCCGGGCTCGGGAGGCAGGGGAGAGGCAGTCTGGACGTCAGCCATGGAGAATCTCACTGTTTCAATGATTCAGTTCAGTCGAACCGCGCCGAGTCGCGGGGCGCAGGCTTTTTCGTGGCCGGCATGATTTCCTGCCACGACGGCAGGCCGAAGCGATCCGGACGGCCCTTTGTCGCGGGGTCCACATCCGTGCGGTTCCACCAGCCGCCACCCAGTGCCTGGAACAGCGCCGTGGTGTCGCTGTAGCGCGCAGCCTGTGCCCTGACACGTGCCAACGCAGTGTTCTGGTAGGTTTGCTGGGCGTTGAGCAGGTTGATGTACGCCACGGCACCGAGACGGAACTGGGCTTGCACCAGATCCAGGCTGGCTTGCGCGGAGCGTTCCGCCACGACCTGCTGGTTGAGTGCGTCAGCGTCGGCTTCCAGCGCCCGGAGCGCGTTGGCCACGTCCTGGAACGCGGTCAGCACGGTGCCGCGATAGCGCGCCGCCGATTCGTCATAGGCCGCCACGGCCGCGCGTTTGCGGTGTTCGAGCGCGCCGGCATCAAACAGTGGCTGAGTGATCGAGCCGGCCAGGCTCCACACGCCGGAGCCGGACGAAAACAGCTTGGTGCCGCCCGCCACCGTGGAGCCCAATGACCCGGTGATGCTGAACTGCGGCAGTTGGTTGGCCACGGCCACACCAATGTCAGCGCTGGCCTGGTGCAATTGCGCCTGTGCAGAGCGCACATCCGGCCGCTGCGCGACCATGTCGGAAGGCAGGCTGACCGGCAGTGCCTGCGGCAGTTGCAGGGAGGCCAGGTTGAAACGCTCACCCTGATCCTGATTGGGGAAGCGACCGAGGTAGGCCATCAGCTGGTTGCGCGTCTGCGCCAATTGCTTTTGCAACGGCGGCAAGGTCGCGCGGGACTGTGCCAGCGCGGTCTGTTGCGTGAGCACGTCGGCATCACTGATGGCGCCCAGGCGCCGCTGGGCTTGCAGCAAGTCGAGCTGGCCGCCCTGCAGGCGGATGATTTCCTCGGTGACGGCGATCTGGTCTCGCACCGACGCCAGGCTGATCGCGGTATTGACCACATTGGCGGTCAAGGTCAGGTACGTCGCCTCCAGCTGGAAGCGCTGGTACTCGGCCTGCGCCGAGGTGGCTTCGATTTGCCGGCGCGTACCGCCAAACACATCGGGCGCATAGGACACGCTCAACGAGGCCGAACTGACGGTGAGAATCGGCGACTCCGGCAACCCAGAAGTGACGCCGGAGACTTTCTCGCGGGCTTTTTGCACATTGCCATTGACTGAGGGAAACAGTGACGCCTGGTCGGCATACACCAACTCGTTGGCCTGGCGCAGCGCGGCTTGCGCGGCGCTCACGTCCGGGTTGGCGCGCAAGGCCTCTTCAACCAGGGCATTGAGGGCTGGCGAACGGAAGAGCGCCCACCATTGACCGGGAATATCCATCCCGGCGATCAACCGCTGCGCCGCGCCCCCGGTGTCGATATCGGCCTGGGCAGTGGTGCTGAGCTTTTCGCGAGAGTAGTCGGCATTCGCCGGCGCATCGGGGCGCACGAAATCCGGCCCGACCGTACAGCCGGCGAGGGCGAGGCATAGCAGGCTCAAGGGCGCCAGAAGGTGTGCCACGTGTTGCGGTCTGAATACACGCTGCCGCGGGTGCTCTTTCATAGTTACTCTATTAATCAGTTGGTTAACTGCTTTTTTTGTCGAGCAATGCGTGCAGGTGCAACGGACCGGCCGGGTATCAAGGGCGCGGCGTCACAGGATTCAGATGAGTGTAGGTGGTGCCGGGCGCTGCGCAATGTCAGTGCATGAGGTCGCACAGACAGGACAGGCGCATTAAATGCGCATTCGGCATTGTTAATGAATTAGGTTATGCATTGTGGGTATTTTACACGGCGAGGCGAGTCACTCACTGTATGCGCCCTTAGTCACTTGGGCTGGAATACGTGGACATGAGCAAAAGACAGCTGAAACTGGGCGCCCTGACCATGGGCTGCGGAGGGCCAGGGCGCCACAACCTGTGGCTTGACCCACACCTGCCGGCCGATGCCAGTGTCAACGTCGACTGGTATATCGACATTGCGCGCCAGGCAGAGGCAGCGCTGTTCGACTTGATGTTCATCGTCGACAGCCAGTTCATCACACCGGGGTCGCCCTCCCATTACCTCAATCGCCTGGAGCCATTGACCCTGTTATCGGCGTTGGCCGTGAGCACGCGGCATCTAGGCCTGGTCGGCACGCTGACGACTTCCTATAACTCGCCGTATAACGTCGCGCGGCGCCTGGCATCGTTGGACCTGATCAGCAAAGGCCGCGCCGGCTGGAACGTGGTCACCAGCGGCGACGCCGGCACGGCCGGCAATTACAGCCGCGACGAGCATTACGATTACGACACCCGCTACGGCCGCGCCGCTGAACACGTGCAGGTGGTGCAAGGGTTGTGGAACTCCTATGAAGACGATGCCTTCGTGCGCGACCGCTCTACGGGTCAGTTCCTCGACCCGAGCAAACTGCACAGCCTGAACCACAAGGGCGAGCATTTTTCCGTGGTTGGCCCCTTGAACATACAGCGTTCACTCCAGGGCCAGCCGGTGATCTTCCAGGCCGGTGATTCGGAACAAGGCCGCGCCCTCGGTGCCGCTACCGCCGACGTGATCTTCACCCACGCCGCCAGCATCGAGCAGGGCCAGGCGTTTTACCAGGATGTGAAGGGCAGGGCAGCGCGGTTGGGCCGTGACCCGCAGCACCTGCTGGTAATGCCCGGCGCAGAAGTGTATGTCGGCGACACCGACGCGCATGCGCGTGAAATCGAGCAGCATTACCATCACGTCGACCATAGTTTTGAACTCGCCCTGAAGGAGTTCGGGCGCAACTTCGGTTGGCATGATTTCAGCCAGTACGACCTGGATGCGCCGTTTCCGCAAGAAAGCCTGGAGGCTGCGCGCAGCAGCTTCTTTACCGCAGCCAAACGCATTGCCGACCAGGCGCGCGATACGGGTTTTACCTTGCGCCAGGCTGTTGAGTTTGGTCGACAACTGCGTCCGGGTGCCTTCGTGGGCACCGCCGACACCGTCGCGGGGAAAATGGCCGAGTGGTTCGAGGCGCGCGCCGTGGATGGTTTCAACCTCTATATCGGGCACCCAGAGCAATTCAAGCGGTTCACCCAGGAGGTCATTCCGTTGTTGCAGGAACGAGGCGTGTACCGCACGGCGTACGAAGGTACGACATTGCGTGAAAACCTGGGGCTGGACATTCCTCGGTTTGCACGCGGCCGCTAGCGATCCAAGCGCTGTTCAGGCGGGCGGGTGGCTGCCCGGCGCTGACGGCTTGTGTCGTCGGCAACGCTGCGAGCAGTAGCGCACCTCGTCCCAACAGCGCGCCCATTTCTTGCGCCAGGCGAAATCCAGTCCGCAGACCACGCATTTTTTCACCGGGAGTTCGCTCTTCTTCACAACGACTCTCCGGCATCGAGCCTGGCGAGCAGTGTCTGGCCGCGGTCCCAGAGCGCTTGTTGTTTGGGCTCAGTCATCCGGTCGAGGTTTTTGTAGACCATGCCCATGCGCGGATTGCTGCGCAGGAGGTTGCCGTGACGCATGAGGAAGTGCCAGTAAAGCGCATTGAACGGGCAGGCGTCGTCAGTGGTGCTTTCACTGACCTTGTACGCGCAGTTGCCGCAATAATCGGACATGCGTTTTATATATTGGCCACTCGCGCAATAAGGCTTGGAGCCCAGGTAGCCGCCGTCTGCGTGCATGACCATGCCCAGTGTATTGGGCAACTCGACCCAGTCGAACGCGTCCATATAAATCGCCAGGTACCAGTCGCAAATCTGATTCGGCGTGATGCCGGCCAGCAGCGCAAAGTTGCCGGTCACCATCAGCCGCTGGATATGGTGGGCATAGGCATGCTTCAGGCTTTGGCCGATCGCCTGGCGCATGCAGTTCATTTGGGTCTCGCCCGTCCAGTAGAACTCCGGAAGCGGCCTGCTGTTGCCAAACAGATTGCCGCTGGCGTAGTCCGGCATTTTCAGCCAGTAGACACCGCGGACATATTCGCGCCAACCGATGAGTTGGCGGATAAAACCTTCGGCGGCGTTGAGGGGAATCCTCTGCGCCCAATACGCCGACTCGACGTCCTGGCACAGCTGGCGCAGGTCCAGCAGGCCGATATTCAGCGCGGCGCTGATCCGGGCATGAAACAGGAAGGGTTCATCGCTGGCCATGGCATCCTGGTAGTCACCGAACGCCGCCAGCCCCCAGTCGAGGAAGTACTCCCACAGCGCCTGGGCGTCTGCGTGGGTCACCGGGTAGTCAAAGGTGTCAAGGTCGCCATAATGCTCGGTGAAGTTTTTCGCCACCAGCGCCAGCACCTCCTGGGTGATGGCATCTGCGGTAAAGCGCATCGGCAAGGGCGCTCTCACCTGCTTGGGCAGGGCCTTGCGGTTATCGGCATCAAAGTTCCAGGCGCCGCCCACCGGGCTGCCGTCACCATTGACCAGCAGGCCGCTCTTGCGCCGCATCTCACGGTAGAAAAACTCCATGCGCAGCTGCTTTTTGCCGGCGGCCCAGGACGAGAATCCGCCGCGGGTGCAGAGGAAGCGGCTATCGGTATGCCACTGGATGGCCAAGTCGCATGCCTTGAGGGACTGCTCCAGGCGCCAGTCACCGCACTCGGTCAGATGCAGCGAGTCGGGCTGCAGCAGCGACTGCCAGCGCTGCAACTCGCCCGGCACCGAGCCGCTGTTGTGCGGATCATCGAGGGTGACGTAATGCACGCGGATGCCCCGCTGTTGCAGCGCCTGGGCGAAATGGCGCATCGCGCTGAAGATCAGTGCGATTTTCTGCGGGTGATGGGCCACGTGGCTGGCTTCCTCCATCACCTCGACCAGCAACACCGTGTCGTGCTCGGCATCCAACGCCTTCAAGGAGGCCAGGTCAAAAGACAACTGGTCGCCCAGGACCAGGCACAGTCGGTGAGTCTTATCCATTGCAGAACATCGCCGACCACTGCGATTTGTTGTACATAGCCTATGTCCTTGTATAAGTCTTTAACAAGATAGGCTTAAAGGGATGGACTGACAATCCACCATAAACAGAAAACCCGACACAGCGGTCGGGTTCTCTATTGAAGCGTTTTTATTCCCCGCTCGCTTTAGTTGCCCAGGGCCGCACGCGTGTGTTCGCCGTCGACCAAGCGCGCAATACCAAGCGGGTTGGCATCTTGAAGCGCTTCAGGCAAGAGGGCGTTGGGGTAGTTCTGGAAGCAGACCGGACGCAGGAAGCGATCAATCGCCAAGGTCCCCACCGACGTGCCGCGCGCGTCGGACGTCGCCGGGTAAGGCCCGCCATGCACCATGGTGTCGGTGACTTCGACGCCCGTTGGATAGCCGTTCAACAGGATCCGTCCGACTTTCTCCTGCAGCAAGCCGGTCAACCAGCTGTACTCGAGCAACTCATCGGCTTCGCCGAGCACGGTGGACGTCAGTTGCCCGCGCAGCCCATTGAGTGCCGCGACCAATTGCGCCTGGTCGGCGACTTCAATAACGATCGTGGCAGGGCCGAACACTTCTTCCTGGAGCAATTCGTCACCGTTGAGCAGCAGGCTGACATCGGCTTTGAACAATTGTGGCTGGGCCTGTTTCCCTTGCTGAGGATTGCCCGCCAGGTGCTCCACGCCCGGATGCGCGTGCAGGTGCTGCAAACCGCTGGCATAGCTGGCCAAGGCGCCTGCATTGAGCATCGTCTGGGCGGGCTGGTCATGCATCTGCGCGGTGAAGCGTTGCAGGAAGGCGCTGAAATCCGCTGATCGCAGGCCAATGATCAGCCCGGGATTGGTACAGAATTGCCCGCAACCCAAGGTCACCGATCCAGCCAGCTCCTTGGCGATGGTCTCGCCGCGCACTTGCAGGGCCTGGGGCAGAATGATCACCGGGTTGATGCTCGACATCTCGGCAAACACCGGAATCGGCTGCGGACGTTGCGCGGCCATCTTGCACAGCGCATTGCCGCCCTTGAGCGAGCCGGTGAAGCCCACGGCTTGGATGGCGGGATGTTTCACCAGCCACTCGCCGACGCCCCCGCCATAGATCATGTTGAACACGCCGGCGGGCATACCGGTGCGCTGCGCGGCCCGCATGATCGCGTCCGCGACCCATTCAGCGGTCGCCATGTGGCCGCTGTGAGCCTTGAACACCACCGGGCAGCCCGCTGCCAGGGCAGAAGCGGTGTCGCCACCGGCAGTGGAAAACGCCAGCGGGAAGTTGCTCGCGCCGAACACGGCGACGGGGCCCACCGCGATCCGGAACTGGCGCAAGTCAGGGCGGGGCAGGGGCGCCCGGTCCGGCAGGGCGCGGTCAATGCGCGCACCGTAGAAGTCGCCTCGCCGCAGTACCTGGGCGAACAGGCGCATTTGCCCGCTGGTGCGGCCACGCTCACCCTGGATACGCCCGGCAGGCAAGGCGGTCTCACGGCAGACGGTGCTGACGAAATCGTCGCCGAGGGCATCCAGCTCGTCAGCGATGGCCTCCAGGAACTCGGCGCGGCGCGCGGCTGGCAGGTTACGGTAAATCGGGTAGGCGGCGCCTGCCGCCTTGGCTGCCGCGTCGACCTCGTCTTGTGTGGCCTGGATGAAGTGGCCCGGGAGGGCTTCGCCGGTTGTCGCATCGAAACTGTGCAGCTGCACGTTGCCCGCGCCAAGTCGCTGACCACCGATGTAGTTCTGACCGAGAATCTGAGTCATGTCAGGGTTCCTGATTGGAGGATGAAGAGAAATGCCAGGCTCGACACCGGCAAAATAAAGCGGCTCCGCATCGTGCGGGACGACGGGAGCCGGCGTGTCGAAGTGAATGCAGGGCCTTAAGTGATCGCACCGATCTGCCACGGCACGAATTCGTTCTGGCCGTAGCCATGCTGTTCACTTTTGCTTTTGTCGCCTGAGGCGATGCGCAGCATCATGCGAAAGATGTACTCGCCGCGTTCCTCAATGGTCATGGTGCCGTCGGCAATCCCGCCGCAGTTGACGTCCATGTCTTCTTCCTGGGTTTCCCACAGACGGCTGTTGGTGGCGAGCTTGATCGACGGCGAGGGTGCACACCCATAAGCCGACCCGCGCCCCGTGGTGAAGGCAATCAGATTGGCGCCGCCGGCGACCTGGCCGGTAGCGGAGATCGGGTCATAGCCGGGGGTGTCCATGAACACCAGGCCGTGGGCCCTGACGGTTTCAGCGTATTCGTAGACGTCGACCAGATCGGTCGAGCCGGCCTTGGCCACGGCGCCGAGGGATTTTTCCAGGATGGTGGTCAGGCCACCGGCCTTGTTGCCCGCCGACGGGTTGTTGTTCAGCTCGGCATCCATGCGCTTGCAGTAGGCTTCCCACCAATGAATGCGCGCGATGAGTTTTTCACCCACTTGCTGGCTGACGGCGCGACGGGTCAGCAAGTGCTCGGCGCCGTAGACCTCCGGGGTTTCCGACAGGATAGCAGTGCCGCCGGCGGCCACCAGACGGTCCACGGCATTGCCCAGTGCCGGGTTGGCGGTGATGCCCGAGTAACCGTCCGAACCACCGCATTGCAGGCCGATAATCAGGTGTTTGGCGCTGACCGGCTCACGCTTGACCTGATTGGCTTCGGCCAGCAGCGACTTCACTTGAGCAATGCCACTGGCAATGGTCTTGGAGGTGCCACCGGTGCCCTGGATGGTAAATGTGCGCAACGAATCGCTGCTTTCAAGGCCCTGGGCGGCGAGCAATTCGGGAATCTGGTTGGTCTCGCACCCCAGCCCAATCAGCAGCACCGAGGCAAAGTTGGGGTGGACGGCGTAACCGCCCAGCGTCCTGCGCAGCATGGCCAGCGCCTCGCCGCCAGGGTCGACTGCGCAGCCAACGCCGTGGGTGAGTGCAACGACACCATCGACGTTGGGGTACTCGACCAGCGCTTCAGGATGAATGTCGCGGCGGAAGTAATCGGCAATCGCACGCGCCACCGTCGCCGAGCAATTGACCGAGGTCAGAATGCCGATGTAGTTGCGGGTCGCGACACGGCCATCGGCACGCACGATGCCCATGAACGTCTCTGCGGTGGGCGCAGGACTGCCTTTGGCATCGACGCCGAACGCATAGTCCCGAGAGAAATCGCCCATTGCGACGTTGTGAACGTGCACATGCTGTCCCGCTTCGATTGGCTGGCTCGCGAAGCCGATGATCTGCCCGTAGCGGCGCACGGGTTGGCCCACGTCGATATGACGTGCAGCGACTTTGTGGCCGGAGGGCACCGGCTCAAGTACCTGGATGCCTTCGGCCTTGAGCTCCAGGCCCTTGATCAGCGGTTGCCGCGCGATCAATACATCGTCGAGCACATTGAGTCTGATCACGGCATTGGCAGCGGTCTCGCTGCCTGTTGTAGTTATGAGTTGCATGACGGTTGCCTCGGTTTTTCAGGGAGCGCTATGGAGTCGGGCAGGTCAGGCCAACCCACGCTCGCGATAATCAATCAGGCTGGAGAACAGCATCAATCCTGAGGCCATGACGACGAAGAAGATCAGCGCCAGGAAGTACGAGCCGGTGAATTGCACAATCAGGCCGATCAGGATAGGCACGATCACCCCGACCATATTGCCGCAGAAGTTCATGCTGCCGCCCAACACGCCGGCTTTGGACTGGCCGCCGAGAATGGCGGGCAGGCACCAGTACATGCCGCACCAGCGAATGAAAAACAGCGCGACACAGAGCAGCGAGATAACCACGACGGCATCACTGCTGTAGGCCACGGCGAGGATACAGATCGCGGCAATCGCGGCGGAGCCTGCGAACATGCTGCGCATGACCGTGTTGGGTTGGCCGCCGGCAGCCTTCCATTTATCCGACACCCAGCCGCCAAACAGTTCGCCGATGAAGCCGCATATGAAGATCAGGAAGGTGGCGCCGCCCATGGCCTTGATGTCGAGGTTATGGGCTTTGTGCAAGTAGCTCGGCATCCAGGTCAGCAGGCCGTAGAACACACTGTTGTAGCACGCGTACCCCGCGAACATGGCCAGTACCGAGCGACTCTTGAGCAGGTCCTTGAGGATCGCCTTGCGCCCACCGGTGGCTTTTTTCGCGGCTTCGTTGGCGTCGGTGATGTAAGCCAGCTCTGCAGCATTGACTTTCGGGTGCTCACTGGGATGGTTCCTGATGTACCACCACGCCCATATGCCCACGACCATGGTGCCGACGCCCGCGATGACGAATGCGATCCGCCACGAATCAAACCAGGTGATCAGCCCTGCGATCAGGATCGCGCCCAGCGCAGTGCCCAGCGGCGCGCCGCCGTCAACCAGGGTGGCGCCGCGCCCGCGTTCATTGGGCGTCAGCCAGGCACCGTTGAGCTTGGCGCCGGCCGGCATGATCGGCGACTCCGCGACACCCAGGCCGATGCGGGTGATGAGCAACGTGATCCAGTTGTGCGCGCCGCCCGCCAAGGCCTGGAACAGGCCCCAGCCGACCGTGGCAATGCCGACGATATTGCGCGTCTGGAAACGGTCGAGCAGCATGCCGCCGGGGATCTGCATCAGCGCGTACGACCAGAAGAATGCACTCAGCATCAACCCTTCGAGCGCCGGCGTCATGTTGAAATCAGCTGAAATCAGCGGCAGTGCAACCGACAGTGACGCCCGGTCGATGTAGTTGATGGCCGAGAGCAGCAGCAGGAGCAGGAAAATCCTCCAACGTACGGTGGTCGGGCGGGCGGTGATGGCGGGACTCGCTGTCGTAGCGGTAACGACCTGTGCATTGCCAGTGGTCATTTTCATCTCACTCTTATGTTTATTATGAAATGCAGCCTTGCTTGAGGCCCGATCAAGGGCCGCATCGGTCAGAGCGTCTGTACTTCTCCAGTGCTGAAGGCGGGTGCAACCACTTCGATGGTGTTGCACAGCGGTTCACCGAACTCACGCATGCTGACTTCGAAACGGTCGCCCGGCTGGGTCTTGATGTTATCCGCTACCGACAGGGTGGCGGTGCCGAAGAAGTGCACATGCACATCGCCTGGACGCAGGAACTGGGCGTACTTGAAGTGGTGGTACTCAAGGTTCTCCAGGCTGTGGCACATGTTGTCCTCGCCACTCAGGAACTCTTTCTCCCATAACACGGTGCCGTCGCGCCAGATCCGGCTGGTCCCCGCCAGGTGCCGGGGCAACTCGCCCACGCGCAGCTCTGGCCCATAGGAGCAGTTACGCAGCTTGGAGTGTGCCAGGTAGAGGTAATTGCGACGCTCCATGACATGGTCGGAGAACTCGTTGCCCAAGGCAAAGCCCAGGCGGTAGGGCTTGCCGTCTTCGCCGATCACGTAGAGACCGGTCAGCTCTGGTTCTTCACCCGCATCTTCGGCGAAGTCCGGCGACTGGAAGGCCTGGTTCGGGCGTACCACAATGGAACCGTCGCCCTTGTAGAACCACTCCGGCTGGGCGCCCACGGTACCTGCCGCCGGACGGCCGCCGTCGAGGCCCCATTGGAACATTCTGGCGGTGTCGGTAAGCGCGGCCTTGTCGTCGACCTTTTGCTGGTGCATCTGGTCGCGGGTGGAGGCGCTCCCCAGGTGGGTGAGGCCAGTGCCGCTGATCAGGCAGTGCGCGGGGTCTTCATGGTCGAGGGGCGGCAGGACTCGGCGAGCTTCCAGCACGTGGGTATAACCTTCAGGACCGAGGGTGGTGCCCCTGGCCTCGACTTCCTTGAGCAGGCTGCGACCATTGGCAATCGCGGCGAGGGCAAGCGTGCGGGTGCTGGATGCACCGTTGACGACTTGAATCGCGTCGCCTTCGACGACGCCGACTCCACGCTGGCCGGTGGTGTCTTCAAATTGGATTAATCGCATGGAGGAGCCTCAGCTTGTTGTTATCGTTGGGGCCACTTTAAATTTCCAGGCTGTTGCTGCCTAATGAGAGTTACGACCCGAGCGATAACTTTCAGGTATACCCATGCTTCCGTCCTTCTCATCCATCGTATCTCGCCTGAGGCTCAAGCAACTGCGCCTCTTGATTGCCCTCGACGAGCACGGCTCGGTGCGCAAGGCGTCGGAGATCATGGCGCTGTCTCAACCCGGTGCCACCAAGGCATTGCAGGAAATCGAAACCATCTTCGGCTCAAGCCTCTTCGAACGCACGAGCAAAGGTTTGGAAGCCAACGACCTTGGCCGCTGCGTGATTCGTTATGCGCGTTTGATTCACACCGACCTCGAGCACCTTCGCGAGGAAATGGTCGGCCTTCTCAAGGGACACGGTGGACGCCTGGCGGTGGGCACCATCATGGGGGCCGTGCCGGCATTGGTGGAGAGCCTGGCGCGCCTTCGCGATAAACAGCCGGAGTTGTCGATAGCGATTGTCGAGGACACCAGCTCGCGGCTACTGAGCTTGCTGGATCAGGGGCGGTTGGATGTGGCGATCTGTCGAACCAGCGTCAGCCCGCGCCCGACGGCTTACCAAACCCGTTTCCGCGCACAGGAACCGCTGGTCGTGGTGGCCAACCCGGAGCATCGACTGGCCAGCGCGCAGACGCTGCAACTCGCCGACCTCATGGACAGCCATTGGGTAGTCTTCCCGGTGAATATGCCCATGCGTCTGACTTTGGAACGCGAGTTTCGCCAAGTGGGGTTGAGCTTCCCGCTGTACGCCATCGAGACCTCATCGACATTCACGACCTTGTCGCTGTTGCTCAAGGACCCGAACCTGGTCGCCGTCATGCCGAACGATGTGGCGCAAATGGCACTCGACCACGGCATGTTGGTCAAGCTGGCGTTGACCATTCAGTCGACCAGCGAGCCCTATGAAATCGTCACGCGGGCCGATGTGGAGTACACGGCGCCGATGGTTTTGTTGATTGAAGAACTCACCGGTGCAAGCGTGAGCCTAGCAGCAGGCGTTTGATAGGACTGAAGCTTGCCGTGTTCAAGTACCTGCGCCGTTGAACATGCTCACCAGGCTGTGCGGTGCGTCGTCACCAAACAGCAACTCATGCAGTTCATTGCACTCTGCAGCCGTTTGCGCGCTGCGCGGGAACATCGCCTGTTCGTACGCATGCAGCGCGGCTTCGACGTCATCCGGGTGTGAGGCGATGGCTTTGCCGAGTTCGGCGCCATCGTACATGGCCAGATTGGCACCTTCGCCATTCGGGGCTGCAAGGTGTGCGGCATCACCCACCAGCGTCACGCCCGGCACTCGGTTCCAGTGGTGTTCAACCGGCAGCGTGAAGAGCGGGCGCCATATCAGCTCGGTGTCACTGTGGGTAATCAGTGCCGTGAGGGCAGGGGACCAGCCTGTGAATACCTGCGCGATCCGTGCTGCCGCTGTTGGCGTGTGAGTGAAATCGATGGCAGCAAACCATTCCTGGGGCGCGGTGATGGCGACATAGGTGTGCAGCGTGGAGCCCGCCTCACGGTGCGCCTGGATGCCTTTTGCGGGTTGCAGGGCGAACATCGCACCGCCCCCTACCGCCTGGGCGGTGGCGGGGTGGCGGGTGTCGCTGTCGTACAGGTAGGTTTCAATGAACGAGCGGCCCATGTACTCGGGCACGGCGGTGCTGAGCAGCGGGCGGACTTTAGACCAGGCACCGTCGGCCCCCACCAGCAGGTCGGTGACAACGTGAGTGCCGTCGGCGAAGGTCACCTCATGGCGGCCCGCGCCCAGGGCGCGCACGCTGTTGACCTTGTGGCCCCAGCGCACGGTACCGGCAGGCAGTGAATCGAGAAGCATCTTGCGCAGCTCGCCACGCATGACCTCGGGACGCCCGCCAGTGCCGTCGTCGGGTTGGTCCAACAGAACGGTGCCGTCCCAATCAAGCACTCGAGTCGCCTCGCGACCTTCCAGGACAAGGGCGCGGAATTCATCCGTCAGGCCCGCCGCCTGCAAAGCCAGTTGGCCGTTGTAGTCGTGGATGTCGAGCATCCCGCCTTGTGCGCGTGCGGTTGCCGACGGCTCGGCTTCATAGACCGTGGCGGCAATGCCGTGGACGTGCAGGACACGCGCCAGGATGAGGCCGCCCAGGCCAGCCCCGATGATTGTGACGCAGGTGTGCATAAGGTACCTGTTGGCTATGAGAAAGGGGCCGGCGGCGCGGCATGTCCCGGCCATCGTTGGCCGGAGATTTCTACCCTATTTTGCCGGCAGAAAGGGGTAGCCCTGCAACAAATGATTGTTCAGCCAAGCCGCGGGGCGCTACAGATCAGGCACCGTCATTCCAGCGGGGACGTGCAGCGCATCTCCACAGCCTGCCAGCAATACCAATCCATTCCTCGCAGGGCTGATAGGAATAGGCAAGCCTCACAGATGATCCGGCATAGGTCGGCAGCGGTGACTTGACTACCATCAGTACTCATCAACCGAGAGGCATATGCATGAGCACTCACAAAACCCTGTTCATCACCGGCATCAGCAGCGGCTTCGGCAAGGCCCTCGCGACCGAGGCATTAGCGGCCGGTCATCGTGTGATCGGTACCGTGCGTAATGAGGCAGCCCTTGAAGCATTCGAGGCGTTGTCTGCCGAACGTGCCCACGGGGTGATTCTGGATGTCACCGACTTTGCGCGGATCGACAGCGTCGTCGCCGAGATGGAGACTCGCTACGGCCCGGTGGACGTCCTGGTGAACAACGCAGGGTACGGCCACGAGGGGATTTTCGAAGAGTCGTCGCTGGAAGAAATGCGCCGCCAGTTCGACGTCAACGTGTTCGGCGCAGTTGCCGTGACCAAGGCCTTTGTGCCGTATTTCCGCCAGCGTCGCCGCGGACACATCATCAACATCACGTCCATGGGCGGCACCATCACCATGCCGGGGATCGCCTACTACTGCGGCAGCAAATTCGCGCTCGAAGGCATCTCCGACACGCTGAGCAAGGAGCTCAAGCCGTTCAATATCTTCGTGACCGCCGTGGCGCCGGGCTCGTTTCGCACCGATTGGGCCGGCCGCTCCATGCAGCGTACGCCGCGCAGCATTGCCGACTACGACGCCAGCTTTGATCCGGTGCGCCAGGCGCGTGAAGCCAAGAGCGGCCACCAACTGGGCGACCCGCAGAAGGCTGCGCACGCCATGCTGCAGTTGATCGCAAGCGACAATCCACCGGCCCACCTGCTGCTGGGCAGTGACGCGCTGGGATACGTGCGCGAAAAACTTGAGCAATCCCTGCGCGATATTAGCCACTGGGAGGCTCTGACGCGTTCTACGGATGGTTAAAGTTCTTTGAGCGGCAGGGCGGGAATCGGGGGCAAGGAGGAGGGTGGTCGTCTGACATAAAGTGAACGCGGATTTAGTCGGCGCGATGGAGTTGACCACGCCCATTAATCAAGCACAAATGCCGCCCATCAGGTGAGGGCGGCCTTGTCTCTGCGTTGGGTAGACGCTCAATTGCCTCTGTAGGTCGAGAAACCGTAGGGACTGAGCAGTAGTGGGATGTGGTAGTGCGCAAGGGTACCGTCTACCTCAAAAATGACCGGTACTTCGGGGAAGAAACTCGAGACCTTGTGAGCCTTGAACCACTCACCGGTTTTGAAGGTGACACGGTAGGTGCCTTTCTCCAGCGCCTTACCTTCCGGGTACAGGCCGGGAATACGTCCTTGCTCGTTGGTCGCAGCGCTGTTGAGCAGGTTCCAATTGTTGCCGTCCTGTTTTTCCAGCGTGACATTGACGCCTGGGGAGGGCAGACCATCTTGCAGGTTGAGTACATGCACGCTCAGCGGGTTTCCTGCCGCGAATGCCAGCGAGGAGGCGACACTCAATACAACGCCAGCGAACAACGATTTTAATCCAGTCATGAGGATGTCCTTAGTTTTTGACGGTAGGTAGAATTTTGTTGATCGCGGCTAATGCGCAACCTTCATCGGTTGCTGCACCACCGGCGCCGGCCACGCCTATGGCGCCAATGACTTGCCCTTCAAACAGCAATGGCACTCCGCCGCCTAGCAGCAATAGCTCATGCAGGGTGTTGAGGTTTTCCGCATCGGGGGTGCTGCGGGCACGCTCTGCCAATAGCCGTGTCGGGGTCTTGGTCGATAGGGCGGTATAGGCCTTGCGTTGGGCTGCCAATGTATTGTGTGGGCCAACGTTATCGTCACGCTGCAGGGCGACTAAATTGCCTCCTCGGTCGACGATTGCCGCAACACCTGTACGACCATCGGCATGACACGCTGCCAGCGCGGCATTCAGCAAATCATTGGCCATTGCCAGTGATACGTCGTTGCGCTGCACAACCTGATCCGCAGATGCAACCGCGAGCGCAGAGCTCATAGCGAGTGGCATCAGCAATAAGTTCGATAGGCTTGTCCGCATGCTTTTTCCTTTGTTGGGTCTGGCTGAGTCGTGGTCAGGCAGGATGACGCGTGCGGGCCGTCAGAATGATTGCCTGATGATTACCAAGATGTAATGTGCCAAAACGCTCAGGCGCGCTAGCCTATGCTCCAGTTCTGGAGGAAAAGATGCGTATCCTGGTTGTTGAAGATGAAGCGAAAACCGCGGATTACCTGCACAAAGCCCTGACTGAATCGGGCTACGTGGTAGAGGTCGCCCTGGATGGCCTGGAGGGCCAGTATCTGGCGCAGGAAAGTGAGTTCGATTTGATCATTCTGGACGTCATGCTGCCGCGACTGGACGGCTGGCAATTGCTCCAGATCATTCGGCGCAAGTGGCAAACCCCGGTGCTTTTCCTGACCGCCAGGGATTCTGTGGAGGATCGGGTCAAAGGGCTCGAGTCAGGCGCCGATGATTACCTGGTCAAACCTTTTTCCTACGCCGAGCTGTTGGCGCGCGTACGTACGCTGCTGCGCAGGGGGCCGCCCCGTGAAGTCGAGCAGTTCCTGGTTGCAGACCTGAGCCTGGACCTGTTGCGCCGCAAGGTCACGCGCCAGGGTGAACGGCTGACCCTGACCAACAAGGAGTTTGCCTTGTTGCACCTGCTGGTCAGTCGGGAAGGCGAGGTGCTATCTCGCTCCTCGATTGCTTCGCAGATCTGGCAGATGAACTTTGACAGCGATACCAATGTGGTCGACGTCGCCATTCGGCGACTGCGCGCCAAGGTTGACGATCCTTACCCGCTCAAGTTGATACACACAGTGCGGGGCATCGGCTACATGCTTGAGGTGCAATCCTGAAACTGTTTCCGCGTACCCTGAGCTTGCGCCTGGCGGTCATGTTCGCGTTGGTCAGCGCGCTGCTGCTGGGCTCCATTGGGTTTTATCTTTATCAGTCGTTACAGCGAGAGATCGCGTGGCGCGATGACCAGGCGCTGCTCGGGCGCCTGGAGCGCATGCAAGCACTGATCAACGACAGTGTCAGCGTCGAGCAACTCAGAAATCGGCCCAAGCTCTACGAAAACATGCTGGGCAATCGCGACAACCTGCTGTGGATTCTCGATGACACCGGCCAGGTACTGATCGAAATCAACCCCGTCAGTATGCGCTTGCCCACGTTACCGGCTGCAGCCCAGGCTCAGCTCGGTGACGGCGACTCTTCGGTGTCAGTGCGGCTTGCCTGGCAGCATGTCATGCAGGGTGGTCGCGGCTTGACGCTGATTGCCGGCAAGTTGTTGAGTGAGCGCGAGCAGATGCTGGCGGCTTACCGTCTCAAGCTCTGGCTCGCCCTGTCAGTCGGCGCGCTGCTGGCTTTTGTGCTCGGCGGGTGGGTCAGTCGACGAGGCTTGCAGCCTGTGCGCAGGCTGGCGCAGCGCGCCGCCGCGATTGATGTGCAACATCTGCATCTGCGGCTGGACGAGTTCAACGAGCTGAGTGAGCTGCAAGTGCTCAGCCATGCGCTCAATCAAATGCTTGCACGTCTTGAAGACGGGTTCGCCCAGCTATCACGCTTCTCGGAAGACCTCGCCCACGAGATGCGTACCCCGTTGAGCAACCTGATGGGGCATACCCAGCAAAGCTTGAGGCACAGCCGCTCCATCGAGGACTATCAAAACCTGCTGGTGTCGAACCAGGAAGAATATGAGCGTCTGGCGCGGATGATCGACAGTATGCTGTTCCTCGCACGGACTGAGCAGCCGCAAGCATCCGTGCAGGACGAACTCATCAACCTGCATGAACTGGTCGAGCAACTGTGTGAGTATTTCGAAGGCGTGGCGCAAGAACGCGACGTCACCCTGATTAATCAGGCGCATGGCGAGTTGCGTGCCGATCCGGCCTTGATCCGTCGAGCATTGGCTAACCTGGTGGCCAATGCCCTGCGCTACGGTTCTCCCGCGGCGGAGGTGATTATCCGCAGCGTGGTGCGCGAGGCTGGGGTCGAAGTCTCTGTACACAACCAGGGCCCGCCCATTGCCGCGGAGCATCTACCGAGACTTTTCGAGCGCTTCTACCGGTGCGACCCGTCACGCAATCAGCCAGATGATTCCGGGGGCCTGGGGTTGGCCATCGTGCATTCAATCATGCACTTACATGGCGGCCGGGTGACCGTAGACAGCCGCTCATCAGGAACGAGCTTTCGCCTGGAGTTTCCTGCGCAAAACCCTCGAATTGTCTGACTCAGCGTCTGACGACTCAGCCTAAGCAGAGAGGCGCTTTTCGCAGCGCCTCTTTTTTTGTGGGCCTCAATGACCAGCGGTGGTCATAAAAAGTGGAACTCCCACTCATTCCGACCGGTCAACTTTTCTGTCCCGATAAGACGCCTATTCCTCTGGTCGCCAGAGCAGTTGGCTTAATTTGAGTTTCCACTGACACGAAGGTGTATGAATCATGAAAAGTGAACAGGTAGAAGGTGTTGCAGAAAAGCTGACTGGCAAGGCACAAAGCGCCGTGGGAAAACTGTTCGGTGATTCGAAGCTGGAAGCCGAAGGCGCCGGACGCCAAGCGGCGGGTCAGCTGACCCAGACATACGGCGACGCACTGGACAGCGTATCGACGTTCGTTAAAGAGAAGCCTGTTGCCGCACTGGCAATCGGCGCAGTAGCACTGCTGGTGCTTGACCGTCTCCTGCGGCGCTAAGCCAGGAGTAGGCCGTCAATAGCTTTCCAGAAACCTTCCCTCTGACTCTCCAGGGCTTCCCAGCAGGAGAGGGGGAGGGAGGCGATTCAGGCAGGCATCCACGCTGCTGATCTCGCTGGCTCGCCGCGTCGTAGAGGCCTCTAACAGCTGCGCTGGGTCGAATCCGGAGTTGTCAGCTGTGATTGATCATCCAGAACATAATGGCCTGTTCGCCAGGAGCTTTCGAACCTCGGCGATGATCAAGTCGATATCGAATGGCTTGGCCAATACTGCATCAAACAAATCTGATCTCTGCATGCCGATATGTGCCTGAGCACCGCTCATCAAGATAATCGGCAAATGGCCAGCGGACGGGAGGGCTCGGACAGCTGTGGCGAATTCCAGGCCGTCCATGACCGGCATCATAAAGTCGGTAATGATCAAGGCAGGCTGCTCTCTATTGAGCACCTCGAGTCCTTTTTGACCATTGCTGGCGGTCACCACCATGAACCCCTCATCCTCCAGCGCGAAGCAGAGAATATCAGCGATCAAATACTCGTCGTCGACGACCAGGATGGTGATCATGTTAATACAACCTGCTCAAAAGCTTAAAAAGTTGAACCGGGGCATGAATCAGTGGGGACTGAGGGTTCATGTCTTAAAGCCTTTTTCAGGAAAACATCATGATCACGGATGACGACCTCAAATCGAGAGGGATCGTAAGAGCTGTCTCTTACTTTAAGAATGGATAGCGTCCGGCTTAGTTCAGAGTGATTCTCAGAGAACCGCATCAGCATCAGATTGTCGACGATGCTTGACAGGTCAGAGTTCGGTGCACTGACCTCTGAGCCAAAAAGATCGCGCATTTCCCAGGACGCAAATACCGTAACGCCCCTGGATCGCAACTCGTTCATCAGCGCACTGAAGAAGTCAGTGATACGCGCGGGATTTGTCGAGACTCTTGTCATACCGCTGAGGCTATCGATGAACAAGCGCTTGATGCCCTTATCTTCAACGATACTCAGCAATCGCGCACCCAGGCCATCCAGCAGGCCTTCGGTAGTAGGCTGCCAGGCAATGCTCAGGGCGCCACTGTCTTCCATACCTTTGATATCGATACCCAGTGATTGGCCTTTAAGCCGCAACCGCTGTGGGCTCTCGTAGAAACCAAAATGCAGTCCCGGAGCCTCCACCGTCGATTCGGCCAGGAATTTGAGGCCCAGCGTGGTTTTGCCAATTCCTGATGGGCCAATGACCAGAGACACACTGGAACTGTAAAGGCCACCGCCCAATATACCGTCCAGTGAGTCAATGCCACTGGCAATGCGCGTCATGTCGGCGCTGTCTGGGGCGGACGGGTGGCTGTAAAGACTTTCGAGTCGAGGGTAAACCACCAATCCGTTGTCGGTGATCTCACATTCATGAAGGCCTGTCATTGCCCCACTGCCGCGAGTTTTACGCAGTTGAATACGGCGCACCGAGCGAGTGCCATATAGCTCTTCACCCATCTCAATCACGCCGTCTACCATCGTGTGCTCAGGGCTGCCGTCATCAAGTCGCGAACTGGTAAGAAACAGGACGGTGCAACCGGCGAAAGCCGCATGCCCTTGCAGCTCTGAAATGAATTTCTTGGTGTCGATGTGCGAATCGGCTTTTGAGCGCGCATTCAGCAAGCCGTCGACTACCATCACGGTGGCTTTTTGGCGACTTATCTCGCGCCGAAGCAGCTTTACTACTTCATCCAGGCCTTCGTTTTCCAGGGTGTCAAACGCACTGACAAATTGAATTTCGGCGCCAACTTTGGACGAGTCGAAAAAACTTAGCGTAGAAAGAAACTGAAACAGACGGTCATGTGACTCGGCCAGTAGCGTGGCGACCAGAACCCGGCCTCCATTGCTCGCATGATGGAACCCAAGTTGGTTGGCGAGGATCGTTTTTCCAGATCCCGGGCGCCCTTGGATTATGTATGAAGCGCCTGCGACCAGCCCTCCCTTGAGCAGAGCATCGAGCCCTTCGATTCCACTTTGGAGGCGTTTTAGCTTTTCCACGTTGCGACCCTGATCTGAAAAAACAAGCTGTTTAAGCCGAGTAAGGCGGAATGCTAACGCCATTTTCGCTCTGGGGCCATTTTCGGTTAAAGCATGGCTGACTAAGAGCGTTAAATGCCCCATTCCAGCTGCTTTGAACTCGGACTTCGCCCCTCCAAAGTTACGGCGAAATCAGCCTTGCTAGCAGATGACCCTTTAATCTCGCAGTGATTCAATTGCAGTAAAAGACAGCGAGCGTTTGCGACAAGTGGAATGAAGTCAGGCAAAGCGTAGGAGGGGCGTTGAGCTGGCCTGATCTTCATCGCATCGCAAGCGTCATGTTGATGAACTCTTCATTCTTGCTGATTGTGTCCAAAGCACCACGTACGTTGCCAACGACCTCTGCTGATCCGCGCTGTTCGACCCACAGCGTCAGCTCCATGATCGCGGCTTCGAGGGCCAACTGATTCTGATTGATTTTGAAGAGTAGGGAAGGGAGCAGGTCTGTGTCCGACATCGTGACTCCTCCGTGGAAGGGCTCAGCCTAGCAGGTGAATACTATTCCCATTCAAGTTGCCTGGCATCGGAGGTGACCGCTTCCATGATCGATACCAGCTCCTCCAACAGTTCTGCATAGTAGCGGCTCAGATAGCTGGCACTGACGTCACTTACCTTTTTCTTTACCTCCAACCATCATTTCGGGTCGCCACACCGCCAAAACCATTCGATCGTAATTACGCGTAAAACAGTTAGCGGAGATCATCATTTCAACTGTTTCGATCTGTCGAAGTTGCTTCATCTGTCGATAGGAGCGAAACCCTCCAGCGAATGTTTAGCTGTTTCCCATTACCGGGTTGGTCTTCAATCGCCAGAATATCCCTGTCGAAAACAGTGTTAGAGCGCCCATGAAAGCGAATGTAGCGCGAAACGCCATGCCTATCACTTCAGGCTGCCCCGCAAACCAGTGGCTGAAAAACACTAGCAGTCCCCCTGCACATGACACGCCCATGCCCATGGATAACATTTGCACCATGGTCAGCGCGCTGTTGCCACTGCTGGTCTGATGGGTGCCAAGATCCTTGAGCGTCAGCGTGCTCATGGCGGTGAGTTGCAGGGAATTCAGCGCGCCGAAAATGCACAGCGCCAACACTTGCAACGCGACACCCCGTGGCTCGTGCCCGCTCGCGAAGCTGCTGATGGTCAAGCCAATGAGCAAAGTATTGGCGACCAGAAAGCACCGGTATCCCATGCGCGTCACCAGCCGGTTGGTCAACGACTTCACGGCGATGCCGGTCAATGCGACGGGGAGCATCAGTAACCCGGCGTTGAGCGGTGAGTAGCCTTGCGCGACTTGCAGGAATAGTGGCAGCAAAAACGGCGTCGACGAACAGCCTAGGCGTGCGACGAAATTGCCGACCAAGCCAATGCGCAAACTGTCGACCGTTAATAAATTCAGCGGGTACAACGGCGCTCGATGGCGACGAGCATGTTGCCAATAGCCCGCAAGAGCAGCCAGACCGGCTATAGCCAGCGTCGATGCCACACGCCAGTCAAAACCGAAACTGGCAATGCCATCAAGTGCGAGGGTGAGGCAGAACATGCCCGCGCCCAGCAAGCCGTAGCCGACGAAATCGAAACGGCCGAGCCCGGTCAACGGTTGCCCCGGCATGTATTTCCAGGCGCCGAGCACGCCAAGTAGTCCCACCGGTACGTTGATCAGAAAAATCCACTGCCAGCTGGTGAACTGTACCATCCAGCCGCCCAGTGCCGGGCCGATCAAAGGGCCGATGAGACTGGGAATAGTGACAAAGCTGATCGCCGGCAACAGGCGGCTGCCGGTAAACATACGGATCACCGCCAGCCGTCCGACCGGCAACATCAACGCACTGCCCACGCCCTGCAGGATGCGAGCAATCAGCAATTGATCAAGCGATTGCGCCATCCCGCAGCACAGCGAACCCACGGTGAACAAGGCAATCGCCGTGATGTAAGTGCGGCGTGTGCCGAAACGATCCGCCAGCCAACCCGAGGCCGGAATCAGCAGGGCCATGGTCATCACGTAGGCGACGATGACCGATTGCATGCTCAGCGGACTTTCACCGAGGTTGCGTGCCATCGCCGGCAGCGCGGTAGTGACGATCGTGGCATCGAGGGTGAGCATGAAAAGGCCGCCCGCCACCAGCCACAACAACGACCGGCTGGTTTGCGGTGTTACTTCTGTGGTCAACATCCACGAGGTTCCTGTGAGGCAACACGGCTCAAATATCAGCGATCCAGAGGTTCAGGCGCTCGGCAATTTCCGCGCTGTTATGCTCCAGCATCAGCATGTGACCGTTGCCGGTGATGCCAAACTCTTCGAGCTGCCAGTGAGTCACCGGCACGCCGGCCTGTTGCAGATACGCGGCAGTCGCGTGGTCGTAAAGCGCATGGAAAGACGCTTCGCCAGTGACGATCAGAAACGGGATGGCTTGCAGATTGATCAATTGCCGCGCCGGTTCCTGCTGCAACCAGCCGGGCAGCCGATCGGCTCGAGTGGCTGGGCTGCGAACCACCGCCAATTGCTGGTCTGCGAGCAATGGCGGCGCGTAGGTCAACTCAATGTCGGCAATGCCCCAGCGACGGCGCTGTGTGTCGTCCAGCGTCTGGCTTTCGCCTTTCTGCGCCTGCTGCATCGACATGTTCACCACCGGCGGGCCTTGTGGCTCGATGGACACCACGGCTTTCACCAAGGACGGGCGGACATCCGCCAGCAGCCAGCCATAAGGCCCCGACTGCGAGTGGGTGATCAGAATCGCTTCACCGATTTTATCCAGCAACGCCGCCCCGGCGTTCTGGAACAATTGCTGACTTTTTGCGCTATCGGCAATGTAAGGCACATGCGTGGCGTAAAAAGCATCGAACACTGGATCGCCTTTGCGACCGGTGCCGGGCCACTGCGTGTGCTTCTTCGCTTGCGGCCATTCACCTTGAGTGGTGGCGGTGAAGTAGCGCTCGACAACCACCACCGGGGCAACACTCAACTCACCGTCCAGTTGCGCGTGCCAAGGCGAGCGGCCGCGCGCTGGCTGATCAACCAGATAAACCTCATAGCCGAGATCGACGAAGATCCGCGCCCAGCCCGGGCGACCGTCCGGGGTTTTCAGCCAGTTGGTCGCGGTTTGCGCGGTGCCATGCACGAACATCAGCGGATAGCGGCGCGTCACCGTGGCGGGCCTGAGTACCTCGACATACATCTGCCCGCTCATGACTTCTTTGCCGGGCGGGCCTATGTATTCACCGCCGATGTAGAAAAAGTCGTGGGCAATGGTTTCAGTCTTGTTGTTATTCATCATTCACATCCAAACAACGGGTGAAAAAACACACGGGTTTCAGTCGTTGATCTGTTCGAGTGTCTGGTCACGGGTGAGCGGCCCTAACAATGCCACCGACAGGGCACAGATGACCATGCACCCAGCCACCGCAATCAGCGCGGACTGCACGCCGAAGTGGCCCATGGCGAAGGCAATCATGAAACCGCTGAGACTGCCACCGAGGCGGCCGGTGGAATAGACAAAACCTACCGCCATCGCGCGAATCCGCGTCGGATACAGTTCCGACTGATAAGCGTGATAGCCGACCGAAAGAATCGTTGTGCCCATGGTCAACAGACCGCCGCAGGCAATGATCAGCAGCGGCACACGGAACTCGGCAAACGACAGGCCCGCGACGGCGATCAGCATGGCACCAAAAACGATCTGCCATTTGCGCTCGATGCGATCCGCAAAGAACAGCGCCAGAATCGGCCCGAGCGGTGCGCTGCATCCCATCACCACCGTATACGCCAGGCTTTTGCTAACCGTCACACCCTGTTCGATGAGAAATGTTGGTGCCCAATTCAGGAAGCCATAAATGCCCATGGCCTGGAACACGTGAAAGAGCACCAGCATGATCGTGCGCGTGCGGTAACGCGGGCTCCATAGTTCGCGGAAACTGCTTTTGTGTACCACCTGCACCTTGGTCGTCGGGATCGCCGCAGGCAGCGGCCGGCCGGTTTCCTGCTCAACCGTACGCTCCATGCGGCTGACTTCGGCATCGGCTTCTTGCAAACGACCTTTGTCTGCCAGCCAGCGCGCGCTTTCTGGCAGCTTGCGACGCAGCACCCACACCAGCAACGAACCGACTGCGCCAATGGCGATCACCCAACGCCAGCCATCAATGCCCAGCGGTTCATGCGGCACAAACAGGTAGGCGGTGATGCCGCAGGCTGGAACGGCCAGATAGGACATGATCCGGTTGATGGCAAATGCGCGTCCGCGCAAGGTCGGCGGCACCAGTTCACTCAGGTAAGCGTCGATGGCAATCACCTCGACTCCGAGGCCAATCGCGGTCATCAGGCGCCAGAAGTTCAAGCCCAGCGGGCCGGTCTGGCAAGCCATGATCAGCGAACACAAGGCATAGCCGATCAGGGCGTAAGTGAACACCGCACGACGGCCAAACTTGTCGGCGATCATGCCGAACCCCAGCGTGCCGATGAACAGCCCGATAAAGGTTGCGGCAATGTAAGCCGCCGCGCCGTTGAGGGCAAAGAAGCTGTCGGTGGTGCTCAACAGCACGCCACTACGTACCATCCCGGGGATGACGAACGAGGTGGAAAACATCTCGAAGGTTTCAAAGAAACCACCGAGCGCCAACAGCGTGACGAAACGCCAGAGGCTTTTGCTGGCCGGCAACCGGTCAAGGCGCGCAGCGATCATTTCACCACTCAGCGCACTGGGCGTGGCGGTCGCGACAGAACCTAAAGCAGCACTCATTTTTTTATCCTTATTATCGTGTGAGTCTGGCTAAACCGACTTACTCCGGAACGGCGATGGACAACAGCGGCACGTACTGTTGGCCGCCGTAGCAGTCGCTGTCGGCGAGTTCGCCTTGATACACCGGGCGCGGGAACGACGCTTTGATCGCGCGCGCAGCATCGTGATAGACCAGCACGATGTCTTCTTCTTTCTGCTGATAAAGCTCCGCCAGCAGGGCGCGAGTGATTGGCTGCGTACGCCGTACCCGGGCGTAGTTGTCTTCGTTGGTGAACATCAGGTCGAAGGTCAATACAAACGGGCCGGCGTTCTTCGAACGCACCAGGCTGCAGAGTTGCGAAACAGTGGTCATGGGTCAAACCTCCAAGAGCTTGGTGCGGAACATTTCCAGCGGATTGTCGGGGAGCAGCACGTGGTTGACGCTGAAGCGATAGACCTGGCCGCGCTCCATTTCCGGTGGCGAGAACGGGTAAGCGATGGTGCTGATCAAGCCTTCGTAGCCCGGCACCGGCAGGTGTGCGCTGACGTGGGCGACGAAACTGGCGATCTTGCTGGCGTATTCCTGGGTCGGCGCAGTCACGGTGATCAGTACGCCGATTTCGTTGGGCGAGGGCGCCTTCTCGACTTCCAGCGGGCCCATCACCACGCCCATGCCATACAGGCGGAAATTGATGTCGTAGTCGCCCGGCTGCAAGCGGCCGCCGAACAGATCGGCGATGCGCGCGTTGAAGTATTGCTGGGCTTTGGGCAGCAGTTTATCCAGCGCCATAAACACGTTGGGATCGCGAATCCCGCCGACCACCACGGTCTGAAAACCGTTGGGCTGCGCGCCTTCCAGTTTGATCGTATAGACATCCGCCGGGTGAAATGCCGAACCACTGACTTTCACCGTGCGATCGCTGAGCGCCGTATAGACGGCGGCTTCGGTGTCGACGACGCCGGACGGCTCAGTCAGCAGGTATGGGTTGGCGTTCTCATAAAGGGTGTGCGCCGCGACCGATAGTGGAGTGACTTTAGCGTCAAGATCCAGCGGCTCGATTTCGAAATGATCGTCGCGGATATAGGCGATCAAGCCATCGGCTGCCGGGTTGACGCAGCACGCCGCGCCGCACTCGATGGTCTTGGCGGCGTGCCAGGTCAGCCCACGGTCGGCGCCCATGCGCTCCGGCACCACGGCGTACAACGCCGAATCACTGGCGCGACCGGCGAGAATGACTTGCGCGCCTTGATCGAGTGCTGCGCTCAACGGTTCGGTGCCCATCATGCCGACGATGTGGCTGCTATCGATAACGGCGGCGTCCAGTATTGGCGCAGGGTTGAGCGGTTTGATCCGGCCTTGTTCAAGGCGCTGGTGCAAATAGGCAGCGGGCTGGTCGGCGTAGATCAGGCCGAGTTTGAAATGCAGGCCTTCTTCGTCAGCAATTTCCAGGGCGATGTCAGCCATCCAGTCGACGCCGCTGTCGCGTCCGCTGGTGCCGCAGGAACCGATGATCAAAGGGATTTGCAGTTTGTCTCGGCCCAGTAACAGCAGACGCAAATCACGTTTGCAGGCGTCGCGTGAGAGTTTGGCGCGGCCACTGCCCAGGGCTGAAGGGCCGGAATCCGTGGAGCCGGCATCGCAGGCGATGACATGAGGGGCGAGGGCGAGGCCCCGTTCCAGAGAAGTTGCCTTGAAGCCGGCGCCGATTACGCCGGTAGGTGCCAGAACGCGTATTTCCACAATGCTCCCCTTTACGCCTACATATATAGATCAATATATGTACTTTATTTTTGTTGGGGCGAAGATATAGTGCAGTCTGCACGCTGTAAATCTGTACAAAATTCATCAACGCGAGAGCCTGAAATGGAAACTCCTGAAGACGGTTTATACCTGTCCGCCGACGAGGCTGCGGCGATTCTTGGCATCAGCCTGGCGACGCTGTACGCCTACGTCAGTCGCAAAAACATTCGTTCATTGAAGGTTGATGGTTCACGCAGTCGCCGATATTGGGCAGCGGATATTCAGCGTTTGGCCAAGCCGAAAAACGATGTGATCACCACGGTGACCGAGCCTCCGCGCGTCGCTGCTTCAAGTGCGATCACGCTGTTGACCGACAAAGGTTTGTACTACCGGGGCCAAGATGTCGCGCAATTGGCGGAGACTGCCAGCGTTGAAGAAGTGGCCGAACTGATGTGGCAATCGCCGGGAGCGTTCGGTGACACGTTGCCCAAGCGCCCGAAAGCTGCAACCCCGTTGCTGAAGGCGTACGCGGAGATGCACCCGGTCGAAAAAGCCATTGCCTTGTTCCCATTGATCGAGCGGGAAAACCCCAAGGCTTACGACCTGTCGCCCGAAGGCTATGCCCGCACCGGTGTCGACGTTGTGCGTTGGCTGGCGGCGCTGATGGTCGGCGCCGAAGGGCCCAGTACGCAACCGTTGCCGACGTTTATCGTGAACGCGTTGGGGGTCGACAGCGCGTTCGAAGACCTGGTACGCCAGGTGGTCATTCTGTCGATGGATCACGAACTCGACCCGTCGACCTACACCGTGCGCGCAGCCGCCAATACCGGCGTTACACCGTACTACGCGGCGATCATCGGGCTGGCCGCTTCGCGTGGGCGGCGACTTGCCTACAGTCGCGGTGAAACCGTTGGTCGTCTGCTGGAAGAAATCTGTACAGCGCACAATGCTCAGGATCCGGTGTTGCAGCGCTACCGGGAAGGGGAGGCGATCCCCGGTTTTGGCTCGAACATGCACGGTGTCGCAGACCCCAGAGCGCAAAGCCTGTGGCTGACGCTGCAAGATTTGTTCGCCGGCGATATTGAGTTTCAACGCTTGCTGAAAGCCGCGCAGATCGCCCAGGAATTGCTTCAGCAACCACCGGATTTCATCCTGCTACTCAGCTTCGTCGGGCGCAAACTAAAGCTCGAAGGGCGCGAGTTGGCGTTGCCGGGAATCGGCCGGGTAATCGGCTGGCTGGCCCATGCCAGCGAACAATATCACCACCAAACGCTGATCCGCCCCCGCGCTAAATACACCGGCATCCTGCCGGACTGATCCTCCCCAGCCCGCCACGTGCGGGCTTTGCACTCCTATTGAGTCACGGTGGCCATCGCCGCTTCGCACAGCCCTGAGCATTGACAAAATTCGTACAGATTTACACTGATTACTTGATTGATTAGGCTCGCCGTCGTCAAGTTGAAATCAATGTATTTTGTATTCGTCAATGTTTAAGCCTGACTGACGATCACGAAATGCCGCGCCACAACTCAAAACAAAAATAATAGGAGCTGCTGCATGTCACCACGCACGCGTCTGTCATTTACTGACTCCCCTTGGCTCGGCACCACGTTGCTGGCCTTGACCCCGTTAGCCTGCGCCATATCGTTCAGCGTCCACGCCGACGATTTCGAATTCGGTGACATCACCGGTCGCTACAACGGCAACATCACCGCCGGCGCGATCTGGAGTACACAAAGCCCGACGACCTCAGCGATCAACCAGGGCAGCGCCAACAGCATCGGTTATGGCCATGCCGGTCAGTTCAGCAACGGCGGCGGGCGCACGTCGGACGACAGTCGCCTGAACTTCCACAAACCCGGCGAAGTGGTTTCTTCGCCGGTGACCTTGCTGGCGGAAACCGAGCTCAAATGGCAGAACTACGGATTATTCCTGCGCGGCAAGGCTTGGTACGACTACACCCTTAATCACAAGGAAGTCGACTACGGCAGCTCCGCCAACGGTTACCAGCCCAATCACACGCTCAACGACGATCACTACGATAAGCTTGCCAAGTTCCAGGGTGTCGAGTTGCTGGATGCCTATGTGTACGGCAACTACGACATTGACGGCCGTCCGCTCAATGTTCGCCTCGGTAATCAAGTGGTGAACTGGGGTGAAGGCCTGTTCTTCCAGAACGGTATCAATGCCGTCAACCCGATCGACGTCGCGGCCCTGCGCCGTCCGGGTTCGCAACTGAAGGAAGGCTTGCTTCCGGTGCCGATGCTGTACGGCAACTTCGGTTTGACCGACAGCCTGAGCGTGGAATCCTTCTATCAGTTGGAGTGGCGCAAAACCGTGCTCGAAGGCTGCGGCACGTTCTTTTCGACAAACGACTACATTCCTGACGGTTGCTACGGCGTGCCACGCGCCGGCGCCAATGATCGCGAATCCTTCGCCAACGGCCAGATCATCCAGCGCGGGCCAGATAAAGAGCCGCGGGACATGGGCCAGTTTGGTGCGGCCCTGCGCTATTTCTCAGACACGCTTGATACTGAGTTCGGCGCGTACGCGATGAACATTCACTCGCGCACGCCGTATTCCAACTCGGTGATCGGCACGCGTTCGATTGCCACCGGGCCTTATCCCGGTTGGGTTAGCCCGACCAGCAGCCCCGAGCTGGCGGCGGGCAACGGTGCTTACAGCGTGAGCTATCCGGAAGATGTGCGTATTTTCGGCCTGAGCTTTTCGACCACGTTGTTGAGTACGTCGGTATTCGGCGAAGTGAGCTATCGCCCCAACCAACCGGTGCAGTTGGCTAGTGCTGACCTTATTGCCGGGTTCGCCGCGCTGCCGCCAGATCAGGGTCGGGCGCTGGGCATCACCCTCGCGGATCAGGCGTATCAAAACTACGCGCCGGGCACGGTGGTCAACGGTTATGAACGGCTCAAAGTGACCCAGATGTCGATTGGTGCGGTCAAGTCGTTCCAGAACGTGTTGGGTGCCAACGCGTTGAACCTGGTCGGCGAGTTCGGCATGAAGTACATGAACAACCTGCCGAGCCTGGACGACGCGCGTTTCAATCGTACCGACCAGTACGGTTCCGACCTATCCAACGGGAGTGCGTTGGGTTGCGCACTGGGAACACGATCCAACCCTACATACGCCAAGCTCGGCTGCTCGAAAGACGGCTACACCACGAAATTTTCTTCGGGGTATCGCCTGCGTGCACAGCTGACCTACAACTCGCTGCTAGCCGGCGTCAACGTCTCGCCTTACGTGGCCTTTGGTCAGGATTTGCAGGGTTATTCGTACGACAGCAACTTCATTGAAGGGCGCATCGCCGGATCGGCGGGCGTCAAGGCTGATTACCTGCAGAAATACTCTGCTGACCTGTCGTGGTCGGGCAGTGGAAGCTCGCCGTGGGCGTCAACCGACAAAGACTTCGTCGCGCTCAGCGTAAGCATGGGTTTCTAACCAGCATTCGGACAACGAGGCATCCAATGAAAACAACAAAAATGATTTGCCTGACGGTCATGGGCAGCATGCTCTCCGTCATCAGCGCCATGGCGCTGGCTCAAGCAAGTGCCGTCGATGTGGCACGTCTGGGCCAGGATCTGACACCGTTCGGTGCACAGATGTCCGGTAATGCCAGCGGCACGATTCCGGCCTGGACGGGTGGTCTGACCCAGGCGCCGCAGGGTTACGTCGCCGGCAAGAGTTATGGTGATCCGTACGCCAATGACAAGCCGCTGTACACCATCACTGCCGCGAACATGGGCCAATACGCCGACCAGTTGACCGCCGGCTACAAAGCCATGTTGCAGAAGTTCCCCGGCTACAAGATGCTCGTTTACCCGACCCATCGATCAGTCGCGTTGCCGGCCAGTGAGTACGCGCAAATCAAGCAGGAGGCCGGCAAGGTCGTCCTCAATGACAGCGGCTCGGGCATGGCCAACTACGAGAAAACCAGCGTGCCGTTCCCGATTCCGACCAAGCCGCAGGAGTTGCTCTACAACCACTTGGCGCGCTATCGCCAGGGAGGCTACCAATATTTTCCGACGGAAATGGTAGTCAAACCGGGCGGCAACTTCACCGTGATCCATCGCGACGCAACACTCGCCATGGCCTCAGCGCTGGGCAATCCTGAACCGAATCGGCTGTATTACTACCTGCTTAAAGTGACCGGGCCGGACAGCGTTGCTGGTCAACAAACGCTGCTGCACGAGCCGATGGATCAGGTCAAGGAACCGCGTCTGGCCTGGCAGTACAACCCAGGGCAACGCCGCGTTATGCGCGCGCCCGAGTTGGGTTACGACAGTTTTGATGGTTTGTCCGACGGGCTGCGCACCTATGACATGTACGACATGTACAGCGGCGCTTTCGACCGCTACGACTGGAAACTGGTCGGCAAGAAAGAAATGCTCGTCGCCTACAACACTTACAAGCTGGCCGACCGTTCGTTGCAGTACAGTGACATCGTCAAGCCAGAGCATCTCAACCAGGATCTGATTCGCTATGAAACCCACCGTGTGTGGGTGGTGGAAGGGACGTTGAAGCCAGGTGCGCGCCACATCTATGGCAAACGCACGCTGTACATCGACGAAGACAGCTGGGCGATTCTGGCCACTGACTTGTTCGATGGTCGCGGTGAATTGTGGCGCATGCAGGAAGCGCATTCGTTGCAGCGTTTCGATGTTCTGTCGAGCATCGCCATCAGCGACGTGGCGTATGACCTGCAATCGCGCAGCTACGTGGTCAACGGCCTGGCCAACCAGGAACGTGCCGAGCGTTTCGGCGTACACACGACGTTGCAGGACTTCAGCCCGGCGGCCCTGCGCCGCGCCGGTAACTGATTGCTGACGAGTGAATAAGCGTGGTCGTGCAAACGGCCACGTCGAGTGTTGCGCCCTTTATTCCAGAGACAACTTCGCGATGAAAAGTTTGATTTCGTTGCCGGCGCTGGGCCTGGCGTTTTTGTTGAGCGCCAGTCTGGCCGTTGCGGCCCCGGATCGTCTGCAACGCCCGTCGCCGATGTCGGATGCAACCAGTCGCTCGGCGCTGACGTCGATTCAGACATTACCTGACCTCCAGGTGATGGTCGGTGACAGCGGCCATATTCTGTTGCTCGGCGCGGATGGCCGGGTCGAACAAGCCCAAGTGCCCGTGGATTTGTTACTGACGGCCGTGCATTTCGTTGACGGCCAAAACGGCTGGGCGGTGGGGCATGACGGGGTGATTCTGCACAGCGCTGACAGCGGCAAGACCTGGCAAAAGCAGCTCGACGGCAACGAGATCAACGCGCTGCTCAATGAGTCTGCGGAAGGTGAAGTGAAGCGACTGCTCGAGGAAAAAGCCGCCCATCCGGATGACAGCGCGCTAGGCCTCGCTCTGGAAAACGCGCAGTTCGCGGTCGACGACGCTAAGGCGGCGACTGCCGGCGGCGCGTCGCGGCCCTTGCTCGACGTGTGGTTTCGCGACGCCAATCAAGGTTGGGCGGTGGGTTCTTACGGGGTGTTGTTGTCGACGATCGATGCTGGCCGTCGTTGGCAATATCAGTCCGGCGTGGACAACCCGGATCGCTTGCACCTGAATGCGCTTCTCGGCCTGGCCGATGGCACCTTGTTGATCGCGGGTGAGGGCGGGCGCGTGTATCGCTCAGCGGACAACGGTGCGCATTGGCAAACACCAATTACGCTCGGGCCTGCATCGATCTACAAACTGTTGGCGTTGAAAAACGGCAACGTACTGGCCATGGGGTTTGGCGGCGCGCTGTTTACCAGTCACGATACCGGCGCCACTTGGCAAGCGCTGGTCAACCCAGTCAAAGCTGCGTTGTATGGCGGGCAGCAACTTGTGGACGGCAGTGTTTTGCTGGCCGGGCAGGGTGGCGTGGTGTTGTACAGCGACGACGGCGAACACTTCAAAGTCTGGCGTTCGTCTAGCCGCTTGCCGTTGCTTGGCGTGGGGCAGATGTCCGCCTCGCAAGTCGCGCTGATCGGCAGTGGAGGTCTAAAAGTCCAATCCTTGGCAGAGCTCAAGGAGCACCTGCAATGAACGCCAAACTGAATGTCGATGTGCATCACGCAGGCCTCGCTTCGCGCCTGGTTGGGCATCTTGAACATGCGTTGTTCGGCTACCGCAAAACGGTGCTCGTTGTGTTTGCACTGGTGTCGCTGTTGCTCGGATTCGCCGCGCTGTCGTTGCGCCCGGATGCCAGTTTCAACCGGATGATTCCGATGCATCATCCCTTTGTCGCCAACTACCTGAAATTCGAAGACGTGCTGCGCCCGCAAAGTAACGTATTGCGCGTCGTGGTGGAAAATCCGCAGGGCGATATCGTCAATAAGGCGTTCCTTGAAACCCTGCGCGAAATCAATGATGCGATCTTCTACGTGCCTGGCGTCGATCGCGGCAACCTCAAGTCACTGTGGACGCCAAATGCGTTGTGGGCCGAAGTCACCAACGAGGGCATCCGTGCCGGGCGGGTGATTCCAGATGATTACGACGGCGGGCCGCAGGCACTCGCGCAAGTCAGGCAAAACATTGTTAGGGCCAACATGCTCGGTAGCTTTGTCGGCAACGACTTCAAGTCGGTGGTGATCCGCGTACCGCTGCTGGAGAACGACCCGCAAACCGGCAAGCCATTGGACTACGGCGTACTCGCACAGAATCTGGAGCAGCAGGTACGCGAGCGCTTCGACGCCCAGGGCGTGCATATCCGGGTCATCGGTTTCGCGCAGATCATTGGTGATCTGTTGGCAGCGTTCGGCGATATTGCGCTGTTCTTCGCCATCACCGTCGGGCTCATCACTCTGTTGCTGTACGCCTATTGCCGCTGCTGGCGAAGCACCGCTGTCACTGTGTTGACCTGTCTGCTGACGGTGCTTTGCCAGCTTGGCCTGCTCAGCCTGTTTGGACTCGGCCTCGACCCGTATTCGATTCTGGTGCCTTTTCTGGTGTTCGCCATCGGTATCAGCCACGCCGTGCAGAACATCAATCTGATGGTGGTGGAAGTGGATAAGGGCGTGACCTCGTTGCAGGCTTCACGCCGCACTTTCAGAGCGTTGTTCCTGCCGGGTTCGACGGCGTTGTTGGCGGACGTCGTGGGCTTCATTACCTTGATGGTGGTCGACATCGGCGTGATCCAACAATTGGCGATCACCGCGAGCATCGGCGTATTTGTCGCGCTGTTTACCAAGATGTTCCTGCTGCCGGTGTTGATGTCGTACGTCGGTGTCAGCCCGGCCGGGTTGCGCAAACAACAACGGCGGATGAACTACACTTGGCCGCTGTTCACCCGACTGTCGCGCGTGTGCGAACCACGCTTCGCCTGGCCACTGATTCTCGCCTGCCTAGTGTTGCTCGGTTACGGCTACCACGCGCGTCAGACCTTGCAGGTCGGCGACCTCGACAAGGGCGCGCCGGAGTTTCGCGCGCAAGCGCGCTACAATCTCGACAACGCTTATCTGCTCGATCACTACACCACCAGCACTGACGTGTACGTGGTGATTTTCAAAACCCCGCAAGAACAATGCGCACGGTTCGCCGCCGCCGATCTGGCCAACCGCTTTGCTCGCACCATGCGCCAAGTGCCGGGAGTGGAATCGGTGCAATCGCTGTACGACGCGATGCGTTTCAAGATCATGGCGACCAACGAAGGCAACCCGAAATGGGCCGAACTGTCGCGTGATCCCTACGTGATGAACACCGCGCGCTCCGGTGCCGCCAGCGAGTTCATCAACAGCGATTGTAGTGCCGCACCGATCAGCCTGTACCTCGCCGATCACAAGGCAAAAACCCTGACCGGCGTGGTCAACGCCGTCAACGCTTTCGCCGCCGAGAACAACACCGGTGAGCTGAAACTGTTACAAGCCGCTGGCAGCGCAGGCATCGAGGCTGCTACCAACATCGTCATCGAGCGCGCGGAAACGCTGATGCTGATCTTGGTGTTCATCATTATTACTGCGGTCGTGTGGTGGGAATTCCGCTCGCTGAAAGTGGCGTTTGCGTTGATGGCGCCGCTGTATCTGTCGACAGTCCTGTGCGAAGCGGTGATGGCGAAAATGGGGCTGGGGGTAAAGATCGCAACGCTGCCGGTGATCGCGCTGGGCGTGGGGATTGGTGTGGATTACGGGATTTATCTGTATAGCAAGATTGAAAGGTTTCTGCGTCAGGGGCTGGCGCCGCAGGAGGCTTTTCTGGAGTCGCTGAAAACGACTGGTACTTCGATTGTATTCACCGCGCTGACGCTGGCGGCGGGTGTCGCAACGTGGATGTTCTCGGCGCTTAAGTTTCAGGCGGACATGGGCATGCTGCTGATGCTGCTGTTTATCTGGAACATGATAGGGACGTTGGTGCTGACGCCAGCGTTGGCTTCGGTGTTGGTTTTCGGCAAGGCTGGGAAAAGGGGGAATGGATAAGCGGGGGTGATACGTTGGGAAGTAGGTCGTTTATAAAAATTTGAAACGCTAAAATCCTGGGCTATGAGCCGCTGCTGGGCGGTTTAGAAGCATGCATTTTTTGAAACGGTACTCGGTTGCTATCGGCCCAAGGGCGGACATTCGTAAATGCGCGTGGGCGGCATCGACATTTGAAAGAGTCAAACCTTTCGTGCCCAGCTTCCGAACATCATATCGCCGATGTAGAGGCCTGATGAGGCTGAACGCTCCTGATCCAGACGCTCTTGCAGCGTTTTAATTTCGACTTCTTCTGCACTGCCCCCCTAATGTGATGATTCGCGGCAAGCAGGCTTGAGCAACGTTACCAAGACCGTAAGGAGTATCAGATGTTTGTATCAGGCATTCTGCCCGCACGCTTTCAACGGTCAAGCCTGCTTGGGTAAAAATGCCGTGCAGATTAAAGCTGATGTATTGCAGGTTGATAATCCTGGTAAGCCTATCAAGGCGTGGAGGCAATCGTCTCTGATGAAAATGATGTCATAGCTCCAGTGTTGGATGCAGATTTCGAGATGACCGAAGTAGCCAAACATTCACCTGCCGTTTTGGTTGCATGCTCAGAGCTCAGAGCTCAGCGAGCAGTCGCTCAAGCTTTTCTCGCTCCCAGACGCTCAATAGCTCGACAGGATCGGCGCCGTCGCGCTGCCAGAGTTCAAGCGTGCCGAGATAATTTCTGTTTTTGTCCTGAATTCGCAAAGTAGGCCGGCGACTCGGTTTTTGTCCTCATATCTCAAAAAGCCGGCTGGAGGCCCCGGTTTCATTGGGTTTCGATGGCCCCGAATCGTCGCGCAGATTCGGTAGTAGTGTCCGCAATTAAGCGATATTGAAAGAAACGCCTCATACAACCGTTTGAACATGATTCCATAAAAATCAATGGGTTAGAGAATCCATGCCTGCCGATCAGTGTCCGGATATCGTTAAAAAAAGTGAGCTTTGGCACAGGAGAAGTGGGCTGAACGCCTTTATTCACAAGGCCTCCAGAGCGACGATCGCTCATTTTGTCCTCGTTTCGCAACGGTCACAAAGGCGGTTAAACCAGCGGCGACGGCTCTCAGGAAGAAGGCGGCTTTAACATAGCACCTCGTTTAACATAATATACATTATGCGTAATACGACATTGCGTAATCAGGGGCAGTGCCCATCAGATTTCAACGGGCAAAACCCCTCTCTGGATCAAACCTGCGCAAAGCCTCCATCCACGAACATTTCGCTGCCTGTCATGAAGCTGCTTTCATCCGACGCCAGGAACAACGCCGCTGCTGCGACTTCTTCAGGTTTGCCGATGCGGTCCAGTGGGATCTGCGCAACCATCGCGTCGATGATCGCATCTTTCTGTCCTGTGCCGGAAAGCGCCAGGTCCAGGCCCGGTGTCGAGATTGGCCCGGGTGAAAGTACGTTGACGCGGATGCCGGTGCCTTTGAGGTCCAGTGCCCAGCTCCTGGCGAAATTACGCAGTGCGGCTTTGGTGGCGCTGTACACGCTGAACGCCGGCGTGCCCATGGTGGCTGTGGTTGAACCGGTCAGGATCACCGAGCCGCCTGCGCTCATCAGTGGCAAGGCCTTTTGCACGGTGAACAACGTGCCTTTGACGTTGATGCCAAACGTGCGATCAAACGACGCTTCAGTGATGGCGCCTATGGGCTGGAAATCGCCGAGCCCTGCGTTGGCGAACACGATATCGATCCGGCCCTTGGTCGCTTTGACTTGAGCGTAGATGCGATCGAGGTCCGCCAGGTTGGAAATATCGCCCTGGATCGCGATGGCTCCAGGCCCGATCAGCTGTAACGCCTTGTCCAATTCCTCTTGGCGACGCCCCACGATAACAACCTGTGCGCCTTCTTCTGCAAAGCGTATGGCGCTGGCCAGGCCGATGCCGCTGTTGCCGCCGGTAACCACTGCGATTTTGCCGTTGAGCCTGCTCATGATGAACTCCGGGAAAGGTTGAAGCCCAACTGTAGATCCACGCTATTATTTTGAATAGTATGCACCTTTAAGTAAGTACCCCTTGGGAGCAACCCCCCTCATGGCAAACAATTCGTTCAACTGCGGGCTTGAAGCTGCGCTGGCGGTGATTGGCGGTAAATGGAAGCCCTTGGTCCTGTTCAACCTGGCGCAAAATGTTCACCGCTATGGCGAGCTCAAACGTGCGATTGGAGGCGTGACCGATAAGGTCTTGATTCAGCAACTCAAGGAACTGGAGCGTGATGAAATCATTGCGCGCGTCGACTTCCAGGAGATTCCGCCCAAGGTCGAATACTCCCTCACACCGTTCGGCCGTTCCCTGGCCACGGCGCTGGGTGGGCTGTGTGCCTGGGGTACCGAGCATATGCAGACGGTCGAACGCATCAGTGAACGGCGTACCGCCGCCCTCTCCCAGGCCTGAGCCCTGCCCCGATAGCCAACTCAACTAAATGACTATTTAGTTGAATTAAATCATATAGTTACGAAACAATCACAAGCTTCACTGCAATCCCCCGCACCGCGCAAACATCAAAAAATCCAGATGCCAGCCTACAAACATATGGATTTTCCCAAATGTTTGCCTCTCTTAAGCTCTCCTCACTCCTCCCCGTGATGGAGGATGCGTCGTCGGTACGCCCTGAACACAAGGGCGATCCTAAAAATAATGTGTCTGCCGACCCAAGGAATACCTATGTCCTCTCATTTGTCTGACCGGCAAAACGCCGATGAGCGCCTGCTGCACAGCCAGGGTTATGACCAGCAACTGCATCGCGGCCTGTCGCTGTGGTCGTCGTTTTCGGTCGGTTTCGCCACGGTCTCCCCCGTGGTGGGTATCTATTCGGTGATGTCGCTGGGCGCCATGAATGCCGGCCCTTCCTGGGTGTGGATCGTGCCGTTGTGCCTCGCCCTGCAGCTGTTGGTGGCGTTGGTTTACGCCGAGCTTGCCTCGCAGTACCCGTTGGCCGGTGGCTGTTATCAGTGGGTCAAGCGCCTGGCTGGCGAACGCCTGGCCTGGTTTACCGGGTTCATGTACCTCGCCTCCGCCCTGGCTTCCTTGACCACCGTGGCGTATCTGGGCGGGTTTTGGCTGTGGCTGTTCGTTACCGGTGAACCGCCGGCGGCGAATGCCCAGGTGTTCAGCGGCGCAGTGCTGTTACTGCTGGGGCTGGGGGTGAACCTGTTCGGGATCAACCCGCTGAAGTATTTCGTCAACGCAGGAATCGTTGCGGAAGCCATCGCCTCGATTGGTATTGGTGTGCTGTTGCTGCTGTTTTTCCGTAACCATTCGTTTTCGATATTGCTGGAAGGCCTGAACGCGACGTCGACCAGTGACGGGACCTACTTCTCGGGTTTCCTCACCGCCATGGCGGTCGGCGGCTGGGCGTTTCTGGGCTTTGATGCGTGCTCGCAAGTCTCCGAAGAAACCGCCGACGCCCGCACCTCGACGCCCCGCGCGATCCTGCGCTCGATGATTCTGGTGGGTCTGACCGTGATGCTTACCGCATTCGCCGTGACACTGTCCTATACCGACACTGCCGCCATGGTCTCCGGCCAAGTGATCGATCCGGTCACGCCCGCCGTGGTCGATGCGTTCGGCGCCTGGGCTGAGCGTCCCTTCGTGGCGATTGTATTGGTGGCGTTCATTGCCTGCGTCGTCTCGGTCCAGACCTATATCGGTCGCGCCGTGTTTGGTATGGCCCGCGACGAAATCCTGCCGGCGTCTGCACTGCTGCGACGGGTGGATAAACGCAAGGTTCCGTTCGCCGCGATGGTCTTCAGCACGCTGTTCGCCAGCTTCGGCCTGGCCCTGGGGTTGAACGCAACCGCCGTGGGCACCTTGATCGCGTTCGGCAGTGGCGGGTTCTTCTTTGTCTTCCTGATCGTGGTGACCTGCGCCCTGCTCGCCCGCCTCAACGGCCGCTGGAAACCCGAGCCCGGCACCTTCAGTCTCGGACGCTGGGGCTTGCCGGTCAACGTCGCGGCCTTTGCCTGGCTGATATTCGAAAGCATCAACGTGGCCTGGCCGCGGGTGGCGTTGGCACCGCCAGACGCGCCGTGGTTCCAGGTATGGGCGGTGGTCCTGGTGTTCTCGGTATTGGCCGTGCTCGGGTTGATCTACCTGTTCTGGGCCAAGCCGTATCAACGCGGCGTCACCGTGCAATTGCGCGCTCAATAAACTGGACACGGAGTTTCAGATGTCAGCCCTTCACTATTGGAATTACCCCACCGAAATCTTCTGCGGACCCGACGCGCTGGCGGTCCTCGCGCAACGCTGCAATTTGCTCGAAATGCGCAAGCCTATGCTGGTGACCGACCCGGGCATGCTCGCCCTGGAACCGCTGGCCTTACTCAAGGCGCACCTGATCGAGGCGGATATTCCCTTCGCCGTGTTCAGTGACATTCACAGCAACCCCACGCTGGACGACGTCGCACGCGGCGTCAGCGCCTTTCAGGCTGGCGGCCATGATTCGTTGATCGCCCTCGGCGGCGGCAGTGCCATGGATGCAGCCAAAGGCATCAGCCTCGCGGCTGTCGATCGGCATGGTCTCGAACGCTTCGAATGGTCCCAGGTGATCGGGCGCTACCCAAGCCTGGCGGACTTTCCGCGCCTGGAGTTGCCGAAGCTGATTGCCTTGCCGACCACCGCCGGCACCGGTTCGGAACTGGGCCGGGAAGCGGTGCTGACCCTCAGCGAACACAACATCAAACAGGTGATCAGCCACCCGGAGCTGTTGCCCGCCACGGTGATTCTCGACCCGATCCTCACCCGTGGACTGCCACCGGCGCTCACTGCCGCGACAGGCATGGACGCCCTCACCCACCACATTGAAGCGTTCTGCTCACCGCTGTATCACCCGATGTCGGCCGGGGTCGCCGTCGAGGGCGTGCGCCTGATTCAGCAGCACCTGGCCGCCGCCTGCGCGGATGGCCAGGACATGGTGGCGCGCGAAGGCATGCTGGTCGCGTCCGCCATGGCCGCGGTGGCATTCCAGAAAGGCCTCGGTGGTGTGCACGCCCTCGCCCATCCGCTGGGTGCGCGGTACCACCGCCACCATGGGTTGTTGAATGCGATCCTGCTGCCTTATGTAATGGTGGCCAACCGGGCGGTGATCAGTGATGACATCGCCCGCCTGGCGCGCTACCTGGAACTGCCCCAGGCGGACTTCGATGGCTTCCTGCGCTGGATACTGCAGCTACGCAGGCAACTGGGCATTCCCCATTCACTCGGCGAGATCGGCCTGGAGGCAGACGCCGCGCCGTGGGTCGGTGAGCAGGCGGTGGCCGACATTTCGTCCTCCGACACCAATGCCCGTCCCTTGAGCGCCGATGAATACAGCCAGATCTTCCGCAACGCGGTGCATGGCGAATTAGCGCTCGTGCTCGACGCGTAAATCCTCGATAAACGCGCGCACCGCCTCACTGCGTGGGTGGCCGATATGCGTGATCATGCTGTGCTGCACCGCGTAATGCAGGGTGTCGGGGTGCAGCGCCCGCATATGGCCACTGGCGATCCAGGGCGCCGCGTAATGCGCCGGCAGATAACCCAGGTGTGTCCCGGCGAGGACACCGTGGGCCACCGCTTCCATGTGGTATGCAGTGGCCGACGCGCGCGTGGGCACCACCGGCAGGACCTGGTCAGCGGGCAGAAAGCCATGCTTGATCCAGTCACAGGCTTGCAGTTGGTCTACGCTCGGCGAATCGACGCCGAACAGCGGGTGCGCGCGGCCACAAAAAATGCCGATCGCCTCACTGTAGAGCGGCTGGTAGTCCAGGGTCGGCAATGGCCGGCTGAAATACGAGATGGCCATGTCCAGTTGCCCATCGATTACCGCCAATTCCAGCTCCGTCGGCGAGTTCACGAAGATGTGCAGGTGCATGTCGTGCTCGCGCGCATAGAACCGCGCAATCGCCGCGTCGATACGGGCCGTGGGCAAGGTCGCAATGTTGTCCGCCAGGCCCAGGTATAAGTCGCCGACCAGGCGCCCGGCCAAATCTTGGGCCTCATCACGAAACGCATCCACCGCCCCAAACAGCGCTGAGGACGCCTTGAGAATGCGCTGGCCTTTTTCGGTCAGGCGAAAGCCCCCTTTGCCGCGCTCGCAAATGCGATAACCGAGGCGTTTTTCCAGGCCGGAGATATGCGTGCTGATGTTCGATTGGCTCATGTTCAGCTCGGCCTGGGCCGCTGTGAACCCGCCGCACCTGACCACTACGGCAAAAATGCGCAGCAGGCGCAAATCCATGTCCGTGACATTTCTAAGCACAGCAATTCCCTGAGTGCAGGCTTATGAAGGGGCTCATTCAACGCGAGCGCTTCGCCAGCGTCAATCTTGCTTGTGTGCCAGCGGTACGAAACTTAAGCTGACGCTCTTTTGCACGCCCTCCCCCGGATATTCCATGTCTCGAAGTATTGCCCACCTCGCCCTCCTGCTTGGGTTGATCACCGCCGTCGGGCCTTTCGCCATCGACATCTACCTGCCGGCCCTGCCGACCCTCGGCGCCAGCCTGCAGGCGTCGCCGGCGGCGGTACAGATGAGCCTGACGGTGTTCTTCATCATCGTTGGCGTGTGCCAACTGTTCTACGGCCCGATCAGCGATGTGTTCGGGCGCAAGCTGCCGATCTATGCCGGCCTGGTGATCTTTGCCGTGGGCAGCATCGGTTGCGCGCTGGCCCCGAGCATTGAAGTGCTGATTGGCTTTCGCGCGGTGCAGGCGTTCGGGGCGTGCGCCGGGATGGTGATTCCGCGAGCCATCGTGCGCGACTTGTACACCGGCCACGAAGCCGCGCGCCTGATGGCCTTGCTGATGCTAGTAATGAGCGTCTCGCCGATCCTTGCGCCGCTGGCCGGCAGCCTGGTGATTTCGCTGTGGAGCTGGCGTGAAGTGTTTGTCGTGCTCGCCGTGGTGGCTGTGCTCTGCCTGGTGATGACCGTCGTGCAACTGCCGGAAACCCACCCCGCCGAGCGGCGTCTGGGCAAGACCCTGGGCAGCGCGTTCGGCAGTTACGGCGCCCTCCTCCACGACCCGGTCTTCACCGGTTTGTCGGTGGTCTGTGGGTTTGGCCTGGCGACATTCTTTGTGTTTATCGGCAGCGCGCCGTTCGTGTACATCGAGTATTTCGGCCTGACTCCGACCCAGTTCAGCCTGTGCTTCGCCCTCAACGCCGCGTCGTTTTTTGCCATGAGCCAGCTCACCGCACGCCTCAGTGCGCACTTCGGCCTGGCGCCGTTGATTCGCTGGTCCGTGGTCAGCGTCGCGGCGGTGATGGTCCTGCTCGCTGTGACCACCCTATGGAGCGACAACCTCGCCCTGATGATGACGCTGCTGTTTATCGGCTTTGGCTTTCTCGGCCTGTTGTTACCAGCCGCCGGCGTATTGTCCCTGGAAGATCATGGCGCGGTGGCGGGTTCGGCGTCGGCACTGCTGGGGGCTATCCAGATGGTAACCGCCGCCGTGTCGATGACCCTGGTCGGCGTGTTCGCCGACCACACGCCGGCACCGATGTTGATCGGCATCGCACTGTGCGGGGTCGCGGCGCTGCTCACGACACTGTGGACCTTGCAGCGCCTGCCACCGCATCTGGCGTCCAGCGTGCCGCACACGCCGCCCGCTCAGTGAACGCACGATTTTGCGGGCATGGCGCCTGGGCTAGGCAATGCTGGCCGTGCCTGCAACCGAATGCACGATGCCGACCAGCGCCACCGCAAGCAACACCAGGCTGGCCACCCGGTTGATGCCGTCGCGGTACTTCAGCGCAAACGGCCTGCGGGCAATGGCGATGTAGAACGCCAGCACCAGGAAGTCGATGACCACCCACGCCAGGGTCAACAGCGTCACACTGCGGCTGAACGAGTCGGTTACCTGGATGAACTGCGGGAAAAACGCCACGAAGAAAATGATGTCCTTGGGGTTGGAGATGCCCACCAGGAAGCCGGTGCAGACAGTGCCACCGCGACGGCCGGCCGCAGGCGTTTGACCTGCAGGGCAACGCAGGCCCTGGATGCCCAGGTAGAGGATAAACAGGCAGCCGATAACACTGATGCCGTTCAACAGTGCCGGGCTGACCGACAGGCTGCCCGCCAGAATCAGCACTGCCAGTACTGCCAGGGTCAGCGACGCGAGGTTGGTCCCCACAGCCGTCCACAACGCATGTCGGGTGCCGGCCTGCTGGCTGGTCGTGATGATCAGCGCCACCACCGGGCCCGGGGTGGCGATCAGCATGAAGACGCTGAGCAGGTAGACCAGCAGTAATGAAGTGTCCATGGTGCGCACAGCCTAGTGGGGTTCAGGGGCTGGCAGCGTGAGGCATCAGGCACGCGTTGAAAAACGCAAAAGCCTGTGACCTACTATGAGTATTTATCACAATGAATAATCGCCATGGCCGAACGCATCCCGCCACTGTATGCCCTGCGCGCCTTTGAAATCGCGGCACGCTCTTCTTCGTTTACCCGCGCGGCGCAAGAGCTGTCGTTGACTCAAAGTGCGATCAGTCGCCATATCAAGACACTCGAAGGCATCCTTGACTGCCGGCTGTTCGAGCGGCATGGGCCCAGGCTGCAACTGACCGCTGCCGGTGAGCGGCTGGCGCAGGAACTCAAGGTTGGCTTTCGCATCATCGAACAAGCCTGTGCACCGTTTCGTGCCGGCACCGGCAACTTGCGCCTGAAGGCGCCCTCCACGCTGACCATGCGCTGGCTGCTGCACACGCTGGACCTTCTCAAGGCCGAGCTGACCGTGCAACTGGCCAGTGTCTGGATGGATTTCGACAGCGTGGACTTCTACGCCGAGCCCTACGACTGCGCGATTTTGCTCGGCAACGGCCATTTCGGTGCCGATGTGCAGGCGTACAAGCTGTTTGATGAATGGCTGATCCCCATCTGCGCGCCGGGCAAGATCGACGTCGAACTGCCGCACGCCGAACTGATCCATCCCACTCCCGACCGTCGCGACTGGCGCCGCTGGCTGGCGGCCCTGTCGCTGGAAGCCCGGATCAATCTGGATCGCGGCAAGGTCTTCGACACGCTCGACCAGGCCATTTCGGCGGCCATGCGCGGCCACGGTGTCTCCATCGGCGACCTGCACCTGGTGGCCGACGATGTCCGCGACGGGTTGATCGGCTTGCCGTACGGCAAGGCCGTCGCCTCCGGTGATGGCTACTACCTGGTATGGCCGAAAGGGACTCGGCACACCCAGCAAGTGAAGGCGCTGCGCGATGCGCTCAGCGGACATATCCCGGCCATCGACCTGCCGGGCCTGGTGTTTTTACCCGCCACGGGTTGAGACCATTCGTCGGGCCCGCCAGGCATCCATTACAACTATCGCGGCCGCCAAAACTACTAACCCCATAGCACCCTTGATGCGCTATGGAGATTGAAATGACTGACTATCCACGCCCACCCTTCGCCCCTCAAGCCCAAGCCGTGCCCGGCACCCAGAAGAAAATGGAGCCTTATCCCGATTGTGGCGAGAAGAGCTACAAGGGCTCCGGCCGACTGGCCAACAAGATCGCCCTGATCACCGGTGCCGACAGCGGCATCGGTCGCGCGGTGGCCATCGCGTTTGCCCGCGAAGGTGCCGATGTTGCCATTGCCTACCTGGACGAACACGAGGACGCGAAGGAAACCGCACGCTGGGTTGAAGAAGCGGGCCGCCAGTGCCTGCTGCTGCCCGGTGATATCGCGCAGAAAGCCAACTGCCAGGCACTGGTCGACAAGACGGTCGAACAGTTCGGCCGCATTGACGTGCTGGTGAATAACGCGGCGTTCCAGATGACCCATGAAACCCTCGAAGAGATCGAGGATGAGGAATGGGTGAAGACCTTCGATATCAACATCACCGCGATGTTTCGTATCTGCAAGGCTGCACTGCCGCATATGCAGGCCGGCAGCTCGATCATCAACACCAGTTCGGTCAATTCCGACATGCCCAAGCCGACCCTGCTGGCCTATGCCGCGACCAAGGGCGCGATTGCCAACTTCACCGGCGGCCTGGCGCAATTGCTCGGCAGCAAGGGGATTCGGGTAAACAGCGTGGCACCTGGGCCGATCTGGACGCCGCTGATCGTGGCAACCATGCCCGATGAAGACGTCCGGAGCTTTGGCAGCGAAACCCCGCTGGGCCGCCCTGGCCAGCCGGTCGAAGTGGCACCGATCTATGTGCTGCTGGCCTCGGATGAAGCCAGCTACATCTCCGGCTCCCGCTATGCCGTCACCGGCGGCAAACCCATCCTGTAGCAACTGGCTTGCCGGCGGTGTCGGCCTCTCGGCTTCCCAGGAAGACCGAGGCGCCTGCATCGCGGGCAAGCGCGGCTCCCACAAAAACCGCTCTACAGATCGAACCGATCCACCGCCCGCCGCCGCTCATTGTCGTCACGCACGTCATAGCTGGCGGTGGTCTGGATATTGGTGTGGTGCGCGAGCTTCTGTGCGATCGACAGATCATGCTCCTCGATCACCCGCGTGATGAACGAGCGCCGGAAGTCGTGGGGCATGATCTTCACGCCCACCTGCTCGCCGCGCTGGCGGGCAATGTAGTAAATCGCATGTTTGGTAATGCGTTCGCGGGTGATATGGCTGCCGCGACGGATGCGATTGAACAGGAAACTGTCGTCCTGCTCACCTTCCTTGAGTTGCTCGCGCCGAAACGCCAGCCAGGCCTGCAACTTGGCGAAGGCCCAGTCCGGCGCATACTTGACCAGCTCCTTGTTGCCCTTGCCGATCACCCGCAGGCTGCGCTCTGCAAAATTGATCTGCGCCAGGTCGAGGTTGACCGACTCCGACTTGCGCATGCCCGAGCCGTACAGGATGCCGATCACCGCCGCGTCCCGCAGGCCCTGTGGGCGTGGGTCGGCGGCGCAGACTTCCATCATTTCGCGGATCAGCGTGCGTCGCAGGTTGCGCCCCTGGCCCAGGCGGGTACCGGGCGCGGCCTTGACCGTGCGCATGCGCAGCAGGTGTTCCTGGCTGATCAGGCTCAGGCGCCACGCCTCGTTCATCACCCCGCGCACGGCGTTCACATACAACGATGAGGTGTTGGGCGCGTAGCCGTCCTCACGCAAGGCGGCGACCAGGGCGATCACGTGTTCAGGCTGCAGCAGGTGCCAGTCGATGTCTTCGAGGTTGATGTCCTCGAAGCCCAGGCGGTCGGCGGCGTCCTGCAGCACGTAGCGCATGGTCAGTTGGCTGGAGGGCGCCAGGCGGGTGAGGTAAAGGGTCAGCGGGTTGCGGATAGACTCAGTCAAGGTAGATCAGCCTTTGGATTAAATACCTCGAACAAGCCATTGTTTAATCGAGGTATTTAGTGAATTGGCGAGGCCTGAGTCTACCCCAGCAGGAGCCCTCGCACCACATCACGGGGCGCTGTCGTCATCCTCGGTGGGGTCTTGCGGTTGGGTCTGGGCCTGGCTCCAATCCGTGTCCTGCTTCTGCATCAGCGCGAACCAGTGCTGACGCATAAAGGTCAGGTACGCCTCAGGGGCCTTGGCAAAATCCTTCTCATCGCCATAGCAGCCCGGCAAGGGCAACTCGGTGCCTTGCTCCTTGTATTGGCTGACCAATGCCTGCTGGCCGGCCACGCTGCAATCCTTGGGCAACGGCATGCCGCGCAGGGCGCCCGCTTCTTCATCCCACCAACTGGCGCCGACCCGGTCGACACCGCGCAGGCGGTACTTCTGCGACTTGCCCACGTGCATGATCAACTTGAATTCATTGGGGCTGACGTCGCTGGTGCAGGTGCGCGAGTAACCCACGGTCGCCTGGGTGATGCCATCGCCGGTAAGGTCGGTGACCTTGGTCGCCTCCCTGTCGAAGCGCAGGGCGGCATCGAATTCGCAGTGCTGCACGTCGTCGTAGAGCATCCACACGCGTTTGGGGCGATTGCCATCGATCAGGTACTGAGCCGCGTAGACGAAGGCCGACTGAGTCCCGTCATCGTCGCGCTCGCTGACTTGCTCGGCGAGCACCAGCAGGTTCTTGCCCTGGCGATCCTCCCAGGTATACGCGGCGATCTGCTTGCCGCGCACTTCCACCCCGTCCGGCACCTGGTCGATGCTGGTCAGCGCCACGCCGTCGTCGGCGCGCACCGTGGTGACGCACGCCACGGTCATCAACAATCCCATCAACACTGGCCGCAACTGGCCGCGTAAAAGCTGCACGCTATTCATCCGATCACCCTGGCAAGAGACGGCTTACTTTACCGGCACTTGGGGCGCATTGCAGAGAAGATTCTTGAATAAAGTGCCAACGCACAGGACGCACGTTTGCGTTGAACCAAACACCTGCGCGGCCGTTCCTATTTCGCCAGCCAATTCAATGGACAACGCCGTGGATGTCTAGCTGAACCCTAGCTGTCTACCTGTCAAATAAACGAGTTTTTCATCCGCCTTTCATATCTGTTCAACATTTTTGCGCTTAATCTTGAACGTGAAACTTAATAGCAAATTGCGCAACGCCGTCTAACCTGTTGATTACGCTTCACCTTTAGCACCGTCCCTACTTCTACGGTCTAGACGTTTGCCCAGTGTTTATTGATGTTTTCACGCTCCAAGTTGCGCTAACCCCCGAGGTCATGAATCTTTGAAACCCTACCCTATTCATTGCGTGTCGATCGTCATCCCGGTCTACAACGAACAAGAAAGCCTGCCTGAACTGCTGCGTCGCACCACCGCAGCGTGCCAGCAACTGGCCTACGAATACGAAATCATCCTGGTGGATGACGGTAGCCGCGACAATTCGGCCCAACTGCTGGAAGACGCTGCCGCCGTAGACGGCAGCAAGGTGGTCGCGGTGATCCTCAACCGCAACTACGGCCAGCACGCCGCAATCATGGCCGGTTTCGAGCAGTGCCGGGGCGAGGTGGTGATTACCCTCGACGCCGACCTGCAGAACCCACCCGAAGAAATCCCGCGCCTGGTCGAACAAGCCGCGCTGGGCTACGACGTGGTCGCCACCGTGCGCAACAATCGCCAGGACTCGGCCTTTCGCCGCTGGCCGTCGCGCCTGATCAACCTGGCGGTGCAACGCTCCACCGGCGTGGCCATGACCGACTACGGCTGCATGCTGCGCGCTTACCGGCGCACCATCGTCGACGCCATGCTTGCCTGCCGCGAGCGCAGCACCTTCATTCCGATCCTGGCCAACGGCTTTGCCCGCCACACCACCGAGATCCTGGTGCACCACGCCGAGCGCGAGCACGGCGAATCCAAATACAGCGCCATGCGCCTGATCAGCCTGATGTTCGACCTGCTGACCTGCATGACCACCACCCCGCTGCGGCTGCTGTCCATCGTCGGCTTCAGCCTGGCGGCACTGGGCGTTTTTTTCGCCTTCGCGTTGATCGTCATGCGCCTGGCATTCGGTGCCGACTGGGCCGGTGATGGCCTGTTCGTGTTGTTCGCCGTGCTGTTCGTGTTCACTGGTGGCCAGTTCATCGGCATGGGCCTGCTGGGTGAATACCTGGGCCGCATGTACAGCGACGTGCGTGCCCGCCCCCGGTTCTTCATTGAAAAAGTGCTGCGCAACCAACCTGCAGCACCGGCACCCGTGGTCGTCGTCGACGGCCTGGTGTCTTCCCATACCACTTCTACTTCTCCTTCCGATCAGGTTTCGTCATGAATTCAAACGCCGTTGTCTTCGCTTACCACGATATTGGCTGTGCAGGCATTGAAGCCCTGCTGGCTGCCGGCTACGACATTGCTGCCGTGTTTACCCATGCCGACGACCCCAAGGAAAACAACTTCTACGGTTCCGTCGCGCAGTTGTGCGCCCGTAACGGCATTCCAGTGCACGCGCCGGAAGACGCCAACCACCCGCTGTGGATCGAGCGTATTGCCAAGCTCAAGCCGGACTTCATCTTCTCCTTCTACTACCGCAACCTGCTGAGCGAAGCCCTGTTGGCCACCGCCAGCAAAGGCGCGTTCAACCTGCACGGTTCGCTGTTGCCCAAATACCGTGGCCGTGCACCGGCCAACTGGGTGCTGGTGAAAGGCGAAACCGAAACCGGCGTGACCCTGCACCGCATGGTCAAGCGTGCCGATGCCGGCGCGATCCTGGCCCAGCAGAAGGTCGCCATCGAGCGCACCGACACCGGCCTGACCCTGCACGCCAAACTGCGCGACGCCGCCAGCAACCTGCTGCGTGACGCCCTGCCGCAACTGGCCGCTGGCAAGCTGACTGAAACCGCCCAGGACGAAAGTCAGGCCACCTACTTCGGTCGTCGCACCGCTGCTGACGGCAAGCTGGAGTGGAAAAAGCCGGCTGAAGAGCTGTTCAACCTGGTTCGCGCCGTGACCCAACCGTACCCGGGCGCCTTCTGCGCCGTGGGCGAGCACAAGCTGATCGTCTGGCAGGCCGAGGTGGTGAAGGGCAATGAAGGCCTGGCGCCGGGCCGCGTGATCAGCGTCAACCCGCTGCGCATCGCCTGTGGTGAAGACTCGCTGGTGGTCAAGTTCGGCCAGCGCAATGACAACGGCCTGTACCTGGCCGGCCCATCCCTGGCCAATGAACTCGGCCTGGTCGACGGCTCCGTGCTGCGTGGCGCCGAGTCCGGCCGCAAGCCGCGCCGTACCCGCGTGCTGATCCTCGGTGTGAACGGCTTTATCGGTAACCACCTGTCCGAGCGCCTGCTGCGTGACGACCGCTACGAAGTCTACGGCCTGGACATCGGCTCCGACGCCATCGAGCGCCTGCGCAGCCACCCGAACTTCCACTACGTGGAAGGCGACATCAGCATCCACACCGAGTGGATCGAGTACCACATCAAGAAGTGCGACGTGGTCCTGCCGCTGGTGGCCATCGCCACGCCAATCGAATACACGCGTAACCCGCTGCGCGTGTTCGAGCTGGACTTCGAGGAAAACCTCAAGCTGGTGCGCTACTGCGTCAAGTACAACAAGCGCGTGATCTTCCCGTCGACCTCCGAAGTCTATGGCATGTGCCAGGACCAGTACTTCGACGAAGACACCTCCAACCTGGTGGTCGGCCCGGTCAACAAGCAGCGCTGGATCTACTCGGTCTCCAAGCAACTGCTCGACCGCGTGATCTGGGCCTACGGCGCCAAAGGCCTGAACTTCACACTGTTCCGTCCCTTCAACTGGATGGGCCCGCGCCTGGACCGCCTGGATTCGGCTCGTATCGGCAGCTCCCGCGCGATCACCCAGTTGATCCTCAACCTGGTGGAAGGCACGCCGATCCGCCTGTTCGACGGCGGCGAGCAAAAGCGTTGCTTCACTGACATCGCCGACGGCATCGAAGCCCTGGCGCGCATCATTGATAACGACAACGATGTCTGCAACGGCCAGATCATCAACATCGGCAACCCGGAAAACGAAGCGAGCATCCGCCAGCTGGGCGAAGAGCTGCTGCGTCAGTTCGAAGCGCATCCGTTGCGCGGCAACTTCCCGCCGTTCGCCGGTTTCCGCGACGTCGAGAGCAAGGCGTTCTACGGCACCGGTTACCAGGACGTGGCACACCGCAAGCCAAGCATCGAAAATGCCAAGCGCCTGCTGAACTGGGAGCCGACCGTGGAGATGAGCGAGACCATCGGCAACACCCTGGACTTCTTCCTGCGTGAAGCCATGCTCGAAATCGCGGACAAGAAGTAATGAAGGCAGGCTTGCGCATTGACGTCGACACCTACCGTGGGACCCGTGAAGGGGTGCCGCGGCTGCTCGAATCCCTGGATGAAGCCGGGGTCAAGGCGACGTTCTTCTTCAGTGTCGGGCCGGACAACATGGGGCGCCACTTGTGGCGCCTGATCCGCCCGCAGTTCCTGTGGAAGATGCTGCGTTCCAACGCTGCCGGCCTGTATGGCTGGGATATTTTGCTCGCCGGCACTGCCTGGCCGGGCAAACCGATCGGCCGTGACCTGGGGCATTTGATGCGCCAGGCCAAGGCTGCCGGCCATGAAGTCGGCCTGCATGCCTGGGATCACCATGGCTGGCAGGCCAACACCGGGCGCTGGAGCGACGCGCAGCTGGTCGAGCAGATTCGGCGCGGCGTCGACACCCTGAGCGATATCCTGGGTGAACGCATCGACTGTTCCGCGGCCGCCGGTTGGCGCGCCGATGAACGCGTGGTGCAGGCCAAGCAAGGGTTCAACTTCCGCTACAACAGTGATTGTCGGGGCACCAGCCTGTTCAGGCCAACCTTGGCCGATGGCAGCGCGGGCACCCCACAGATTCCGGTCGACCTGCCGACCTTCGACGAAGTCGTCGGGCCGGTGGTGGCTGCCAAGGATTTCAATAGCTACATCCTCGAGCGCTTCGCGGAGTCGAAGCTCAACGTCTACACCATCCACGCAGAAGTAGAAGGGATTCTGATGGCCAATGATTTTCGCCAGTTGCTGGCCCAGGCAGGGCAGCGCGGCATCGATTTCCAACCGCTGGGCGAGTTGCTGCCTGCCGATGTCACCACCCTGCCCCAGCAACAGCTGGTGCGCGGCGCCCTGAGCGGCCGTGAGGGTTGGCTCGGAGTGCAACAGGCATGATCCGCCGTTGGGCCCTGCCCCTGCTCCTGTTGGCGTTCGGCGTGTTCTATCTGCTGCCGCTGGCCACCCACGGCCTGTGGATTCCGGATGAAACCCGCTATGCGCAGATCAGCCAGGAAATGCTGCTGACCGGCAAATGGGCGTCGCCGCACTTCATGGGTATTCGCTATTTCGAAAAGCCTGCGGCCGGTTACTGGATGATCGCGCTGGGCCAGGCGATCTTCGGGCAGAACCTATTCGGCGTGCGCTTTGCGTCGGCATTGAGCACCGGCCTGAGCATCCTGCTGGTGTACCTGGTGTCACGCCGGTTGTGGAATGACCCGCAAAAAAGCCTGATCAGCACCGTGCTGTACATGAGCTTTGTCAGCGTCGCGGCCCTGGGAGGCTATGCCAACCTGGATCCGCAGTTCACCTTCTGGGTCAACCTCACCGGTGTGGCCCTGTGGTTTTGCTTCGACAGCATCACACGCAGCGGCCGGTTGTGGTCCTGGGCAGTGCTGGGCCTGGCATGTGGCATGGGCTTCATGACCAAGGGGTTCCTGGCCTGGCTGTTGCCGGTGTTGATCGCCCTGCCCTACGCAATCTGGCAGAAGCGTTTTCGCGAACTGCTGGGTTATGGCCTGGTGGCCGTAGCGGTGGCGATTGTGGTCAGCGTGCCGTGGGCATTGGCCGTGCACCTGCAGGAACCGGACTACTGGAATTTCTTCTTCTGGCACGAGCATATCCAGCGCTTTGCCGGCGACGACGCCCAGCATGCCGAACCGTTCTGGTATTACTTGCCGCTGCTGGTGGCGTTCTCGCTGCCGTGGGTCGCCCTGCTGCCGTCCACCCTCAAGCAGGCGTGGCAAGACAAGCGCACGGCGAAGATCGGCTTTGTGTTGCTGTGGCTGCTGATGCCCCTGGCCTTCTTCAGCCTGGCCAAAGGCAAGCTGCCCTCCTACATCATGCCGTGCCTGCTGCCGCTGGCCTTGCTGATGGGCAACACCCTGGCGGATAAATTGGCCCAGGGCCGCGGTCGCGCGTTGCGCCTCAACGGCTGGCTGAACCTGGTTCTCGGTGTGGTGGTATTGCTCGCCCTGAGCTGGTTCCAACTGAAAAAGCCGCTGTACGAACATGGCCAGGAAACCTTCAGCCTGGTGCTGGTGTTTGTCTTCCTGTTCGGCTGGATCCTGGTCAACCTGCTGCAGGCTGCACGGCCATTGCACCTGTGGGCCGCGCCGGTGATCGGCAGTTGGCTGATGGTCGCCCTGCTGCCGGCCGCACTGCCGCATTCGGTGGTCTACAACAAGACCCCGGATCAATTCATCATCGATCACCTGCAGGCACTGCGCCCGGCCACGGCGTTGCTCAGCAACGACCTCGGCGCGGCATCGGCCCTGGCGTGGCGCCTGCAGCGCCCGGATGTGACGCTGTACAACACGGTCGGAGAAGTGAAATACGGCCTGGCCTACCCGGATGCCGGGCATCACAAGGTCGACACCCGCCAGGTCCAGCAATGGATGAGCGAGGCGCGCAAACAAGGGCCGGTGGGTGTGGTGATGCGCGTCAAAGGCGACGATGAAATCGCCGAAGTGGCGCTGCTGCCCACCGACGGCGAGCGTTATGAGCAAGGCAATATCGTGATTCTGATCTTCCCGCAGGTGCAGCCGTGATCACTCTGCTCCTGCTATTGGCCGCCTGCCTGCTGACCTGCATGGGCCAGGTCTCGCAAAAGTTCGCCGTGGAAAGCTGGCGTGACCTGCCGGACGGCTGGGCGCTGAAACTGCGCTCGCCGTGGCTGTGGGCGGCGTTGGTGTGCCTGGGCCTGGGCCTGCTGGTGTGGCTGCTGGTACTGCAGCGCCTGGAGGTCGGCATCGCCTACCCGATGCTCAGCCTGAATTTTGTCTTGGTCACGCTGATGGCGCGTTTTGTGTTCCATGAACACATCGATGGCCGTCACTGGCTGGGCGTGGCGCTGGTGATCGGCGGCGTCGTGCTGCTGGGGCGTCACGTATGAGCCGGGTCCAGGGGTTTGCCCTGGCCCTGGGCAGCGTCGCACTGGTCAGCGCGGCCCAGCTGGGCATGCGCTGGAGCATGACGCGCCTGCCGCTGCCCAACGAATGGCTGACGGCGCAGATCGACCTCGGCGCCCTGGCTGTGGTGCTGCTGGCGATCCTCGCCTATGCGCTGTCGATGCTCTGCTGGCTCGGCGCGCTCAAACACCTGCCGTTGGGCCGGGCCTATTCGCTGCTGAGCATCAGCTACGCGCTGGTGTACCTGCTGGCGGCCAGCCTGCCGGTCTTCAACGAACACTTTTCGATTTCAAAAACCCTGGGGGTGGCCTTGGTCATCCTCGGTGTGCTGGTTATCAACTCTCGCCGTGCTAGCGCTACAAGTCCCAGGAATGCCCCATGAAAATCAGTGTATTTGGTAGTGGTTACGTCGGTCTGGTGCAGGCCACCGTATTGGCCGAAGTCGGTCACGACGTCATCTGCATGGACGTCGATCAAAACAAGGTCAAGCTGTTGCAGCAAGGCCATGTGAGCATCTTCGAGCCGGGGCTGGCCGCGATGGTCAAGGAGAACCTGGAGAGCGGGCGCCTGCACTTCACCTTTGATGAAAAGCTGGCCGTCGAACACGGCGAAGTGCTGTTCATTGCCGTGGGCACACCGTCGGATGAAGACGGCTCGGCCGACCTGAAATACGTGCTGTCGGTAGGTGATGCCGTGGCCCGCCACCGTATCGAGCCGGTGATCCTGGTGGAAAAATCCACCGTGCCGGTGGGCACCGGCGACACCCTGCGCGCGCACATCGAGAAGGCCCTGCACCTGGCTGGCCGGCACCTGGAGTTCGATATCGTCTCCAACCCGGAATTTCTCAAGGAAGGCTCGGCCGTGGCCGACTGCCGCCGCCCGGATCGCATCATCATCGGCTGCGAGCGCGAAGAAGTGCGCGACGTGATGCGCGACCTGTACGCGCCGTTCAACCGCAACCATGACCGCATCATCTTCATGGACCTGCGCAGCGCCGAGCTGACCAAGTACGCCGCCAACTGCATGCTGGCGACCAAGATCAGCTTTATCAACCAGATCGCCGAGCTGGCCGAACACTTGGGCGCGGATATCGAAGCTGTACGCCTGGGCATCGGCGCTGACTCGCGCATTGGCTACCACTTTATCTACCCTGGCTGCGGCTACGGTGGCTCGTGCTTCCCCAAGGACATGCGCGCGCTGATCCACAGTGCCAAGCAGGCCAACTGCTCCAGTGACCTGTTGGAAGCCGTGGAAGCGATCAACCAGCGCCAGAAGAGCAAGCTGTTCGAGCGTATCAATGCGTTCTTCAAGGGCAACCTGCGCGGCAAGACCTTTGCCCTTTGGGGCCTGGCGTTCAAACCGAACACCGACGACATGCGCGACGCCCCCAGCCGTGTATTGATGGAAGCCCTGTGGGCCGCCGGCGCCAACGTACGCGCGTTCGACCCGGAAGCCATGCAGGAAACCCAGCGTATCTACGGCGATGACCCGCGCCTGATGCTGATGGGCACCCCGGAGTCGACCTTGAGCGGCGCCGATGCGCTGATCGTCTGCACCGAATGGCAGCAGTTCAAGGCACCGGACTTCGACCTGATTCACCAGCGCCTGAAAACCCCGGTGATCTTCGACGGCCGCAACCTGTATGACGGCGAGCGCCTGGCGCGCAAAGGCTTCCAGTACTTCCCGATGGGCCGTGGCGACTCGTGCCAGTTGCCGATTCCGCAGCAACAGTGGGTGCCACAGGTCGTGGAAGCCTGATACGTGAACAAAGCTCAACCGTCCCTGCTGAGCCCGACGATTCGCCGCCAATCCCTGCTGCTGGGGTTGCTGGCGCTGGCGTTATTCATCGCTGGCAGCTGGCACCAGGCGATTATCGGCTTCGACTCGCGCTTCGTGGTTTTTGCCCAGGAGATGCTGCGCCACGGGCCGGGCTTTTTCCCGACCACCTACGGGCAGCCGTATGCGGATTACCTGGCCACCTCGACGCTGCTGACCTGGTTGCTGTCGTTGCCCCTGGGCCAGGTCACCAGCCTCACGGCCTGGTTGCCCACGGCGCTGGCCTCGGCAGCGATCGTGGTGCTGGTGTATCGCCTCACGGCGCCCTACTCCCGGCACTGGGGCCTGCTGAGCATCGCGGTATTGCTGCTCAGCAGTACCTTCATCAGTGAAACCCGCTCGGTATCCCTCGACCAGATGCTCGCTGCAATTGCCCTGGCGGTGTTCTACCTGGGTTACGCGCATGACCACTTCGGTGCTGGCAAGCGCTTGCACTGGCTGTACCTGCTGCTGATCCTCGGCTTTGCGATTCGCGGGCCGATTGGCCTGGTGATACCCACCGGCGTGCTGTGCAGCTACTACCTGATCAATCGGCAATGGCGACAGTTGTTCAGTTTTGGCTTGCTGGCGCTGGCGCTGTTGGTGGCGTGTGTCGGCCTGCTGTTGCTGATGGCCAAGCTCAGCGGCGGTGAAAGCTTCATGCAGGACGTGATCCGCATGCAGTTCCTGGGGCGCATGGACGGCAGCGAAGGCTCCAGCGGCGTGCTGTATTACTTCACCAGTTCGCTGGGCAATTACGCCATGGCCTATCCCGTGGCGCTGCTGGTGCTGCTGGCAATCGCCCTCGGCGGCCGGCGTACGCCGGAGCCGGCCTTGCAATTGGTGCTGTACTGCGCGGCCGCCGGCCTGCTGGTGATGCTTGGCCTGTCGATCCCACAGGCGAAAAAGGCGCGCTATGTGCTGCCGATGTTGCCCATGGCGGCAATCATTGCGGCCTATCCGTTCCAGGTTGCCGAGGATCGGCTGTTTGCCGGGTTGCGCAGGCTGATGCTGGGCATTTGGACGTTGCTTCCGACGCTGCTGATCGCCGGGTTGTTGTTCGCACGCACTCGTTATCCGCAGCAGCTGGAGCATCTGGGACCCATGTTTGGCCTGCTGGGCGCGCTGCAGGTCTTGGCTTTGCTGGCGTTGTTCAAGGCGCAACTGCGCCCGCTCGGCCCGGCGTTGGCCGGTGTACTGGCGGTGTGGGCCAGCTATATCGGCGTGGTCGAGCCGCTAGAGCGCAGCCTCTACGACACCCGCACGTTTACCCTGCAGGTGCACGAGCAGGTCATGCAGCAGCGCGCACCCGTGGTATTGCACGGCCTGGGTAAAGACGCCAAGGCCATCAAATACATGGTCAACCTTGATTGCGACCAAGTCCCGTTGTTCACCCAGAACCCTGCTGACCTTAACCCGATACAAGGGCCGGCCTGGCTGGTGATGAGCGAGGCGGATTTCGAAGGGTTGAAAGACCCGCGCTTTCGCGCCCTCACGCCGACCCTGAGCGGTGAGTTCGACCGCAACCCCTACGTGCTGCTGCACCTGGCCCAGGCCCCACCCCCTTGAGTGCTCTGCGTCGGGGCTCCCGACGCAGAAAACTCCTACGCAGCTATGCGTAATTGCTGCGACCATTGCCCTTCCCTGCGTCCGAAACCCAACGGTAAACTCGAATGCCATGTGTGGTAATCATTTACCGCCACGGGTCATGCATAACAACAAGGAAGCTGTAGGCCCGCGGTGTATGCCGCAGCCTATCCAATAAGAGGACAATGCCGTGTCAGATGATGTTTCGCCGGGCGTCTACGCGACCCCGGAGCCCGATCTCGTTCGCGTTGGCTATTTGCCGGTCCCGCCCCTGGAGCGGCTGATGGAATTACGCGACGCGCTGGTAGCGCTCAAGGGCCCACTTGCCAGTGATACCGGGCTGCAGGCGGATCTGCGAAAACGCTTGTTCAACGACGAGACCGACGATCGTGTCCTGGGCAAGCTCAGTGTGCAGGTCCCTCTTGTGTAAGCGTGGCAGTCTGATTTAACTGCATTATTTTTGGATTCAACCTGCATTAATATGCATTGGCGCGGTGTCGACAGGCACGGCACACTGCACAGGTTCCTTCCCCCAATGTTGGAACTTTCAAAGGGCTTTTCCGGGCAACCAGACAAGCCTTTTTTTTGCCTGTCGTTTATGGAATGCCTGTCAATGCTCGCTCGCTGGTTCCCTGCTGCTATCAATACCCGTCCCACTGAATGGAGTCGTGCCGCTATCGGCATGGCGCTCGGCACGCTGTTCAGCGTGTGGTTATGTGCCCAAGTGTTTGGCATGGACGTGGCCCTGCACCTGCTGGGCCCACTCGGGGCCTCGGCGGTGTTGTTGTTTGCGGTCTCATCCGGCGCGCTCGCGCAACCCTGGTCGATCATCGGCAGCTACCTGTGTGCCGGCGTGGTGGCCTTGCTGGTGGCCCGCGTCCTTGGGCGCACCCTGGGCGGTGCCTGCCTGGCGGCAGGCATGACGGTGGTGTTGATGTGCTGGCTGCGCTGCCTGCATCCACCTGCCGGTGGCCTGGCCATGACCCTGGTACTGGCCGACCCGGCCTCGGCCGCCCTCGGCTGGCATGAGATGGGCGCGGTGCTGCTGGGTGCCGGCGCCCTGCTCGCCTGTGCACTGGCCTACAACAATGCCACGCGCACTCGCTACCCCAAGGGTGCGGTCGAGGCTCCCGCGGTGGTCCTGCCAGACACCCGGGCCGCTCAAGACCCGGCCATTACCGCTGCCGACCTGAAGCTCGCGCTGGCCGACATGGAGCAGTTCTACGATGTCGCCCCCAGCGAGTTGGAACAGTTGATCCACGCCGCCGAAACCCACGCGCGGCGCCGCAGTATTGGTGAAGTCCTGGCCAGCCGCATCCCCTGACGCAGACACGCGGCCTGCTGCATAAATGCAAAAACGACCTGCATGATTGAAGGTTGTACTGGGCAAATTTGCACTGGTACGATCGCGAGATGGTTCTTCGCTGAACCTCTTGATAAAGAACAATAAAAGCAGGGAGTTACAGATGACTGCTCAGGTTTCAAACCAAGCAAGCAGCGCCGATATCCTTCAAGACGACGTCCTGGCCGAAGTGCGCAACCACATCGGCCACCTTACCCTCAACCGCCCTGCCGGCCTCAACGCCATCACCCTGGACATGGTCCGCAGCCTCGCCCGCCAGCTGCAGGCGTGGGCCGACGATCCGCAGGTGCATGCCGTGGTGCTGCGCGGCGCCGGCGAAAAAGCCTTTTGCGCCGGCGGTGATATTCGCTCCCTCTACGACAGCTTCAAAAGCGGCGACACCCTGCACGAAGATTTCTTCGTCGAGGAATACGCGCTGGACCTGGCGATCCACCATTACCGCAAACCCGTCCTCGCGTTGATGGACGGGTTTGTCCTCGGCGGCGGCATGGGCCTGGTGCAGGGCGCGGATTTGCGCGTGGTCACCGAGCGCAGCCGCCTGGCCATGCCGGAAGTGGCAATCGGTTACTTCCCGGACGTTGGCGGCAGCTACTTCTTGCCGCGCATTCCCGGCGAGCTGGGGATTTACCTCGGCGTCACCGGCGTGCAGATTCGCGCCGCCGACGCCCTCTACTGCGGCCTCGCCGATTGGTACCTGGACAGCGCGAAGCTGGCCGACCTCGACCACAAGCTCGACCGCCTGCAATGGCACGAGTCGCCGCTCAAGGACCTGCAGGGCGTACTGGCCAAACTCGCCGTGCAACAGTTGCCCGACGCGCCGCTGGCCGCCTTGCGCCCGGCCATCGACCATTTCTTCGGCCTGCCGGATATACCGAGTATCGTCGAGCAATTGCAGCAGGTGACGGTCGCCGACAGCCATGAATGGGCGCTCACTACCGCCCAACTGATGCACACCCGCTCGCCGCTGGCCATGGCCGTGACCCTGGAAATGCTGCGTCGCGGCCGGCGCCTGCCGCTGGAACGCTGCTTTGCCCTGGAACTGCACCTTGACCGCCAGTGGTTTGAACGCGGCGACCTCATCGAAGGCGTTCGTGCGCTGATCATCGACAAGGACAAGGCCCCGCGTTGGAATCCACCGACGCTGCACGGCCTGGACAACACCCATGTCGAGAGCTTCTTCCATCACTTCGAGAAGGTTGCGAACTAAGCCATGCAAGATATTGAATACACTGAAGAACAAGTGATGATTCGCGACATGGCGCGTGACTTTGCCCGTGGCGAAATCGCCCCCCATGCCCAGGCCTGGGAGAAAGCCGGCTGGATCGACGATGCCCTGGTCGCGAAGATGGGCGAACTCGGGCTGCTGGGCATGGTGGTCCCTGAAGAATGGGGTGGCACTTATGTCGACTACGTCGCATATGCCTTGGCGGTCGAGGAAATTTCCGCCGGCGACGGCGCCACCGGCGCGCTGATGAGTATCCACAATTCAGTCGGTTGCGGGCCCATTCTCAACTACGGCACACAGGAACAGAAACAGACCTGGCTGGCCGACCTCGCCAGTGGCCAGGCAATCGGTTGCTTCTGTCTCACCGAACCGCAGGCCGGTTCCGAAGCGCACAACCTGCGCACCCGCGCCGAGTTGCGCGATGGCCAATGGGTGATCAGTGGTGCCAAGCAATTTGTCAGCAACGGCAAGCGCGCCAAGCTCGCTATTGTGTTCGCCGTGACCGACCCGCAATTGGGCAAGAAAGGTATCTCCGCATTCCTGGTGCCCACCGACACCCCAGGCTTTGTCGTCGACCGTACCGAACACAAGATGGGCATTCGCGCCTCGGACACTTGCGCCGTCACCCTCAACCAATGCAGCGTGCCGGAGGCCAACCTGCTGGGTGAGCGCGGCAAAGGCCTGGCGATTGCACTGTCGAACCTGGAAGGCGGCCGCATCGGCATTGCCGCCCAGGCCCTGGGCATCGCCCGCGCGGCGTTTGAAGCTGCGCTGGTCTACGCCCGCGACCGCGTGCAGTTCGACAAGGCAATCATCGAGCACCAGAGCGTGGCGAATCTGCTGGCCGACATGCAAACCCGCCTGAATGCCGCGCGCTTGTTGATCCTGCACGCCGCGCGCCTGCGCTCGGCCGGCAAACCGTGCCTGTCGGAAGCCTCCCAGGCCAAGCTGTTCGCCTCGGAAATGGCCGAAAAGGTCTGCTCCTCGGCGATGCAGATTCACGGTGGGTATGGGTATCTGGAAGATTATCCCGTGGAACGCTACTACCGCGATGCGCGGATCACGCAGATTTACGAAGGGACCAGCGAGATACAGCGGATGGTGATTGCCCGGGAACTGAAGAACTATCCCCTCTAACTGAAAGACCACACCCCCCATGTGGGGGGGGGGGGGGGGGGGGGGGGGGGGGGGGGGGGGCGGGGGGGGGGGGGGGGGGGGGGGGGGGGGGGCGGGGGGGGGGGGGGCGCCCC